>CAZNDJ010000025.1:0-36182 GCA_964571705.1 uncultured Chitinophagaceae bacterium
CCCAGCTCTACGAATACGCCGTATGGAGTCAGGTTCTTCACCGTACCCTTCACACGTGTACCTACAGGGAACTTCTCAGCGATCTTGGTCCATGGATCTTCTGTCAGCCTCTTGAGTGACAGAGACATCTTGCGCTCTTCGCGGTCGATGGTCATCACGATAGCTTCGTGGATGTCACCGAGCTTGAAGAACTCACGGCTATTAGTAGGAGCCGAAGACCAGCTCACCTCAGATACGTGGATCAGGCCTTCTACGCCCGGAGTGATCTCGAGGAATGCACCGTAATCTTCGATATTGACGATCTTGCCCTTGACCTTAGAGCCCACTTCGATTCCAGCATCCAGGGTATCCCATGGGTGTGGCTGGAGTTGCTTGAGGCCGAGGGAGATCCTCTTCTTTTGGTCATCGTAGTCGAGTACCACCACGTTGAGCTTCTGATTGAGCTGCAGTACCTCGCTAGGATGCTGGATACGGCCCCAGGATATATCAGTGATATAGAGGAGACCATCCACGCCGCCGAGGTCGATGAATGCACCGAAGTCAGTGATGTTCTTGATAGTACCTTCGAGTACCTGGCCTTTTTCGAGCTTGCCGATGATCTCTTCGCGTTGTGACTCGATATCAGACTCGATGAGGGCCTTGTGAGATACTACTGCGTTCTTGATCGCTTCGTTCACCTTCACGACTTTCAGCTCGAGGGTCTTGCCCACGTACACATCATAGTCAGTGATAGGCTTCACGTCGATCTGAGAGCCAGGGAGGAATGTGTCGAGGCCAAATACATTGGCTATCAGACCGCCCTTGGTCTTGGATGTGATGCGACCGGTCACTACCTCGCCGGTAGAGGCTGCAGTCACGATCTGCTCCCATGCCTTCAGCAGCTTAGCGTTCTTGCGGCTGAGCAGCAGGTGGCCTTTCTTGTCTTCCTTGCTCACTACATACACGTCATAAGCCTCACCGATCTTGAGTTCTTCCTGATCGCGAAACTCTGACAGTGGCACGAGGCCGTCAGACTTGAAGCCGATATTGAATACCACATCAGTATTCGTGATGGCCACTACTGTGCCCTTTACGATCTGGTGGTCTTCCAGCGTACGGAGTGTAGAGCCATAGAGGGCATCATACTCATCGTGCTTAGCCTTGTCGTAGCTTACTACGTTGCGCTTGTCTACTGACCAGTCGAAGTCGTCATGGGCAGTAGCCGGCTGAAATTGTTTTTTGGTTTCTGTAGCTGGAGCAGCTACTTCTTGTGTTTCTTCAGACATTTCTGATATACCTCTGTTATTGTTTATTCTCACCCGGAGTACGTGAGTTTTGTTTTGTGAATATCCCTTTCAGAAAGGGAGGGCAAATATACTAATAAAAAAGGGCATAAAGGACAAGGAATGTCACATAACAGCTTATACCCCCTAAAAGCCGCTCCAATCAGCTACTCAGGATACTCACTATCAACGAAATGCAACACTAGCAGGCATCAAAAATATCACAGAATCAATTATTTGAAAATTTTTCGCCATAAGGACAGGTTATATTTGTATCATAATAAACCATATCCTTCATCTTAAACAAACATCATGAAAAAGCACACTCTACCACTCTTTCTGATTTGCTTGCTATGTGTCACTTCGGCCGTAGCCCAGACATTCACCTCCATAGATATAAACACGGGGTCAGGCAATAGTTCGCCGACAGGCTTTACACCATTTCAGGGCAAAGTTTATTTTGCTGCTTCTACGCCTGCTACAGGCTCAGAACTTTGGGTGAGCGATGGCACCCAGGCTGGTACCCAGATATTCAAAGATATCGTGCCCGGTGCGACAGGCAGTAATCCGTATTCATTTAAAGTCGCAGGAAATTACTTATACTTTCTGGCCAATGACAGTGCTCACGGCTACGAGCTGTGGGTCACGGATGGTACTCCCGGAGGTACTATGATGCTGATAGATGCCGACCCGGGGATCGCCTCAGGATACCCGGGCCAGCTCACCTCGTTTGGCAATAAATTATACTTCCGGGGTTATGACCCATCCCATGGCTACGAGTTATGGGTCAGTGATGGTACTGTCAGTGGGACCTCTCTTTTGAAAGATATCAATCCTGGAGCGACCTCGGGTTCTATAGAAGGGTATTCAGCTGATGCTCAGACAGGCCTCGCCTACGGACTCAATGAGATCAACGGCAATCTCTACTTCCGGGCTAATGATGGTGTACATGGCCAGGAGCTATGGAAGACCGATGGTACCAGTGCAGGTACTTCTATGCTGGTAGATATACTGCAGGGGCCGGGCTCCAGTGCTCCATATTGTATGACCCAGATGAATAGTAATATCATTTTCGCTGCAGACGATAGTGTACACGGCTATGAGCTATGGATCTCAGACGGCACTGCCGCAGGTACATCTTTGATGAAAGACATCAATCCTGGTATTCACGGATCTTATGCAGGTAGCAACTCTGGGTTCGTTTTCCTTGGTGGCAAACTCTACTTTACTGCCCTTCAGGACGCCACAGGATATGAACTCTGGAGTACAGATGGCACTAGCACAGGCACCACTCTGGTGAAAGATATCCTCCCTGGCCCGGGAAATTCTGGTGCGGGGATCCCCGGTATCGCCGGGCTCAATGGCAAATTATATTTTGCGGCCAGCGATAGCATAAATGGCTACCAGCTATGGAGCAGTGATGGTACCACAGCTGGCACTTCTCTCCTCAAGGTACTGAGCGCTACAGTACCCGCCAGTGGATACCCAAGGGCCTTTGTGCGTTACAATAGCCAATTGGTATTTGTAGGCTATGTCAACAATAGCTCCGATCCGCAGCTGTGGACTACAGATGGTACAGCAGCCAATACGCACATCATAGCCCCTGCCATAGCCCCCAATCTGGGGCCCATGGCTACCGACCAGTACGGCGGAGCCATGACGTGGTATAATGGCTCCCTTATCCTGACTGCTAATTTCAACAGTATAGGTGATGAGCTCTGGATATACAATACACCAAGTACAGCGATCACTGAGATAGGAGCTGCCACTGGCATCGTAGCATATCCTAACCCATTCCAGGATGTGATATCTGTAGCAGGCCTGCCTGCCGATGAGCAGTACGAAGTGTCTATCACAGACATTTCCGGTCGGGAAATATATCATAGCAGCCTCGGGGCAGCTGCAGGTACTGCCATAGTATCCACCCCAGAGATGAGTAGTGGTATATATCTGCTACATATCTCAGGCTCATCCATGCATCAGGCATTTAAGATGGTAAAGCAATAAAGGTATCAGAACCAGTAAAAAAAGAGGCGCGGGCATATACCCGCGCCTCTTTTTTTTAGCATTATCAGACTTACTTTTTAAACGGCGGCTTAGGAAGCAGAAGCTGGAGCCCTTTATATGCAGCGAGGTGCAGAATGGTCAGGTGGCTTTCCAGAGGCATATCCAGAAAATCTGTTTTGATCTGTCCTCCGCCTACAGTTTGTATCATACTCATCAGCTCCTTGGCATCTTTGCGCATCTGGTCTCCCTCACTACCTATCGCCAGGCATACATGTACACCCTTTGCCTTAGCTATATTCTCGGGTTTGATCTTTAGTAGTGCCTCATCATTCCACCACAGGCTAGGGCTCACTATCAGATAGTTATCAAACAAATTAGTCTTTGTCAATAATATCTCTGTAGCTACCAGGCCTCCCAGAGACTGGCCTATGAGTGTCCGGCTACCCGCCGCGTTATACCTCTTCTTGATATACGGCTGGAGCTCTGTCTCGAGAAAGGTTATGAAATCTTTGGATCCACCTGCTGTAGGAAGCATCTTTTTAAAGGCCGGCGTCGAGCCCGGCGCAAAAGTAAAATCATGCTTGCGGTCCACATTGGATATGCCCACTATGATAGCCTCCGGAAATGTATCCACTATCTCCGTCAGAAACTGAACGACACCAGAGATGTGCACGTAGTCTTCATGCGCCCCCCCATCCAGGAGGTAGACCACTGGCCATTCCTTTGTGGGTGTATAGTCTTTAGGCAGGTAGATATTCAGGTCACGGCTTTGGCCCGCTATTCCAGACTCTATATGGTCTACCACACCGAGCTGAAATGGAGTCATGCCGGCTATATCCTGTGCTCCTGCTGTACACACGCTGAGCGCGAGCGATACAGCCACTAGTATTTTCTTCATACAGTGAAACTAATAAAAACGGGCATTATCTCATTGAGTAGCACCGCTTAACAGTATCGTCATATCTTCGCCATACCCTTTGGGTAGCAGAGGTAGTGCTTCACCACCGGCCTAGATAGACCGGAGATATTGAGCTGGTCTGAGGCCTGGGTGATATCCTGTACCCTGCCGTCTGATCCCAGTATATTGATCCGGTCTTCATCCGGATTGTAAGCATGATTGATAGTGGTATCTGTCCAGACCAGGTATGCTGCATCTGCATCTGCCTCTGATACGCCATATTCCCGGGCAGCCTCTATCCTGCGTGCCTCTATCACCTCCGGTGCAAATTCCACCGACTGCATTTCTATCCGGAATAGCTTGCGGTCCAGTATGGAGGCGCATAGCAGTCTGAGGATCGCATCATCAGAGTGGCGCCAGTACTTGAGCGCAGACATGATGTCCATATCATCCAGACGGGAGTATAGCTCCAGCACATCCTTATCCTCTGCAAAATCACGCAGCGTGACATTCTTATTAAAAAAATAGCTCAATGCGGGAGATACCTCTACCTTATTCCCTGCTGCTATCAACTCCTGCGCGCGCTGCAGTGCACGGATCAGCATATTCTCTACGCAGACCACTGTTTTGTGGAGGTACACCTGCCAGTACATGAGACGGCGGGCTATGATAAAGTTCTCGATCGAGTAGATACCCTTGCGCTCTATCACCAGCTCCCCATCCTTCACATTCATCATCTCTATGATCCGGTCATAAGAGATCACGCCTTCATTCACACCGGTGAAAAAACTATCTCTGGTCAGGTAGTCCAGCCTGTCCACATCCAGCTGCGAAGAGACGAGTTGGTGCAAAAACTTCTTGTGATACCTCCCCTCAAATATCTCGATAGCCATAGACAGCTTACCATCAAAATGAGTATTGAGCCGCTGCATATAGATGCGCGACAGCTCCTCATGATTCACACCTGGCACCAGTATATGCTCCAGCGTGTGCGAGTATGGACCATGCCCTATATCATGCAGGAGGATCGCTATCTGCGCTGCACATTCCTCGTCTGAGGTGATATCATGCCCTTTTACCTTCAGGATATTGATAGCCTGCCGCATCAGGTGAAAGGCACCCAGCGCATGGTGAAAGCGCGTATGGTTAGCACCGGGATAGACATAGTTGCTCAGGCCGAGCTGCTGTATACGGCGCAGGCGCTGGAAGTATGGATGCTCTATGATATCAAAAATGATATCGTGCGGTATAGTGATGAATCCGTGTACGGGATCATTAAAGATCTTGCGCTTATTGTCTGCCATGGGGCGAAAGTAATGAATCGGCCCCAGTCAGAAAGTGAGGCACGTCATTTGAAAAGGATATAACATTCATCATTCTAAAATATCAAAACATGAAAGCTTACACACTGATCCTGACCGCTGCCGCTACCCTCACACTCGCTGCCTGCACACATGAGCCTGCACGAGACGAAAAGCCCGGCGTACACATCAATGGCAAGAAAGGCGGCGAACTGGATGCAGACAAAGAAGGCCTGAAAATAGAAGGCAAAAAAGGCAACGGGATCAACATAGATAAGGACGGAGCCGAGACCAAGAAAGGAGATAAGTAAAGGAAAACCTTCCCCGTTTATTCCCCACTTTTCAAAACCTCATCAAACGATACTACTTCATCCAGCACCTCCCCATCGGAGAGGCGGATGAAGTAGGTATGAGTACCATTGGTGAGCCATAGGTATCGTGCTTGCACCGTTAGATTGTAGGCCACGGCTTGCATCACTACATGATGATCGAGGGGTTCCTCCTGTGCTTTGCACTCTACGAGGATCAGAGGCCGGGAGTCGCGCCCATATACCACTATATCAAATCGCCGCATCAGCCCATTGACCTCTATGCCGCGCTCTATAGCTATGAGAGAGGCCGGGTAGCCACGCTCCAGCAGGTAGTGGAGGATATGCTGGCGCACCCACTCCTCGGGTGTCAGGGCCACATACTTTTTGCGTACCGGGTCAAATACCATCTTCGCTCCGCGCTCTTCGCGGAAGCGGAACGGGTACTCGCCAAAAACTACCGTTGTCAACGCTTGTGGATTGATTTAGCGCGAATTTGCGTAATTAGCACGTCAATAGATAATTTGTGCGGCATGAAGACAAAGCAAGACATAGTAAATAACTGGCTGCCCCGCTATACGGGCCGTGAGCTGGCAGATTTTGACAAATTTATCCTGCTCACCAATTTTGACAACTACGTGACGATGTTTGCCGAGTGGCATGGTGTAGAGGTAGTGGGGCTGAACAGGCCCATGCGCTCAGCCCGAGCCAATGGCATCACGATCATCAACTTTGGTATGGGCAGCCCTAACGCGGCCACAGTGATGGACCTCCTATCAGCAATAGAGCCGGAGGCGGTTCTTTTCCTGGGTAAATGCGGCGGTCTGAAAAAGAAGAACCAGGTAGGTGACCTGATCCTGCCGATAGCAGGTATCAGGGGTGAAGGTACATCGAATGACTACTTCCCACCAGAGGTGCCGTCTCTGCCAGCATTTGCGCTGCAGAAGGCGATCTCTACTACCATTCGCGACTATGCCCAGGACTACTGGACCGGGACCGTCTATACTACCAACCGCCGTGTATGGGAGTGGGACGAAGACTTCAAAGAATACCTCCGCAAGATACGTCCGATGGCTATAGACATGGAGACTGCCACGATATTTATCACAGCCTTCAAAAACGAGATCCCGGCTGGTGCACTCCTGCTGGTATCTGACCAGCCTATGGTACCGGAAGGTGTAAAGACAGACGCCAGCGATACCAAGGTGACGACAAACTATGTAGAAACTCATCTCAAGATAGGTATTTCCTCACTCCAGCAGCTGATAAACAACGGGCTGACGGTGAAACACCTCAAATTTTAAGACCCCGACAATAGTCAACTGACACTCCTGAGCGACCATGGCCAAAGAAGGCAATGATTTTGAATCCCTGCTGGCGGGTATCCGCAATAAACAGTTTGCACCTATCTACTTCTTTTGTGGAGAGGAGGACTATTTCATAGACCAGCTCACCGAGGCTGTAGAGGGCAATGTGCTGACCGAGTCTGAGAAAGCATTTAACCAAACGATCCTCTATGGCAAAGACGCTACCGTACAGGTAGTGATAGAGACATGCCGCCGCCTGCCTATGATGAGCGAGCGCCAGCTGGTCCTGGTCAAGGAGGCTCAATCCTTTAAGGATATAGATGGCATCCTGTCTTATGTCAAAAACCCTGTCAAGTCTACCGTCCTGGTCATAGCCTACAAGCATGGCCTGCCGGATAAACGTAAATCCTTTGGCAAAGAGATCCAGAAACTGGCGGTCTACTTTGAGTCTAATCCGCTGCGCGACTATCAGATGCCAGCCTGGATCAAAGGCTATATCAAGAGCAAGGGCTACAAAATGGATGACGACACGGTAGCGCTGCTCGCAGAGTTTACCGGTACGGAAATATCAACCGTAGCCAATGAGATAGACAAGCTCATTATCAATAAGCCCAAAGGCGCCACCATCACCAAAGAGGATATCGAGAAAGGTGTCGGTGTGAGCAAGGAGTACAACTCCTTTGAGCTCAGCAATGCCCTCGCGCATAAAGATGTGACCAAGGTGCATAAGATCGTCAACTACTTCGTGGCCAATCCTAAAAATGGCCCTATGCCTCTTGTACTCGGCACACTGCAGGGTTTCTTCTCCAAAGTATTTGTGACCGCTCACAATAAGCTCAAGTCCGATCACGAGCTGGCCGCCGTACTGAAGGTCAATCCATATTTCGTCAAAGACTATAAGGCCGCCGTAGCTAAATATCCTAACCAGAAGCTGGAGTACATCTTTCATGTGCTGGAGGAATACGATCTCCGCTCCAAGGGTATGAACAATAACAATACAGAAGAAGGAGAGCTGCTAAAAGAGCTCGTGATAAAGATCCTCAGCTAAAATCACTTACTTTTTGCCGTTCTCTATCGGCTTCATATTGTAGTCCAGCACGCCACCAAAGTTTGCCATCTGGATCAGTATCCAGCGCTGACGCGCCGCTACGAAATATGGTGGACTAGCTATCTTGTAGATCAGTGGGCCGGGTAGTATAGAGGCTATAGCAGCAGCCTGTGCTGGTGAGAGGTTCTTTGCATGGCACCTATAGTAGCCCATAGAGGCTGCCTCTGCCCCATAGATACCGTCACCCATTTCTATCACATTCAGGTAGACCTCCATGATGCGCTGCTTGCTCCAGAAGGTTTCTATCAGGAAAGTAAAATAAACTTCCAGCCCTTTTCTGATAAAGGAACGCGACGGCCAGAGGAATACATTTTTAGCTGTCTGCTGGGAGATGGTAGAGGCACCACGCTTGTCCTTATGTGTTTTGTTGTATTCTATATCCTCCTGTATGGCCTTCAGGTCAAATCCCATGTGATTGATGAAGTTCTGGTCCTCTGAGCAGACCACAGCCAGCTGCAGATTGGGCGATATCTTGTCCAATGGCATCCAGGCTTTTTTCAGTTTCACAGGCTTGCCATTGATGCCCTGCTGCACGCAGCGTATCAGCATGAGAGGTGTGACCGGTACCGGCACCCATCGGAATGCGATGACAGATAAAATGGAAAGGACAAAAAATCCTATGATAAAACGAACGATAAAGCGGCCGATCTTTTTCAGCATATCAGCTATCTATATCCGAGAAGTATTTTTTCTTCATCACAAAGTGCTCCCATACCACGCTCTTCGGGTAGAGCAGGTTGGGATGCTTGCCCTTGATGGCGTGCCGTTTTACACTCATACCAAAGAGGTGCAAAGTAAAGTCCCAATGCGCCTTGAGTATCGCACGAAAGTCGATCGTATTCCTGTTTTTCACCAGGCTATACCACGCAGCTACCCAGTCCAGCACCAGGCGGAAAGGCATCTTCCATAGCAGCTGGCCCAGCGGCAGGTTCTTGTAGAGCATCATCAGGTTATTGCGGAAATTCAGGAAGGTCTTACGCGGATTGCCCTGCGGCAGACTGCCACCTCCCACGTGGAACACGATGGCCTTGGGCTGATAGACGATCCTGTAGCCCAGGTTTTTCATACGCCAGCAGAGGTCTATCTCTTCCTGGTGCGCAAAGAAAGCTTCATCCAGTGCGCCTGCCTTCCAGTATGCATCAGAGCGGACAAACATAGAAGCACCACTCGCCCAGAAGATATCGATGCTATCGTCATACTGACCATTGTCTGGCTCCATGGTGTCAAAGATGCGCCCGCGGCAGAAGGCATAGCCGATCCAGTCCATCATACCGCCGGCAGCTCCGGCATATTCAAACATTTCTTTCTGCTTGTAGGCCCGTATCTTGGGCTGCACTGCAGCGATCTTCTCATCGCTCTCGGCCATGACCACCAAGGGGTCGAGCCAGCCTTCTGTCACCTCTACATCCTGATTGAGCAGCACATAGTATTTCGATTTCACGTGGCTCAGGCAGTCATTGTACCCACCGGCAAAGCCCCGGTTTGATGTATTCTGTATGATACGTACGGTAGGGAAGTTTTCGCGCACATAGGCTACGCTGTCATCGGTAGAGAGGTTGTCAGCGTACACCACCTCATACTCCGGCCTGGCGCTATACTGCACGACAGACGGGAGAAATTTCTCCAGAAACTTCCGCGCATTCCAGCCGAGTATGACCACTGAAACTAATGTACCGCCCTCTTCCTGTTGCATAATTTGTATCTCAGACTGCGCTTATCCTAATATGCATCAAAGTCCAGCGCCTGAAAATATACATCATCGAAATGAAGCGGATCGATACCGCCATTCAGTGGCTTGAATATGAGATACAGAGGCGCCGGGCGCAGCCTGTTTGGGATGTTAAAATAGAAATTTGTTTTGGATGTAATATTCCTATCCACCCCGAGCCATAGATTTAACATGGAAAACGAAGCGGGAGACTCGCTCAGTGCATACCTCTTTCTATCAAATCTCCCCAGCGTAGCATTGATCAATGGATAAGCCGTAGCAGAAGATACATTGACAGACTGGCCTATAGATACCCCGTATTTATTCACAGGATTGCGCAGGCGCCATGCCAGCGCCTCAGGGCTCCACTCTTTATAGTAGGAGAAAGTGCTCAGGTCATCCATATAGGGTAGCGCCCCCATACCGAGCAGCGCATGTAGCTGCCCGACCAGCTGAAAACCCAGCTTTTTAGTAAACCCATGTACACTATTCTGATTGGCCACGCCTATCACAAAGTCGTACCCATGCGCTGCCGCGTGCTGGTAGGTGCGGTCAGCCAGTTTTACGAATAGTCCTTTACCTTGATGGCCGGGGTGCGTAGCAGTATTGAGGGAGAGCAGGCCACGGCACTTCCGGCCGCTCACTACTGCCTCCATAGGCTGAGTCACATAGTGCGCAGCCAGAGTCTCACCCGCATAGGCATTGAAGCCCACGATAGCGCCATCTGGATTATCTGCATACTGCCACTTCACATAGTCTGTGGTGAAGAGCTCCGGCTTGCCGAAAACCTCACTCAGCAGGCTGGCATAGCTCAGTATACCCGCACTGTCTGTAGCAGTCTGCCGGATCTGATAGTCACTCATCGCTTATCAAATAGTTTGTCTAATGTCTCGTCCATATCCATGATAGATACGCCGAGCTTTTGCAGGTCCTCTTTCGTTTCAAAGGCCTTAAGCTGTTTTAGCCCCAGCAGGTTTTCCTGAGATACATTGAATGGAATGCGCAGTGTCTCTATCGTACCGAGTGCCAGGCTCACGACCCCGTACGGTACAGACACAAAGGTTGGCTTCTTGCCCAGACGCGCTGCGATAGCAGCATAGAGGTCCCGCAGTGTGTACACGCGTTCTGTGCCTATAGTATAGGCGCCCGTTATATTCTCTGAGATGGCCTTCTCCGCTATGCGGCATACATCTGTGACAGCTATGGTCTGTATAGGCTGGCTACCACTACCTACCAGAGGGATGAAAGCCCCCTTGCTGATAGCAGTCTTGATCGTATCAAACAATCCCTTGCGGCCTACTACCAGGCCGAGGCGCAGGATCAGGTCCTTTGATTTATCCAGCTGCTGCTCTATGTCGTACTTATGCTTGCCATAGCGGGATATAGCCTCACTATGTGCCGACATGGTAGAGAGGAATACAAATTTAGTTCCTGAGGCATGGCAGGCCTTCTCCAGCGCCAGTGCACCGCGGATATTAAACTCTGAGGAGTCCGGCAGGTTCTTCTTATCATATTTCAGAAACGCAGTGTGCACTACCGCATCCACTCCGGTCAGGTCCGGTATGGAGTCTACACTGCGCAGGTCATAGAAACGCTCATCAGGTGCACCTGCAGTACGGCGCTGCAGCTTGATCACCTCATGGCCGGCAGCAGTCAGGTACCTGACCAGCTCCCCTCCTACAAACCCAGTGGCGCCTGTGACGGCTATTTTCATTCGCTTTTTATTTTGATCACTTACAGATGCTTTTTGCTGCACGTGTATTTTGATTGCCTGCGTATCAGCAGTTAGTGAATTAGCCGCTACCCGCTCCGCATTTGCCATCAAGGTAAAAGAAATCCCCTTGGCAGGCAAGAAACGGAACGAAGAACCATCTGCTATAAATATGGACCGTGTACCATGCAGGCGTCCGTCCATAGCAGTGGTGAATGGCTTTTCCTCCTCAGAGAAAGGCAGCGTACCCGCATAGTGGATGCTGGAGCCATTGCCCGGATTGAGCCGGCTGATAGGCATACAGCCCATACCGCGCAGCGT
The DNA here is from genome assembly GCA_964571705.1 of uncultured Chitinophagaceae bacterium. GTDB lineage: Bacteria > Bacteroidota > Bacteroidia > Chitinophagales > LD1 > UBA1941. The sequence goes on from CAZNDJ010000025.1 coordinate 11,932, forward strand.
GCTGAAGAATGCGCTTTCCTTTTCTTTCACCGCTTGCTCTTCAGCACCGCTGAGGATATATTCAGCAAATAATTTATCACCAGTCGGTGATAGGCTATCTGCGTGCAGCTCTACATACTTCCTGTCACCATACTGCTCCGAGTGATGGATACCTGCTATCACAAAAGCCGGCATCAGATACTGCTGGAGCAGTCGTGCATCCGCAAAATTCAATGGTGTTTCCTTTGCCAGCCGGAAGAGCAGCAACTGCCTGAATGTAAACAGCGCCGCCATAGAGACATCAGAGTTATCCTTTAGCCTGTCATAGTACAGGACCAGCTGTCCCATACCATTTTTACGCTGCTCAGGCACCTGGCCGAGACGGCTCCAGTTGAGCATCGGCACGTACGCGTAGGGGTTGCACAAGAGCGGCAGGCGGGCATTCTTATCCGTAGAGCGCAGCACTATGCGGGCAGTGCCCAGTACGCCACTGCACAGCACCAGTTTCTTGCATCTATAGGTATGCTCCTCACCGCTATCTACATCGGTAGTATATACTATTGTATGATCTTCTTTCTCCTCATAGCGTAGCACCAGCTTACGCCATACAGCAGTGACGTTCTGACGCTGCAGGAGCTTGTCAAACGCCACCCACGGCCTGTACACAGACTTCGCATTGTCATGCCAGAACTCCATGTCCTCATATTGAAAAACCTTGCGGTCATCACGCGCCTCCGTAGTGATGGCTACACATGGCGTAGAGGCATAGAAGCCCTTCGCATTATACTTTGCCTTATTTGCTTTGTACTTATCATAGACGTTCTGAATACTCTGCTCTGGCTTCACAGCGGGCAGCAGACCGGTGATGCCTTGCAGCGAGTATGGCTCACCATCTGCATCAGGCCTGGTCACTCCTACCCTATCCGCTACTTTCTGATAGCTATTCAGGAAGAGGCGCCTGTCTATGCCCATCTTCTGAAATTCCTTTTCAGAAAACATATAGCAGCCCGCACCCCAGGCATTGCCCAGGCCGCCATAGGCCAGTGATTCATATGGGAAGAAAGACTCAGACAGCATACCGATCCAGCGCTCTATGCCACGTATCATATACTTGCGCCCGGGCGTGAGCTGAGCACCGGTCTTGATCCGCTCCCAGGGGATGCCCTCATAGTGCTCACCCAGCCAGAGCCACTCCTGATCCGTGCGGTGCTGCCGGATAGAGATAAAATCTTCATCGGGAAATTTCACTCCGCTCTCATCACGATAGCCTACATCCAGCAGCAGTACTTCACGGCCGGCATCGAGCAGTGTCTCTACCGCCTGCGCGCCAGATAGCCCCGTACCTACCACTATATACTCGTGTATCCTATCGTCACTCATCTGCTCCAAATCTGCAAAAAACTATTCAAACAGAGGTCGATTTGCCAAACGTAGTTTGACGAAGTACCAAACGTAAGTCGATGAAAGCGCGTATGATGGATTTACATTGAGATTCGCTTTTGTTTTCTCATTACTCTGCTACTTTCGCTGTATGGAAAAAAATGTGGAGGATATCCTGAAGCAGTTCCGCTTCCGCATGCCCGTATCCAAGCGCTGGAGTGATCTGGACGAGGCCGGCCATGTGAATAATGCAGTATATCTTACTTACTTCGAGGAATCACGCGGCCATTACTTTCATGCATCCTGCCAGTGGGACTGGACCAAGGATGGCATCATACTGGCCAATAATCAGGTAGACTACTTCCGTCCGCTGCTGTATCTGGAGCCGACATTCATCTACGTCCGTACTACTAAACTGGGCACGAAGAGCATCGAGGTGCAATACGTGATCGTAAATGAATATGAAGACCGCAAAGTACTCGTGAGCCGCGGATCGTCTGTGCTGGTCATGTATGACTACAAGGCCAAAGGCTCAGTGCCTGTGCCGGAATACACCCGCGAGCGTATCCAGGCCTATGAGCCACTCCCTATTTCCTAAAATTATCAATCCGATCATTATGTCAGCTACACTGGTAGAATCATTCCGCGCCAACAATACAGAGCAGTCGCAAAAATACCGCGCACTGGTACAGAATAAACTCATGTTTAACCTCTTCCTGCTGAAAAGCCTGCCGATGGGTTTCATCGCGGGCCTGAAGGTCGTGGAGTTTACCCCAGAGCGCTGCGCTATCTCCGTGCCCTACCGCTGGATGAATCAGAACCCCTTCCGCTCTACTTACTTTGCGGTACTCGCCATGGCAGCAGAGATGAGCAGCGGCATGATAGCCATGATGCACACGCACAATGCGAAGCCATCCGTCTCCATGCTCGTCACTAATCTGGAGAGCCAGTTTGTCAAGAAAGCCACCGGACTGACCATTTTCACCTGCGAGGATGGGGGTCCTATGCTGCAGATCATAGAGGATTGCGTGGCTACCGGCGAGGGCCGCACCTACGTATGCACCTCTACCGGGCGTAATAAGGATGGCGAGGTCGTAGCCCAGTTTAAGGTGACCTGGTCTTTCAAGGCCCGTAGCAAATAGTCCCCACACAGCCTGCCAGATACTAAGAATCTGCAATTCCCGTTTTTTAAAATAGACAACCTATCCATGGTGTGGATAGAAATCATTTTATATAAGACTGGCGCTTAATCCTTAAAATTAAATTTGTATGGAGTAAATGGTACTTAGATTGCTATTGTTTGACATACGCAAACAACTGGCATTGTGTATTTAATCCATGCGTCAGATAGTTCTCGCCATATCCCTTTTTGTACTGGCCTGCACAGCAGCTACAGCACAGCGCACTATGGTCTACAGCGACCCTCAAAAAGCGTATCAGGATGGCCTTGAGCTTTTCAACGAAAAGAACTACCTGTCTGCCCGTCAGAGATTCGAAGAGATCTACAAGGTGAGCCGCCAGGCATCTGACAATGTGCATCAGGTCACGCTGCAGAATCTCGAATTCTATATAGCTGCCTGCGCCGCAGAGGCCAATGATGCAGATGCCGAGACCCTCCTGCAGGACTATTACAAAAAATACCACGAGACAGACAAGCGCAGGCTGGTCTATTTCTACCTGGGCAAGTACTACTTCCAGAATAAAAAATATGCAGATGCCTCTGAGTGGTTCGCTAAAGTAAATACCGAAGACCTCAGCCCATCGCAGCTCACAGAGTACAAGTTTGACCTCGCTTATAGCTACTTTATCAAAAAGAAGTTTGACGAGGCCAAGCCACTCTTCCGCGAGATCAAAGATGAGGATGGCAAGTACTTTTATCCGGCCAACTACTACTACGCGTTCATCTGCTTCTACCAGAAGAACTACAATGAAGCGTTGAAGAGTTTCAAGGCCATAGAAGATTCCAAGATGTATGCCTCTGTGATACCGTACTACCTGTCACAGATCTACTTCCTCAATAAAGAGTACGAGCACACCATCTCCTATATCAAGCAGAGCCTCGGCAATACCGAGCTGATGTATCAGGATGAGATGAAGCACCTGCTGGGCGAGTCATACTTCCAGCTCAATAACTACACTGATGCCCTCCCCCTGCTGGAGGAGTTTGTATCCAGAAATCAGAAAGTGCGCAAGGAGGACATCTATGAGCTGGGCTTCAGCCAGTACCACCTGGGCCAGTACGAGAAGGCCGTGACCAACCTCATACAGCTCAACCTGCTCAATGAAAAGATGGGGCAGAACTCCACCTACGCACTGGCAGACTGCTACCTGCATCTGGGCCAGAAGGACAAAGCCCGCAGTGCCTTCCAGTCTGCGAGCACGATGGATTTTGACAATGAGATCAAGCAGACCTCACTCTTCCAGTATGCAAAGCTCTCCTTTGAGCTCAATAATACCTCAGATGCTATCACGGCTCTGGAGACCTACCTGAAAGATAATCCATCAGGCCGCTACGTAGATGAGTCAAACGAGATACTGGCCAACGTACTGATCAAGACCAAAAACTACGAGAAAGCCTACAAGATCATGGAGGGCCTGCCATCTATGACCCCGGCTATGAAGGAGGCCTACCAGCGTGTCACCTACTACCGCGCTGTAGAGGTTTTCAACGATAAGAAATATGACGAGGCGCTGGAGCTTTGTGACAAATCGCTGAAGTTCCCATCCGTGCAGGAGTTTGCGGCGCTGGCCACCTACATGCGCGGCGAGTGTTATTATTTTCAGAATAGCTTCGACAAATCCATAGAGAACTTCCAGCTCTTCAATCGTGCCATGAAGCCGTATATGGAGGAGAAACTCGATGTATCCGAGTTTCGCGCGGAGTACAATATCGGCTACGACTATTTCAAGAAAAAAGACTTCCGCGCTGCCCGTATACACTTCCGTGCAGCACAGGAAAAAGCTACAGAGACTAAGGACCGCAAGGGCGTGCAGGCGCTGAACCCAGACTTGACCATGCGCCTCGGAGAGTGCTACTTTATCACCAAGGACTATACTAATGCACTCGCGCAGTATGAGAAGATCGTCACTTTCAACTGGAACGGCGTAGAGTATGCCCTGTATCAAAAGGCCATAGTCCTCGGCCTGCTCAATAGAAATAGTGAAAAGATAGCAGCGCTCAATACACTCATCTCCTCTTACCCCAGGTCAGTTTATATAGACCAGGCCATCTTTGAGAAAGGCGAGACCTATACTGATATGGAGAATAACGAAGCGGCCCTGGCATCTTACAAAGAAGTCATATCCCGGTTCCCGAACAGTACTCTCGCACCAAAGGCATACCTCAAAACGGCACTCGCACTCTATAATAGTAACCGTAAGGATGAGGCCCTCACCTACTATAAAGATGCGATCAAGAACTATCCATCCAGCAGCGAGTCTAAGCGTGCTGTATCTGCTATCAAGGACCTCAGTGTAGAGCTGGGCAGGCCGGATGAATATGCAGCCTATGCCTCTTCGGAGACGGAAAAAGACTCCCTCACCTATGAGGCGGCAGAGAATGCCTATGTCAATAATGACTGTGTAAAGGCGATCACGCTCTTCCAGAGCTACTACAGCCGCTTCCCTAATGGTATTTTTTTCAACGAAGCGCACAACTATCGCGCTGAGTGCTTGCTGCGCAGCAAGTCTTACCCCGACGCCCTCGGAGACTATGAGGCTATCGTGGCCAATAAGTACTCTAAGTTCTATGAGCACGCAGTGCTCAATGCCTCCGGTATAGCCCTTTATGAACTGGGGGATACGGAGAAAGCCTACAATTTCTACCAGAAACTATTTGAAGCCAGCACCTCTACCGCCAATACCTATACCGCTATACTCGGCGTGATGAATACCGCCTACCACCTTGAGAAATACCAGCAGGCATCGGAGTATGCAGACAAGATACTGAGCAATGCGGCCAGCAAAGAGGATCATATCAATGACGCACTCTACATCAAGGGCAAGTGCGCCTACATGCAGAAGCAGAACGACATCGCCTATATCAATTTCAACAGGCTGTCTAATAATACTATCAGCGAAAAGGCTGCCGAGTCCAAGTATATGGTAGCTCAGCTGCTCTATGAAAAGGGTGAATATAAAGCCTCTCAGGATACTTGCTTCCGCTTGAAAAATCGCTTTGCCAGCTATGACTACTGGGTGGTAAAGGGCTTCATCCTGCTGGCAGATGACTACCGCGCCATGAGCAATTCATTCCAGGCCAAGGCCACACTGGAGAGCATCATAGAAAACTATAAAGGTGATCAAGGGTTGATCAATGAAGCCAAAGCTAAACTCGATACCCTGCAAAACGATGAGCTGAAAAAATCTAAAATACAAACCACACAGCCGAGCGACTCAGTGATCATAGAGGAGCTGCCGGGCAATAAATAAAGTATGAAGTACCATAGCACATATCAGAGCAGCAGCAGCCTAGTCAGGCTGGCAGTGGCCTGTGCATGCTTCATAGCAGGCCTCACAGCTACCGCACAGACCGGTACCAACCCAGGCACCAATGACCAGGTGATCATCATGCGCGAGTATGAGGCCAAAGTAAAAGATGCTGACAAGATCAGCCTCAGCCCCAATATACCGGAAGAGGAAGAGCGCACGCCAAAACTATCCTATAAGGTCCCTGAGCGCGACTACAAAGACATCCCCTTTGAGCCCAACCCGCTCAAGCCGCTCGGCATGAGTACCGATAAACTGGAGCGCTTTAATTCTTCTTATGTCAAGCTAGGCTTTGGGTCCCAGCTCGCCCCGCTGGCAGAGCTGATGTACAATGACAATAAGTCTAAGAAGATAAAATATGGTTTCTTCTACGATCACCTGTCTATGTATGGCTTCAAGATCAAGAATCAACGCTTTAGTGATGACAAGGTGGGTGCGTATGTCAAATACAATCCCGGTAAAGTAGAGCTCAGCGGCGCTTTCAGGTTTCACAATCTGAGGACGCACTTCTATGGCTCACCCGATACCACTTTTGAGGAGAAGGCTGTACGCCAGAACCTGCGCGACTATGACCTCAATATCGGCCTGAAGAATAGCGTCCGCAATAAGAACAACATAGACTATGCCGCCGCTATCAGAGGCAATTACTTTCAGGAAACATATGGCAAGGGCTACGAGTACTTCGTAAACTTCAAGGTAGGTGCCACTTACACCTTTAAGAAGTATCACTCCGCCTACGCAGGATTTCAGGCCGATCTGTCAGAGTACAAGCCGGATTCCAATAGTGTCTTCCGTACCGTATTCCTCACTCATGTAGGTTATGGCTTTAATAATGATGACTGGAAGGCACATGCTGCCATCACTATCGCCGCAGATGGCAGCAAGGTCTATCCTCTGCCAGACCTCTATATAGAGAAGCGCCTCTACCAGCACAAGTTCCTGGCCTATGCCGGATGGGAGATACGCTTCCAGAAAAACTCCTTCAAGTCACTGGCCGAGCGCAATAACTTTATCAACTCTACCATCCAGCTTCAGAATACACGCATCGGTGACATCTTCGGCGGTGTGAAAGGTACGGTAGATGTCTTCTCGTATAATATCCGCTTTGCCTATCGCAGCATCAGCAATATGCCGCTCTACTATACCGACTATTTTGACAATAAGCGCTTCTACGTAGGCTATGACCAGGGTGCCAATGTCTTTAATGGTCTGGTAGAGCTGGGCTACAACCACAAAGAGGACCTCCGCCTCCTGGCCTCTATGGAGCTCAACTCCTACTCTCTCCACGACAATGCCAAAGCATGGTACGAACCGCTGGTACGCGCCAGTATCAAGGGCAGCTATACCATCCAGAAAAAGATCGTGATCGGTGCAGACATCTATGCATTCTCCAATTATTATGGCTTCATAGCGCCTGATAATATCCGGAACATCCACGGAACCGTAGACGCCAACCTGAATATTGAATACATCTTTAATAAAAAGCTGTCCTTCTTTGGCCAGCTCAATAATATAGCTCACCAGCGCTATCAGGTCTGGGCAAACTACCAGGTCTACGGCATCAATGGCATGATCGGAGCCAAATTCTGCTTCTGATAAGCTACCCCGGCTCATTTTATTTATCCCCACCCCATGTGAATAGCATGTGGATAGCGGTGGGCAACTTACCAAACGGCTATTAGTTAAATTCAAGTATCATTGCGTTCCTTGCAAAAGGAATGAGAAGCGGATTTTACGCCCCAAAAGGCTTTAATTTGCTGATTAATAGCTGATAATGGATATATCCGTCTACATACAGGAGCTTCTTTGGGACTACGAGTGCGTCATTATACCCGGTTTTGGCGGTATATTGGCCAGCTATAGGTCTGCCGAGATGGTCCTGGCGGAGCACACCATTTATCCACCGTCAAAGGCGCTGGCATTCAATGAATACCTTACCAAAAACGACGGCCTGCTGATCCAGCATATCTCCGCCCGTACCGGTCAGGACTATGCCCAGGTAGCAGATGAGGTAGACCAGTGGGTACAGAAAACCCGCAAGCTCCTGGCCAATAATGAGGAGATCTACCTCCCTCAGATAGGCCGTTTCCACAAGGATGTGGAGCGCAATCTCCAGTTTACAGCCGATGACAAGGCAAACTACCTCTACGCCTCCTATGGCCTGCGCAAGGTAGTAGCTGAGCCTATCCTCCGCGATAAATCTGATACGACCATAGAGGTACTGGAGGCCCACCGCCCATCCTATACCCTGACCCGTAGCAATAAGAGCTGGGCCATGGCAGCAGTCATACTGCTGCTCCTGACCCTGGGCGCTATCAGCAGCCTGATGTATCAGGGTGTAGATATCAAGCCGCTAAACCTCAATACGGCCAGCGTCCTCAGCTTTATGGAGCGCGTAGACCAGCCGGTGGCCGTGCAGCCTGAGCCCAAGGTGAGCCTCGATCAGGAGGTCCCGGCACTGGTAGACAACAATGCTCAGCCCATCATCCTCCACACCGAGACCACTGTAGACTCTACCACCGATCACGATGCTCCCGTACGCATCCAGACAGAGACTACCAATACAGGCGTCCAGTCTACTACTGGTCGCAAATACTATGTGATCATCGGCTCCTTTCACGAGCAGCAAAACCTGCATCGTGCCGAGGCTTTCCTAAAGGACCATCATCCGGACAAGCAGCAGTTTGAAGACACTACGCCTGACTGGATACGCATCGGCTTCTATGCCGGTGATACATATGCCGAGGCTTTCCAGAAGCTGAAGGACGCCCGTCAGGACGACTCCTCCTACTGGTTGCTGGTACGCAAGTAAATCCTCATCTTGGCTGTCAAATCGCAGCATATGAGAAGCCTGTTATTACCTCTCTTTATCATCTCTACTCTGGTGCTATCAGCACAAGACAATACATACGTGCATCCCAAAGGGCAATACCTGACCATCAATGAAGCCAAACTCTGGGTAGAGGAGAAAGGCACAGGCGAGCCGATGATCCTGATATCTGGTGGCCCCGGCGGCTCTCATGTGGGCATGCATTCCTTTGATACGTTGTCCAATGTATGCCGCCTTATCTTTTTTGATGCCTATGGCCGGGGCAAGTCTGATCAGGCCAAAGACCTGAAGGAATACACCATAGCCCGCGATATAGAGGATATAGAAGGCCTGCGCAAAGCACTCAAGCTGGACAAGATCGCCGTGCTCGGCCACTCCTACGGCGGCGTGGTAGCACAAGGCTATGCGCTGAAATACCCTGAGCACGTCAGCCACCTGATACTGGCCTGCACCCTGCACAGCTACGCCATGTGGCAGGAGAACGATGACAATAGCAATCACGAGATACAGGAGAACTATCCCGAGGTGTGGGACACGCTCATGACGCTGCGCAGCCAGGGCATCGTCTCATCTGACTCTATCCATCAGGCCATCTATGGCCGTGTGCCTTATGGCTTTCTGTATGCCTACAATCCGGATCTCTTCCGCAAGAACCTCGACCCGGGCTATCCTAACCGGTTCAACTATGACCTCTACTACCAGATGGTGGGTCGTGACGGTGACTTCATAGTAGGCAGCGACATCGGCAGCTTTGACTATCGCCGTGAGCTGAGGAACCTCCGAATGCCGGTACTCATCTTAGCTGGCAGATTCGACCGCGTAGGCGTGCCTAAGTGGGAAGTCCAGTATAAGAAATTCTGCCCGCAGGCAAAGTTTGTGATGTTTGAGCGCTCCGGTCACAATCCGCAGCGCGAAGAGCCCGCAGCGCTACACGCTGTGGTAAAAGAATTCATGACCAAATAATCCATCTGCTATGACCCGACTCTCTGTCAATATCAATAAGATCGCACTGCTGCGAAACTCCCGTGGCGCTAATATTCCTGACCTCGTCCGGTTTGCAAAGGACTGCGAGCAGTGGGGCGCGCAAGGCATTACTGTGCATCCACGCCCGGATGAGCGCCACATCCGCCGTAGTGATATATATGCTTTGAAAGAAGTAGTGACCACTGAGTTCAATATAGAAGGTTATCCTTCCGAAGATTTCATGAAAATGGTGCTGGAGGTAAAACCGGAGCAGTGCACACTGGTGCCTGATGAGCCAGGGCAGCTGACCTCTGATCATGGCTGGGATACATTGAAGCAGGAGGCCCAGCTGAAAGATATCATTGCTACTTTAAAGGATGCCGGCATCCGTGTTTCGCTTTTCATAGATCCTGTAGCAGCGCTCATAGACGGTGCTAAGAAAACAGGAGCTGATCGCATCGAGTTTTATACCGGTCCCTATGCTCACGACTTTCATACTGATAAAGCAGCAGCGATAAAAGACTTTGCCGTGGCCGCACAGCATTGCGATCAGATAGGTATCGGTATCAATGCCGGCCATGACCTCAATCTGGACAACCTCAGATTTTTCCGTCAGAACCTGCCATCTCTCCTGGAGGTGTCTATAGGCCACGCGCTCGTCCGCGACTGCCTGTATTATGGACTGGAGAATACGCTGCAGCTCTACCGCAGGCAGTTGGAATAATTTCTGAAAATAAAGTTTGGAATTGCTGGATTTACCTTACATTTGCATTTAGATAGTTATCTAAATATACAAATATCTACAAAGGTGAACGCACTATTCAAAGCACTGAATGACCAGACCCGCAGGGATATCCTGCAGCTCCTGCAGAAAAAGGATATGACCGCCGGCGAGATAGCAGATGAGTTCAGCTTCTCAAAACCTACTATCTCCCATCACCTCGACCTGCTGCGCCAGGCAGGCCTGGTAGAGAGCGTGAAAGAAGGCCAGTACATCTACTACTCACTCAATACGACTGTGATGGACGAGATCGCTGCCTGGTTCATACAGTTCACTGACAAGAAAAAATCTAAAACCAAAAAATAAAAGATCATGAATACTTTCAGTTTCAGCAAGGAAAGCATCCTCTGGGTACTGACACTGCTACCCATAGCATACATCGTATATATCTGGCCTCAGCTGCCCGCGCAGGTACCGATCCACTATGACCTGCACGGCGAGGTGAATGGCTGGGGAGACAAAAGCACCATATTCCTGCTGCCGGGCATCATGGTAGTGTCTTACTTCCTCATGGCCTTTCTCCCGCAGATAGACCCTAAGAAGATGAACACCGACTTCTTCCGCAGCAACTTTTATAAGATACGCCTGGTGGTCACAGCTGCTTTGGCTGCTATCAGTGTATTGGTAGCGCATCTCGCACTGAGCACCACGCCGGATACTCACGAGGTAAAGTACATACCGGTACTCGTATTGCTACTGCTCGCCATCCTCGGCAACTTTATGATCAATATCAAGCCTAATTGGTTTATAGGTGTACGCACGCCGTGGACACTGAGCAGTGATACCGTATGGAAGCAAACCCATCTTGTCTTCGGACGCTTGTGGTTTTATGGCGGGCTGGGCTGTATAGCAGCAGTCCTGCTACTGCCTGATGCTGTGATGCCGCCCCTGATCCTTACGTTTGTACTAGGCACATCAGTATTTGCTTTTGCATACTCATATATCCTATACAAAAGAGAGCAGGAGAAAGCAAGCCAGAGCTAGGCTACTCTCCCGGATGGTAGATACGCTCAGCATGCTGGTAGGCCCAGTCCTTACTCAGGCTTTCTTCTTTGGTTTGCTGATTCACATAGAGGTGCATCTGATCAGTATAGTGTTTAGCACTCGGAGTATTGCTACTGCCGTAGCAGGCTATAGAGCGCAGCACTGGTAGCTGTCCGCCCTTGGGCCAGCGGGCCAGCAGGATATATGACTCTCCATTAGAGACCTTGATCTCTTTATTGTTGTAGCGGAAGCCATACTTGGCATTCCACATATCAGGACCGCCTGCGGTAGGCAGGTCTATGGTATCCCTGATATGCCTTTGGAACACGCCCAAGGGTACATTCAGTTTGCCATAGTCCGTCATCATATCATTCTTCACATCGCGCAGGCCCTGCACGAAGTAGGCGATCTTAGCCTTCTCATCTTTCTCAAAGCGGTGATCCATCGAGTCATTGATAGAGAAGTAGCAACGGTACAGGAATTTATACAGCAGCGTCGCATTGGTATCTGTGATCGCTCCTTCTCTCTTTACAGACCACTTCTTCAGGATGCTGATCGCATCTGCTATATCCGGATACTCCTTTTCATCCAGGTGAAATATCTCTTCTATCTCAAAGTGCTTGAAAGGCGCGGTGACATGCTGAGGATAGTGCGTGTCATATTTTATCTTGAGGAAATCGTCCCAGGTGAGCTTACGCCCTTTCATCTCATCCATCATCTCATAAAATCGCAGGCTGCGGTTCGTCTCATTCAGCTCAAACCCTACATTCTTCTGTATCGGCAGCTTAGGCGGATTTTCATCCTTCGCAGTCATAGTGTACGAGGTATTGTTGGTCTCAAACACATAGCCGCATTTCGGATTCAGTACATGAGGCAGGGAGTCATGAGGCAGGAATGTGGTCCAGAGCGTCTTCATGGTATTGCCCGGTACGGTAGATTTCCAGTTGTAGCCATCAGGGCGGATAGGCATCGCGCCATTGCTCACGCAGTAGATGGTATCATTGCGATCTGCATAGGTGATATACTGATTCACGATGCCCTGCATGTTCAGCACATTGCGAAACTCGTGATAGTTCTTTGCCTTATTCATCAGGTACCACTGCTCTACAGATTTGATCGTCATATTAGACGCCAGCCTGATGGCAAAGTAGCCCTTATCATTTTTATAGGTAGCCCCATACATACTCCACCAGCGCTTTTTACCTATGGTCAGTATGAACTTATGCTTGTCCCTATGCTTGGCCAGATTGACTGATAGCTTGGCCATCTTTGATTCCAGCTTGTATGATTGACCGTCTACCAGGTAGTAGTTCTTCTTCTTCGGATCCATCTGCAGCTGGTAGATATCTATCGCATCAAAGTAGTTGGTCGTATGCGCCCATCCCAGGTTCTCATTCACACCGTGGAAGATGGATACCGCCCCGTGAAATGTAGCGCCCAGCGCATTCCATCCCTCCTCGCTGTGCACGTGTGCCTCATACCAGCTCATAGGTCCCTCCAGCGGTTGATGCGCATTCACATCCAGGTACACACCTCCATCGGCAGTTATGTTAGAATTCATCGCAAGTGCGTTAGAGCCTCTTGCATCTTTATTATAGTCGAGCGTCGGTACGGTATTGCCCACGACCTGTTTAATGGCATTATCTACTCCGGTCATCAGGGCCATAGAGAGCATATAGCCCGCTATGAAGTCCTGTGGCTTCACAGGCAGCAGCCTTTTTGAGATCACTTTGTCAGGGTGCTTGCGGGCATAGTCATTACCTGCAGCCGCAGCAGCCTCCAGCAGCTTGCGAAACTCAGGCGAAAGGTCTTTATCGTAGCGCTCATTGATAATATCAGGCACACCGAGCAGCTGCACGGCATAGTCTATTTTGGCGCCTTCTATACCCAGCATCAGGCCCAGCTTGCCACGAGCCAGCATCAAGCCCCACTGTACGGTATTGAAATCATCCTCACAGGCCGAGTACACGAGGCCATAGGCAGCATCAGCATCAGTCTTGCCAAAGATGTGCGGCACGCCAAAACTGTCACGTACAATCTCTACATGATAGTTAGGATTGACCTGGGCATAGGCATTGGTCAGAGCTGCAGCTATGAGGCCGAGAAGTAGAGTGATTTTTTTCATAAGTCTCAAATATGAGACTTATCTCCAAAATGATAAAATAAAAACAGCCAGCGATAGGATCACCTAAGCATGCCTAAGCCCTGAGCTTGATCACCACCTTCTTCAGGAATGCGGGACCACTCTCCAGCATCGCTCCGGGAGCGTGGACATCCTCCGGCATCAGCAGGGTAAACATACCCTCGCGTACTGTGATCCAGTCACCCTCGCCCTCGTAGAGAGAGTAGTCCCGCTCTGCATTGTACGGCTGCGTCTCCCGCATGCGGCTGATGTGCTGATAGGCTATGCGCTCCTCTCCCGCCACACTGTAGTGGATATCGCAGTACACCTTATGTGCCTCCCAGCCACACTCGGCAGCAGGCTTTGTATCATAGCTATTGACTATGGCGTAGACATCCTCGCCTTGTATGTCGTAGCGGCCATTCTCCATGGTAGCGAGCTCATGTTTGTGATTCTCTATCCAGAGCAGTCCTTTAGCCACATAGGAGCTGACGGGGTAATATTTTATGGCATTTTGCAGGTGATCTATGACCATGATAGCTATTGTTTGGGGTGGCGGCGAATATAGTCATTCCCCTTCTATCCTATCGTGCCGAGGTGCGTATGCTTGAATCCATCCAGGTGTTTCAGTCCGTAGCCCAGCATACGGTCCATAGACGAGTGGCCATAGAGCACGAGTCCCGACAGCAGTACATATGGCATACCTGTATACCACCCCGCACCGATCACTGCGAGCGCTACCAGCTTATGGTGAAAGAAATTATAACTCACTCCACCCGCTACGGGGCCGGCCAGGTAGCCCAGCATGCTCAGGTCTGGCAGCAGGAAGATAAATATCCATGCCCACCAGCTGACATGTACAGGTACGTAATATAGCGCTACAATCACGGCGGCAAATTGTGCCAGCTCTTCCAGTTTGATTACTTTGTCCATTGTGTCTGATTTTGATGGTACAAAGGTGGCTCCGGCGAGCGGGCTTATTATTTACATAAGATAAGAAAACAGCGGCCTATCTGTCGGAGAGCCGCTTGCGGATGCGGCTCAAGCTCACGGGGGTGATGCCCAGGTAGTTGGCGATGTGTTGCTGTGGTACACGCTCCAGTATCTTCTTTTTATTGCTGCCCAGCAGCTCCATGTAGCGCTCCTCAGGGCTGAGCGTGAGCAGGCCTACCATACGCTCCTCCAGCCCTATGGCCAGGTACTCTGCCAGCCTGCGCCCAAATCGCTCCCAGGTATGGCTCTTCTGAAACAACTCTTTGAATCCTTCATAAGGGAATACCAGCAGCCGCGTATCACTCAGCGCCTCTATGGTCAGCTGTGATGGCCGACCGGTCACGCAGCTCATATATGGACCTACGAAAGCACTCTCAAAATAGAAATAGGTGGTGCGCTGCTCCTCGGCGTGCGTGTAGTAGTGGCGCATCTCTCCTTCCAGTATGTAGCCCAGCTCGCGCCCCATCATGCCCTCGCGGATCATGCAGTCATGCTTCCTGATGGTTTTCTCCGACAGGAGTGACTGCATCATCTGCCACTCATCATCAGTGAGCGGTACAAACTGCTCTATGAGGCGGCGCAGGGCGTGTACGTCTGCCATATCAGTCGGCTATGGTAAAGATGAATGAACTTCCTGCTCCCGGCTGCGACTCTACGCGTATCACACCATTGTGCTGCTCGGCTATCTTATTGCAAGTGGCCAGTCCTATGCCGCTGCCTTCATACTCGTGCCTATTGTGCAGGCGGTGAAAGATGTGGAAGATCCGCTCATGAAATTTAGGCTCGATACCGATACCATTATCCCGCACTGAGAACTCATGGAAGCCCTCCCACAGCCGGTAGCTCACATCTATCACAGGCTGTGCGCCGGGCTTGCGAAACTTAATACCATTAGCTATCAGATTCTGGAATATCTGCACCATGCGTGACCGGTCTGCCGTGATAGACTCCGGCATCTCGCTCCAGTTCACCTTAGCATCTGTTTCCCGGATCATCGTCTTCAGGTTGTCCGTCACCTGCGCGCGTATCTCTGCGAGCCGCAGCGACTGGTGCCGTACCTCATCTGTATTGACCCGCGAGAAGAGCAGCAGGTCAGAGATGAGCATATTCATATTCTTGGTAGAGGTGATCAGGTGGTCTATAAACTGCTTGCCCTCGTCATCCAGTTTATCAGCATAGCGCCGCTCCAGCAGCTGCGAGTAGCCTATGATAGAGCGCAGTGGTTCCCTCAGGTCATGCGAGGCTATATAGGCAAAGTTTTCTAGCTGTAGATTAGAGTCGATGTATTTCTCCAGCTCCTTATTCTTGCGGCTCAGCGTATCGCGCATCTGCTCCAGCTCCCGGTGCTGCAGTACGCGCTCAGTGATATCGGTAGATACTCCAAGCAGCTGATTTACGGTGCCGTTCTCATCCACTATAGGCGTTTTCACAGTTTGCAGGTAGTGCTTGCCACCGCTTGCATCTGTCACTATCTCCAGCGGTATCCGCTTGGGCTGGCGGCTGTCCATCACCTCCACATCATCCTGGCGAAACTGCATGACCTCGTCCTCATTCGCATTGTAGTCTGCATCCGTTTTGCCTACCAGTATATCCGGTGTGGTCCCGTATGCTTTTGCCACTGCATCATTAGCTAGGGTGAACTGCCCCTGCCTGTCTTTCGCAAAAATGAAACTCGGATTGAGGTCTATCACCTTGCGTAGAAACTTCTGCTGCTCGCTGATCTCTGTCAGGTACCGGTCATTGATCATGAAGATGTAGATGAAGCGCAGCGTGGTCAGTGGTATCACGGTTATATTGACCAGGTGGTGAAAGAACCGGATCACCTTGGGAGATTGATCCACAGGAGTAGGCAGGTCTATCAGCCGTTCAGACAAGATCAGGAATAAACCAAAGCCCAGCGCCATCATCAGGTAGGCTACCCACTTGCGGTCGCGCAGGAAGAAGAGCGGAGTGACACAGACCGTGATCAGGAAAAAATGCAGGTTAGACTCCGCGCCAAAATAAATATCGCTATAGGCCACCACCATCAGCAGCCCTATGTGTATGATGAACGACGAAATGATGTGGTGCCCCTTGCTATTGAGGTAAAAACAAAAGGAGATCACAGCTACATAGATCGCGGCCAATACCTGTAGTACAGCACGGGCCTCCAGGGGTAGCAGCATGACCACAGGTATAGTGAGTATGGCAAAACTCATATACCCCATTAGGTCAAAGTTGAAATACTGGATATAGGCACGGCGCGAGAGGTCTGTCTCTGCAGGGTTGACCCCCAGACCTAGGAAGAAATCCAGAATCCTGCTGATATAGCCAGCCACTTTTTTCATGCCCCTGACGATAGAATATAGAATGATATACGCACAGACGCTGGTTCTGTGCCAAAACACCCTACTCTAAAATATTAAAATCAGTGAACTCAATGTATCTCCGGCAAAAATTTAGGTTTTAACCAAACCTCAACCCATTTCTACCGTATAGCCTAGTAAGCAAGCTACCACTCTCCCGTGCTGTCTGTAAACCTCATGCCCCCATTCACCGCAAAAACAGGAAATCATGATCTGTGTACTGATCATATTAGTAGCTGTACTGGCCTGGCTCAAAGTAAATGGGCCTCTGGTACGCAATGGGCGCTCATAACTTTATGTAGCGATATGGCCCGCTCTTACACTGGTTGAACCATTCACCAAAGTGCGTGTGTGCCATAGATCACAGGCAGCTATAGTTTTCTGATCACAAAGTCTCGTGCAAGTATTGGCCTCAATGGCAACCCAGCCTACGATCAAAGGACTGCCATCCCCTGCCTCACGTTCAAAATGATTAATTTGCAGTCAATACGAAGCGTATGAAGATCCTCTCTGCCCAGCAGATCCGCCAGGCCGATCAGCACACAATCTCTCACGAGCCTATCCGGTCTATAGACCTGATGGAGCGGGCTGCGGCGGTATGTGCTGCGCGTATCCAGCAGTATAGCCCTGCCGGTACGCCCATCATCATCATCTGCGGCAAGGGTAATAATGGCGGAGACGGGCTCGCTATAGCACGCCTGCTGTCTGCCACCGGCTATCAGGTCCAGGTCTGCATACTGGACTATACTCCCCATGAGAGTGAGGACTTCACTGCCAATCTGGAGCGGCTGACCGACCAGGCAGCGGCAGCTATCTGGCGTATCGCCACCGCCTCAGACATCGTACTGCCTGCCGGCAGCATCGTCATAGATGCCATACTCGGCACCGGTATCAATAAGCCTGCTGAGGGCCTCATAGCAGACACGATCCGCCGGATCAATGACAGTGGCCTGCGCATCATCTCTATAGATGTGCCTAGCGGCCTGCGCACAGATGAGCCCACCAGCGCTAAAGATGCGGTGGTCAGAGCCTGGCGCACGCTTACCTTTCAGCAGCCTAAGCTGGCTTTTATGTTTCCTGAGAGCGGGGAGTACACGGGTGAGTTTGATGTACTCGATATCAGGATAGACACCAGCTTTATCCCTGAGAGCACCTGCACTTATTTTTATGTCAGCGCCAGTACACTACAGCCCCTGCTGAAGACACGGAGCAAGTTTTCTCATAAAGGCACCTATGGCCACGCACTGCTCATAGCAGGCGCCTATGGCAAGATGGGTGCCGCTGTACTCGCAGCCTCCGCCTGCCTGCGCAGCGGCGCGGGCCTCCTCACCGCACATATACCAGCCTGCGGCTATCAGATCATACAGACCTCCCTGCCGGAGGCTATGGTCAGCATAGACGCCGGGCAGGATCAGGTCACTACAGCCCCTGCTATGGATCTATATAATGCTGTGGGTATCGGCCCAGGCATCGGCACTGCCGATGCTACCGCCCGGCTGCTAAAGCAGGTGATCCAATCCGTATCCGGTAGCCTGGTCATAGATGCCGATGCGCTGAATATCCTGGCCCGGCAGAGGACCTGGCTGGAGTTTCTCCCGCCGCTCACGATACTCACCCCGCACCCCAAGGAATTTGACCGGCTCACGCAGAAGCATGACAGTAGCTGGCAGCGACTGGATACAGCACAGCAGCTGGCCAAAAAGAATAACCTCGTGATCGTGCTCAAAGGTGCGCACACAGCTACCGTGCTGCCCGATGGCTCCGTCTGGTTTAACTCTACCGGCAATCCAGCCCTGGCCAAAGGCGGCAGCGGAGATATACTCACAGGGATCGTCACCGGCCTACTGGCGCGTGGCTATGCACCTGCCGTAGCAGCATGCCTGGGGGTCTACCTGCACGGCCTGGCAGCCGATATGGCTGTGAGGAGCATTCATGCTGAGTCACTGCTCGCCTCTGATGTGATAGCGCATATATCTGCCGCCTTTCAGCAGATGTATGGCACAAAAGCGTCATAAAGCCGCGCCATTGTTAGTACTGGGTTAATATCCCGTATTATTTACCATCATTTCTACGCCCTTGGCCCTGTTTGATTTTAACAAACTTGCATTTTGCGTAATTTGCGCGCTGTAACTCTAAACGATATCAAATGAAACACTTACTACGACCACTTCTTATGCTGATCATGACGTGCTGTATAGCCAGCAGCTATGGCCAGATCTACACCTACACCAATAGCACTACGGGCGCTGTAGCTACAGTAGACCCCAATGCTACCGGCGTGGGCCTCGTACG
Source organism: uncultured Chitinophagaceae bacterium (assembly GCA_964571705.1). Taxonomy (GTDB): domain Bacteria; phylum Bacteroidota; class Bacteroidia; order Chitinophagales; family LD1; genus UBA1941. Next base: position 31,089 of record CAZNDJ010000025.1, read on the forward strand.
CGTGAATGGAGCCACACTGCCGGCCTCTCCGTGCGGCACAGGCTTTAGCGCTACTACCTTTGACTCCCTGCTGGTGTATACCACTACCAAAGCTGCGATACAGGCTGAGGTCAAGGCTAACTCCGGCTACATGCTGTCTGTGACGGGCTTTAGTGTAGGCCTGCGCAGGTCAGGCTCCGGCCCGGCCAGCGTACGTCTGGCGTATAGCACCGACCACGGCGCTACATGGATAGACAAAGGCTCTGACGATGCTCCGGGCACCGGCAGCTGCGGCAATACAGCCACTGCTACCTGGACCACCAGCTTCAGCGTACCGGTAGATAGCACCCTGCTATTCCGGGTGTATGGCTGGCATGCTACCAATGTGGCAGGCACCCTCCAGGCGCTGAACCTGACCATCAATGGTACCGTAGGCCTGGGCAATACCATCACTACGACAGCAGGTTCTTTTGGCCCTTTCTGCCAGAGCAGCAATGACACCATCTCTGTGCCTTTCACTACTCAGGGTAGCTTTACCGCTCCGTTTTATGTGCAGCTGTCTGATGCTTCCGGTGTTTTCGCATCTGATGCTACCAGCAATCTGATCAGCACTGGTACCAGCACCTCTCCGGCTACCGCTGTGATACCTGCAGGTACCGCAGCAGGCACAGGCTACAGGGTGCGCGTGGTGAATAGCACTCCCCTGTACTTCACCTCCGGAGACAATGGCAGCAACATCGCCATCACTGCTCCTGTATCTCCTACTGTAGCTATCACCAGTACTACTGCAGCAGTCTGCCCTGGTACAGCGATCACATTTTCTGTAGGCACAGTGACCAACGGTGGCACTACACCAGCCTACACCTGGTACCTGAATAATGCAAGTGCAGGTACAGGCACCTCCTACACGCTCAATAGCCCGGCCAACAATGACTCCGTAAAAGTAATGCTGACATCCAACTATTCTTGCCTGACTACTACCACAGCATATAGCAATACAATAACGGCTACAGTATACGCTACCGCTGCCACAGATGTATATGATACCATCTGCCCGGGCGCGAGCATCGTATTTGGTGGCAATACGCAAACCACAGCGGGGAACTACGTAGCACACCTCACTACCGTACACGGCTGCGACAGTGCAGTGACACTGCATCTGTATGTGAAGCCTATGCATACTGCTACTGTGCAGGCCAGCGTCTGCCAGGGCGATGCGTACCTCTTCAATGGTGTAGACTACCTGGTAGCCGGCTCATATAATGATACTGTACGTTGCGACAGCATCGTGACACTGGTGCTTTCTTACAAGACAGTGCGCACCTCATCTGTCAGCGCGAGCTTCTGTCAGGGCGATGTGTACCTCTTTGATGGTGTAGACTACACCGCAGCAGGTACATACTACGACACTGTACGTTGCGATAGCATCGTGACGCTGGTGCTCACCTACAAGACTGTGCACACATCAGCAGTGAGTGCCAGCTTCTGCCAGGGTGATTCTTATACATTTAATGGAACTATGTACAATGCTGCGGGCACCTACAATGATACCGTACGCTGCGATAGCATCGTGACACTCACACTGACCTACAAGACGCTGCACATAGCCAATGTCTCCGGCGCTATCTGCCAGGGTGAAAGCTATACCATAAACGGCCATAACTATAACACAGCCGGCACCTACAATGATACGATCCGCTGCGATAGTATCGTGACACTGACGCTGACTGTCAATAGCAGACCTACTCCTACAGTCACAGCAAGTGGCGCTACACTTAGTACAGGAGCTTTCAGCAGCTATCAGTGGCTCCTGAATGGCGGCGCTATCAATGGTGCTACCAGCCAGAGCTACACTGCCACGCAGAACGGTGACTACTCTGTAGTCGTGACCAATGCCAGCGGCTGCTCTGACACATCGGCTATCCATACAGTGACAGGCGTAGGTATAGCAGAGGCAGAGGCACTCCACGCCTCAGTGTATCCTACACCTACAGAGGGCATGCTCTACATACAGGCTGCCAGCCTCCAGCAGATAGAGCTGGTAGATATGGTAGGCAGGGCCATCTATACGCAAAGTGTAGCTGCAGATCATGCGCAGATAGACCTCTCTGCCTATGGTAGCGGCATGTACACACTGATACTCCGCGGCGCAGGCAATGCAGTAAGCATCAGGAACATCATCAAGAAATAAGCATTACGCTAATACCAACTGAAAAAGGGGCCTTAGGGCCCCTTTTTCTTTTTTTATATGCCTGTCCATCAGGACTCGTTATACACTTTGACTACCGTCTCGCGTAGCATGCTGCCACTATCAGTGAGCAGAAAGCCTATCACATCTGCTATCCGCTCTGCAGGCACCCACTTGGTATGGTCTGCGTCTGGCATAGACTGCCTGTTTGGGGCTGTGTCTATGGTGCTCGGCACTACTACAGAGGCGCGGATGTTCTTGTCCTTGCCAGCCTCATTGATCAGCTCAGCGAGATGGAATATAAGCGACTTTGACAGCGCATATGCCACTACCTGCTTGCCTTGCTTAGGCTTCAGTGCCGGGCGCGCACCTATCAGTATGATCTGCCCTCCACCCCTTTTCTCAAAGTATTCAAACAGCGGCTTGGCCATAGAGAATGCAGTGTAGAAATTGAGGCGTATCATCTTGTCCATCGCTCCGATGTTGGTCTCTGCCAGTGATCCCATGGCAAAGCCTCCTACCAGCAGTACACCAGCCTGGATGTCATCTCCTGAGTCGGTGATCTCCTCTACATAGACGGCACAGTCATGCTCATCAAAGAGGTCTACTACTTTGGCGTGTATGCGCTCGTCTGCGGGTGCTTTTTCATTGGGCACTATGGTCGTGTAGACCTTGTATCCATCAGAGAGGAGTTTCTGGGTCACAGCGCCGCCCAGGTTGCCCGAGGCGCCTGTGATAAGGACTGATTTGCTCATTGTATCAGGGTTTAAGGGTGATAGGAGTAAAAGGTTCAAATACCGCAGTGCGGTCTTTAAAAATAGGATATTTCCTCTGTGATAGAAAGACGGTAGCAGCCGTGCTGTCACACTATCGCGGTTAACATTGCCACTATCGCTCCATTGCAGACCCCGTCAAAAAGGTTATTTTTGCCATCCCGCAGGCCCTAGTGGCGGAATGGTAGACGCGCTCGACTCAAAATCGAGTGTCGAAAGGCGTGGGGGTTCGAGTCCCTCCTGGGGTACAGAAAGGCTTCTCTCTTGAGAGGCCTTTTCTATTTATAGCTACTGCCGTAAGGTACCTCCTGCATGTTTCCCGACTATGGAACGATTGCTATGAGCAGCTCTTGAAGGCTACAAGACAAAGGTCCTGGGGTGAACTGAGGACTGAGACAGCGCAGCCGGACCAAGTTTTCCGACTATGCGAGATAGTAGCCGGCTGAAGGGACGCAACTGCTCCCGGTGCCATAGCCTGTCAGTATCAGAGCGATAGATGAGGGTGGTCATAGCACCTCTATCTATATCACTAGCTATCAGGTAGCATCAAAGAGTAAACCTGGGAATGGACATAAAAACAAAAGCCGGAGAATTCTCTCCGGCTTTGCTCAATATAGTTTGCTTTGATTATTTCTTAGCGCCCTTCACTGGTGTACCTGGCTTGCCTTTCACATAGCCCGGACCAGTCTTGGTAGCTTCTACAGGCTGGCCTGCAGTGTAATCGATTTCTGGTGCATTCTCAGGCTTGTCAGTGATGATCTTGAACTCTACACGCCTGTTTTGAGCGCGAGCCTCAGGATCGTCTTCGCCATCCTTTTCGTTTGGCACGATAGGCTGGGTCTCACCCATCGCCTTAGTGATGATCCTTTCTTTAGCTACACCCTTAGATATGAGGTAGTCCTTAGCTTCATCAGCACGCTTCTGAGAGAGCTTTACGTTGTAGTCATCAGTGCCCTTGTCATCTGTGTGGCCTTGTACTTCTACGCTATAGCCTGGGTTCTGCATCAGCACGCTGGATACAGAGTCCATCTTCTCCTTGTAGAAGTCTATCACGCTAGACTGGTCAAATGCGAAGTAGATATTTTCGATCTTAACCTTCTTCTTGATGATCTGGTCCATGAAGAACACCTGATAGATAGTATCACGCTCTTCATCTTCCTTCACGTTGATATTCTCTACTGTAGGCCAGAATCCATCCTTATTGCCATTGATCTTGTACTTCTCACCACGCTTCAGGGTGAAGGTGAAAGGAGTATTGCCAGTGGTCACATTGCTCATGAACTCAAAGTTAGGTCCATTTACATGATACATAGAGGCATCTACACCTTCGATAGGCTTCTTCTCTGCATCTGTGCGCAGTGCAAAGATACCAGATACTACTACGTCCTCGCGTACTGCTATGCTGAAGATATCATCACTAGATGTCTCACCGCGCAGGGTCTTGGTACCTGGCCTGTTTGACACGATGTAGCCCTTCTTGCCAGTCTCATCGAGTACGAAGTAGAGGTCATCAGAAGAAGAGTTGAGCGGTGCTCCGAGGTTAGATGGAGTGCCCCATGCATCTGGAGTACCTGCTACCTTGTAGATATCTATACCACCGAGGCTTGGTTTGCCATCAGTACCATAGTAGAGTGTCTTGGTCTTCACCTCGTAGAATGGAGTCCACTCGTCGCCAGGGGTATTTACTTCAGCACCGGCATTCTTTACCGGGCCAAACTTGCCACCATCCTCGATCGGAGCATAGAAGATATCCATGCCACCCTTGCCAGCGCGATCTGATACGAAGTAGAGGATCGCCTTGCCTTCCTTGTCCACACCAAATGCAGGCTGTGTAGAGGTAGCAGTCTCAGAGTTGAGTTCTTTGATCTCTACTGCATTGCCCCACTCAGCGCCGTTCTTTTCTGTACGGAAGATCTTGCACTTGCCACGGACCTGCAGTGTCTGGTCGCACTTAGTGAAGTACATGGTCTTCTCATCATCAGAGAGGATGGCATTGCCTACGTGGTTCTTTGCATCATTAGGCGGGTAAGGGAGCTTAGTGATCTCTACCCACTCCTTGCCCTGCCTGCGTGCAGAGAATATCTTAGTAAAATAGTCAGTTGAGTTCTTGGTCACAGTGATCGCCGTATCAGACTTGAGCGAGCCGAATAGCAG
>CAZNDJ010000026.1:0-35771 GCA_964571705.1 uncultured Chitinophagaceae bacterium
AGGGGGCGTGGGACCGGCTGGCTCCCGGCGACTTTAAGGGGCGGTGTAACCTGATCAAGCGTGTGCCGCTACGCCGCGCAGGAGAGCATCAGGAGCTGGCCAACCTGGCTGCTTATCTCGTATCAGACTACTCAGCCTATATCAATGGCGAGGTGGTGACGATAGACGGTGGCGAGTGGCTACAGGGTGCCGGCGAGTTCAGCATGTTTGAAGGCGTGAAGCCGGAGGAGTGGGACTTTATAGAGTCTATGACGCGTAAGGCTAAGAGCGAGTAAGTGCCTTATTTAGTTATTTGCACATTGGCATATTAACTAATTAGCACATTCCCGATTAGGACACTATCTTGCACCGCAATGACATTCCACGATTTCAACTTTAATCCAGACCTCGTAGAGGGACTCTCTGCGATGGGCTATAGCAAGCCGACTCCGATACAGGAGCAATCTATACCAGTAATACTGCATGACCGCGACCTGATAGCCTGCGCCCAGACGGGCACAGGCAAGACAGCCGCTTACCTCCTGCCGATCCTGCATAAGATCATCAACAGCGAGCACCGCCACCTCAATACGCTGGTCATAGCGCCTACGCGTGAGCTGGCGCTGCAGATAGACCAGCAGATAGAGGCGCTGGGCTACTTTATCAATGTGAGCTCGATCACTGTGTATGGTGGTGGCAGCGGTGTGGTGTGGGAGCAGCAGAAGCGTGCCATGCAGCTAGGCACCGATATCGTGATCGCTACGCCGGGCCGGCTACTGTCTATGCTGAATGTGGGCGACATCAACTTCAAGCATCTGGAGCACCTCGTGCTGGATGAGGCTGACCGCATGCTGGACATGGGTTTCTATGACGACATTGTGCGTATCATCAGCTACCTGCCAGAAGACAGGCAGACGATCCTTTTCTCGGCTACTATGCCGCCAAAGATCAGAGCGCTGGCCAACCAGATCCTGAAAGAACCGGCGGAGATCAATATCGCTATCTCAAAGCCTGCGGAGGGCATCCTGCAGATGGCATACATGACTTATGACCAGCAGAAGTTCGGCCTGCTGAAGCATATCTTCCAGGAGAAAGAATACAAGAGCGTAATCATATTCTGCTCGCGCAAGGAAACTGTAAAGCGACTGGCGGCTGAGCTGAAACGCATCATTCCATCACTGCATGCCTTCCACTCTGATCTGGAGCAGGAGCAACGTGAGGAGATCATGCGAAACTTTAAGAACAAGCAGCTGCAGGTACTTGTAGGCACCGATATCCTCAGCCGCGGTATAGACGTGACAGGCATAGATCTGGTGATCAACTATGACGTACCACCAGATGGCGAAGACTACATCCACCGCATAGGCCGTACGGCGCGTGCCGCGACCACGGGTACGGCTATCACGCTCATCAATGAGATGGACCAGCAGCGCTTTGCCAGTATAGAGCGCCTGATAGGCCGCGAGATACCCAAGACGATCATCCCAGCAGCGCTCGGCGAAGGACCGGCCTATACTCCAGGCATCCGCCGTAGTGGCGGCGGCGGCAATGGGCGCGGTGGCGGCAAACCACAGCAAAAACGCCACGGAGGCAATAAGCACGGGCATGGCGGCGGTGGCGGCCAGCACAGGCAGGGCGGCAATGGTGGCGGTCAAAATCAAAACAGGCAGCAAGGCGGTGGAGGAAATCCTGACGGTCAAAAACCGCAACATAAGAAACACCATCATAAAGGACCAAGAAATGGTCCGAGCCCACAAGGCGACAGGCCTCAGGCAGGCGACAACAATAACACCGACAAACCTGCTCAATAGCGGTCAAAGGCTATTGATTTTATTCTTCTCTGCTACGAAATCTGACCCACAGTTGGATTTACGTGATGCCACTTTTTTGTTTTAAAAATCTTCAGGCTATAAAATCCAGCGCTGTGAGATGCCTCGTATGTGATTATATCTTTTCACTAAAACAAAAAATGATCATGAAGAGGAACATCTTTAAAACAGCAGGTACGCTCGCGATAGCAGTATGCCTCACACTGACAGCCACTGCAGGTGGTGACCCTGTGACAGTAGGTGGTGCACCTATGTATCCCACTAAAAACATCATAGAAAATGCAGTAAACTCTAAAGACCATACTACACTGGTAGCAGCGGTCAAAGCTGCCGGTCTCGTAGAGACACTCTCGGGTAAAGGTCCGTTCACAGTCTTTGCGCCTACCAATGAGGCATTTAATGCGCTGCCTCCGGGCACTGTAGACGGCCTGCTAAAGCCTGAAGCAAAAGGAACGCTGACCAAAGTGCTCACCTACCACGTGGTGGCAGGAAAATATGACTTTGCTGCACTGGCAAAAGAGATCAAAGCCGGTAACGGCACTGCTAAACTAAAAACTGTAAGTGGCGGCTATCTGACCTTCAAAATGAATGGGCCAAAGAGCATCACTGTGACAGATGAAGGTGGCGGTACTGCCCATATCAGCATATCTGATGTCTACCAGTCTAATGGTGTGATACAGGTAGTAGATAAGGTGCTGATGCCAAAGATGTAAAAGACGATAAGCTAAGAGTTTGACAGTATGGCCATTGGGTCATGCTGTTTTTATTTTGTGCCATAGACTTTGAGCATCTCCTTCTCCAATAGATCTGCCCAGCCGGCATACATACGGCCAGATGGGTGCAGGTTATCATTGGCTATAAGAGATGCGTCTGTAGCAGCCTTCTTGGAGAATGGATTGATATCAGTAAAGTGTGCCTTCTCTTTAGCTGTTATATCTTTTGCAATGGCGTTATACGCATCTATCTCACTGCCGATAGCTGCGGCACTGCGGCCTTTAGCATCGTTTTGCCCGAAGGGCGTGACACCATAGTCAGGTATAGATACTACGAATACATGATCTGCATTGCCACCTGCATATCTGACAGCGATATCCAGCAGCTCTTTAAATTCTCTTTTGTACTGTTCGTGATCGTAGCTGCGGTATTGGTTATTGACACCGATCAGGAGTGTGACGGCATCAAAGGTGCCGGTGACTTTTGTGTCTGCAATGGCGTGCTTCAGCTCGTCTGTGGTCCAGCCAGTCTTTGCTATGATGTGTGGACTGGAGAAATGAATGCCGTGCTTATCGAGCAGTTTGACAGTTTGATTGGGGAACCTTTCGGACTCGGCTACTGACTCACCGATGGTGTAGGAGTCTCCGAGGCTGAGGATTGTTTTGGCTGAGGTATTCGTCATTGCGGTATGGGAATTGCGTATATCGATAGCGTGAGCAAATATCACACTGAAAACCATGATGCAAAACATTTGCACATAAATGAGTGCCTTGCTTTTCACGCCTTTTATTCTTTCATTCAAATATATCTATTTGCTTTGGGCCAGCTAAATACAAAGTTATGACCAATAACCTCCCACTGAGCGAGCGCAAGTTTGACTACTTCTTTATCGTCATGTTCTCGCTGTTCTTTATCACGTCTATGATATCTGACCTCTGGCCTACCATCATGGGCAGCCTGGATGCCAGTAGTACCAATGTCTTTGTGCAGATGAACTACGGCTATGCCAAAGACTGCGATCCGCTCTTCCTCACACCGCCTGTATGGATGCGCTTTGTGACGGGGCTTTCTGCTTTTGTCTATGGGCCTTTTTACCTAGTTCTGGTATGGGCCTTTATCAAAGGCTATAACAGGATACAGGTGCCCGCTATCATGTATGGCACTGCGATAGCAGTCATCACAGGTGTGATCGTTTATGGTGTAGAGTTCTTTGGCGAGCCGGAGTGGAGGTGCCAGAATCCGGGCAAATTTCTGCCGCTGAATACACCCTATATACTCATCCCTATCCTGCTCATCATAAGGATGAGAAAGGAACTTCCCTTTGCTAGAAAGTTCTAGTTTGACCGAGATATTTAACCGCAAAGAGCGCGGAGAACACGGAAGTTTATAAAACTCTTTTGCGTTCTCCGCGCTCTTTGTGGTTTAGAATATACTTGTCTGTCAGTTTAATTACTATAGCCCAGTTTTGCCCTCAGTTCATCGGAGAGCTTAGGCAGCTTGCCACGCTCTATGAGGAAGGATGTAAGACCTGCAAACTCTGCAAAGATGTGGTGCTTCATCAGCGCGCCACTGAGGTAGTCCTTGCCGGTGCTGCCGCCGGTGCCTGTGCGCATGCCTATGATACGATGCACCATGCTCATGTGGCGGTAGCGCCAGATAGACAGGCACTCGTCTATTTCCAGCAGCACATTGAGCAGGCCGAATGGGAGCTGTAGCAGCGGATAGTCACGATAGAGCATGATAAAGAGTGCCGCGCGGCGCGCCCTCGGGCTCAGCGCCCACTCCGGCTTGCGCTCGTCTCCCATCATGAGCTGGTCAAATACATTCATGTTATTCTTCTCAGCCGGATTGAGGCTCTGCTCATATGTCTCGCGATACTTATTCCAGAATTCCTTTTGGTCCTTGCCCTCCCAGTACTTAGGATCATCAAAGAATGGCATGCGCTCCAGCCACTGATTGATGAGGACGATCATTGGTGTCTTCTTCTCTGCCTCGCGGATCTTGACCACATCCTCCGGGCGCAGCTGGGAGATGTAGTACTCCTGACCGTGGCGGTTCTCCATTTTGAGGCCGAGGAGCGCCTCCAGTATTTTGAACTGTATGCTCTGGAAACCCGATGCAGGACGCAACTGATCGCGAAAATCGAGGAAATCTAGCGGGGTCATGGTCTCTATGATGTCTATCTGACCCACCAGCAGCTGTAGGATGGTCACTACGCGCTTCAGGCGGTGGTGGACCGTGTAGAGGTCTGGGGAGTTGTCTGCTATGTGTGCTTTAGCCATGATACCTGCCACAGACTCTACCTCAAAAAGTACCTGCTTGAACCAAAGCTCATAAGCCTGGTGTATGACGATGAAAAGCATCTCATCATGCGCACCCTGACTATCGCCTTTGGAGCTTTCGAGCTGCTGTGCGTTGAGTATTTTATCGAGCTGGAGGTAGTCACTGTAGTACACGCCGTCTTTCATTGCTGTTATATTTGAAAGGTAAGATTAGGCAATAATTGCCCGATGTGGTAATACAGAATGAAAAGCATTGTCAATCACCGGGATGATTTTGGTCACCAGTGTGATCTGCTGCATTATTGGCTTAGCACATTTTCACAATAGCGCTACTGGCACATTGCACTGGTTTGCCTACATTTACCACAATGAAAGTCGTCATACTCGGATCTGCCCACCCACTGCGCGGAGGGCTCGCTGCATACAATGAAAGGCTGGCCAGGGAGTTTATCCGCCAGGGCCACTCGGTGGTCATTTATACTTTTAGCCTGCAGTACCCTGACTTCCTGTTTCCGGGTACTACACAGTATTCTGACCAGCCAGCCCCAGATGACCTGTATATCCATGTGAAGGTAAACAGTGTGAACCCATTCAACTGGTGGAGCGTGGGCCGTGAGATAAAAAAGCTGAACGCGGACCTGCTGATCATCAAATACTGGCTGCCATTTATGGCGCCGTGCCTGGGCACTATAGCACGTATCGTGCGCGGCAATAAAAAAACAAAAGTCGTCTCGATCATTGACAATATCATCCCGCATGAGAAGCGCATAGGTGATTTTGCCTTGTCAAAATATTTTGTGGGAGCGGTAGACGGGTTCATAGCTCAGTCGCGCTCAGTGCTGGAGGACCTCAATAAATTTGACAGCAGTAAGCCGAAGATCTTTTCGCCGCATCCGCTGTATGACAATTTCGGTCCGATAGTGAATAAGGCTGAGGCGATAGAGAAACTGGGGCTGCAGATGAACGGGCTGTACATCCTCTTCTTTGGATTTATCAGGGACTATAAAGGACTGGACCTGCTGCTGCATGCCATGGCAGATCCGCGTGTCAAGGAGACCGGAGTCGAACTGATCGTAGCTGGCGAGTTTTACAATAATGCGCAACCGTACCTCGACCTGATAGACCAGCTGGGCATACGTGACCGGGTGGTCCTGCGCACGGACTTCATACCGGACGATATGGTGCGGTATTACTTCTGCGCAGCAGACATGGTGGTACAGCCCTATAAGCATGCCACGCAAAGCGGCGTCACACAAATATGCTATCACTTTAATCGTCCTATGCTCGTGACCAATGTGGGTGGCCTACCGGAGATCGTGCCTCATGAACGTGTGGGCTATGTATGCGAACCTGAGCCGGATGCTATAGCGGCTGACCTCAGTCGCTTCTACATAGAGCATAAGGAGTATTTATTTTCAGAAAATATCAAAAGTGAAAAACTGAAATATACATGGCAGGCTATGCTGGATAATATCAAAAAAGTGGCTAGTATTTTGTGATTTGTGACAATACTGTGACAAAGCAGATTGTTTGAACAGCAATTGACCGACAAAATCGTGACCTTAGGCAAAACACGCTGATTCCTAGAGTGTTTCTCTGTAATATTAGCATCACATTTACTAAACAAAACAAATACTCATTACATGAAAAAACTGTTTACTATCATCGTAGCGGGAGTATCTATGCTGGCTGGCTATAATGCTACTGCTGGTATACAACTCCAGGGCAACCGCGCAGGTGCTAAAATCGCTCACACTGGTGCCCTTTCGACTACTATCAGCAATACGGGTTCCCGTGCTGTATCTTGCGATACCCTTTTCAATGTCTCTCTCTCAGCAGATACCCCGGTAATATACACACTGGATTCTCCATACTACTACTACTCAGGTAATGGAAACCTGTATGCAGGCCCTAGCACTATATTCCCTATCAGCGGTGTAGAGGAAATGTTTACCGGTACAGCGGGCGAATACGTTTCTGCAGGTGCGGTTTTCTTTGCACCACCTACGATAAATGCTGCGGACTCCGGGGTAGCCGTAAAGGTGTTTGTGTATAACTCTAATGGTACTCAGGCTACGCCAAATGGTGGTATAGCTCCAGGTACTAAACTTGACTCGGCCAGTACTACACTAGGTCAAATAGCTCAGTACGCACGTGTCGGTGCACTTATGCCTTTTGTATTCCCTAATCATACTGCGCTGCCATCAGCTACTTTCTTTGTAGGAGTTGAGTTTCCACTTATCACTGGTGATACAGTTCTAGTATATACTAACACTGAGCATACTTCATATGGGCATGCATTCCTGCAGGCTACAGCTGGCGGCCAGAAAGCCTACGCCTCATATGACACAGTATATGGCGGCCGTACAGGTCTCTATATAGGAGCTGTAGCATGCCAGACCATCAATAGCATACACGACCTGTCAGGCGTATCAGAGCTGAATGTATATCCTAACCCATCTTTCGGCAAGGTGAATCTAGACTTCAATATGGAGTCTGCGTCTGATGTAGCTATCACTGTGACCAGCATCACTGGCAGTAAGGTATATGAGACGTCTGAGAAAGCAGTATCTGTATACAACAAGAGCCTCGACCTGACTGGTGTAGCTCCGGGCGTATATATCGTAAATATCAAGACAGCTACCGGCACTATCAACCGCCGAGTATCTATCCAGTAATCTCTCGAGAATTTCTTTCAAAAGCCCTCTCAGTGATCTGAGAGGGCTTTTTTGTTTAACAGTAAAGTAATCCACAAAAATAGGTGCTGCTATCAAAATGCGATAAATTCATATAGAAAATGAAAACCAGTCGTATCTATGAGGCCGACTCCCTCCCTATTAGAATGCACCTATGTCGCATGCTCATCTGATTTGAAAAATCCCCAAGATCATTATCCCTTTGAGCCGGGAGCAATCATCTATTACTTAAATATGCAAACGTTAACTAATTCAACCAACCGTTTATTCGCATTCTTTTTTTTCTCCTTCTTTTTTCTTCTCTCAAAACCATCTAACGCCCAGTGGACAGGTGCCAGTGTGGGCCTTCCCACAAGTGGTATAGGTACAACTGGATATACTGCCCTAGCGGAATCAGGTAATACGCTTTACATCGGATCTCTAGACGGAGAATTGTACTACAATGATTTTTCCACTGGCCTTTCAAAGAGTTGGACTCATATTACTAAACCAAGTGGTGCAGTATCACCGATTACTAATATTTGCGCTAATGGCTCTTATCTATATGTAAACTGGAATACAGAAATCTATTTGAGTTCAAATAATGGTGCTTCCTGGACGAAAGTTGCTACGAACTTTGAGGCATCGCCAAGTTCTACTTACTACTTGGGTTTCAATAATCAGATGTTTGCCTCCGATGGTATTTACTTTTGGTACTTGAAGCAATCTACAGGAACAATATACCAAAGTACGATTGGAAACACGTCCGGAACATGGACTACTTATAATACCATATCAAGCGTGGGTACTATAAATTGCTTTTATCAATACCAAAACCGCTTATTCGTTGGAACGACTACAGGTCTGTATGCAACCAGGGCAACAGGTGCAAGTGGTGGTTGGAGTGACGAATTTGCAGGAACTCCATACTCCGGGACGGCTGTTTATCAATTTATAAATACTCAATACTCTACAACATACCCAGATCCAGTAAGTAACCAAAATGGCTATGTCACTGGGCATGTAGGGGCGTGCTCACTCCCATCCCCCAGTAGTTATACATACTATCCATTCTACATGATAACTAATTCATGTGGCACGACAGCTGGTACGGCGTGTCCGAAAATAATCCAACAAGTGGAAACCAGATCTGTTTATGTAATTAGCTCTGGACCGGGCTCGATGTTTTTCTGCCCTGGTGGCACCCAGTATAATTATAGGTGGCAAAGTGCTTTCTCATATACTGACAATTCAAGGTCTTTTGGCTTTCCAAGCAGTAGTGCGCATGATAATTTCGTAACAGCGTCTGGAGATGTGACTGCTGGTTTGGCAAGTGCCGCGAAAATCTGGGGTATAACTACAGCGAGCAGCGGATCTGAGTTGGGTACCTATGTCAATACCGCAACCTGGACTACCGGAACAGGCGGAATAACTGGCTTGCCATCATTTACTAACCTTAACCTTAATGCCGCTTTAGGCTCTCATAATACGTATGGGTCTTTGTCCGGTTTGGTATTTTTGAGTTGTAGGTATTCTGGAGGATATGGCATGATATACGCTATGTCTTACACTCAAGCAAAAACAGGAGAGGATGATGGCCCAATATTCACCTTAAATGCGAAAGACGCTTCTTCATCCTTGAATCTATTCCCTAATCCCACGTCCAATAAGATAACTTTTGATATCAGCACCTTAGCCTCTACAGATTTTGAACTGAGAATATACAATCAGCTCGGCCAGGAAGTACTAATTCCCGCCTCAAATTCGTCACTTGATGCCGGAGAAATGAAGTTAAGCGTAAATGTTGCGACACTTCCCACAGGAATTTATTTTTATAAACTAAAGGCAGATAAAGATTACTCTGGCAAGTTTGTAAAAGAATAGCCCCTTTTTGCAAATCCGTTTTGCCCTCTCAGGATACTGAGAGGGCTTTTTTATATGAGTCCCTGAGGCAAGTTTATAGATTGGTTATATTTACGACCATGATCATAAGAAGTAAAGCGCCTCTGCGGCTCGGACTGGCAGGTGGGGGTACAGATGTGAGCCCTTATTCCGATGAGTTTGGTGGAGCCATACTCAATGCTACTATAGGTATGTATGCCTATGCTACTATTCGTCCTACAGAAGATGGCAAAATAACCCTGATAGCTACGGACCGCGATGAGCGCTACGTGCATGAGGCCACGGAGGTGCTGCCCATAGATGGCAATCTGGACCTGGCCAAAGGTATTTATAACCGGATCGTCAAGGACTTTACCCAGAAAGCTTTATCGTTTGAGCTGACCACCTTTGTGGATGCACCTCCGGGGTCTGGACTGGGTTCTTCTTCTACGCTTGTGGTAGCTATTATAGGTGCCTTTGTAGAATGGCTAAAACTGCCGCTGGGCGAATATGACATAGCACATCTGGCATACTCCATAGAGCGTGAAGATCTGGGTATGGCCGGGGGCAAGCAGGACCAGTATGCGGCTACATTCGGCGGAGTGAACTACATGGAGTTTATGGGCAATGACAAGGTGATAGTAAACCCACTCCGGGTAAAGGAAAAGTGGCTGCATGAGCTGGAGAATAACCTGGTGCTCTTCTTTACAGAGACATCGCGCCTATCCTCGTCTATCATAGAGAAGCAGAGAGAAAACGTATCCAGCAAGAATGAGAAGTCTATAGACGCTATGCACCGGCTAAAAGAACAGTCTGTACGGATGAAGGAGGTGCTGCTGCGCGGAGAGGTGGACCGCATAGGAGAGATACTGCATGAGAGCTGGCAGCACAAAAAACAAATGGCAGAGGGTATCAGCAACTCACAGCTGGATTTTATCTATGAAACAGCTATCAATGCCGGAGCCACAGGAGGCAAAGTAAGCGGCGCTGGCGGTGGCGGCTTTATGATGTTTTATGCTCCATACACTTCCAAATACAATGTGATATCTGCTCTCAATCAGCTGGGAGGAAAAGTCATGCGCTATACATTTACAAATATCGGGGTCACTACCTGGACCATCTGACGGGCGCTACCAGCGCTTGCCTATATGAAATGATACATATAGTCCAAGAAAGAGAAAATGGTTGGACTGCTCATTGACATAGATCGGTATCTTCTTGTAGAAAATATCCAATGATGCCCCAGCCTCTATAGACTTGACAAAGGCATCTCTGGAACCCCAGTCAAAATTGAGCCCTGTGCGCAGGTGGCCGCCAAATACAGGTTTCATCTCGCTCAGGCCTTTGGATATCGGCGCTGCCTCGTCTATCACATTGCGATCCAGAAAGACGCTCTTAGTGGCTTCAGAGTACTTTTGGGATACTATGAGGTACGGATGAAGGCCATTGGTGGCAGGATCGGGATTAGGATAGTCTATATTCAGATAATATGGCTTGACCAGACCCATCACGCCACCTACAAAACCTACCCAACTCAGGCGTACACCGTTGCGCACAGCCTTGTCTGCTATGGCCCGCTCAAATCCATATGAGAAACGAATCTCATGGAACCTGTTTTGTACACCAAAATAGTAGTCACGGCCAGTCTCAGTATATACCGGGTATGCCTTATTCTTCTTATCCCTGTAGTCTATATGCCACTCATACTCCAGCATAAAGAGGTGGGTCTTGTAAATATTCTTGATAAGGCCATACTGGAGATAAAAGCCAAGACCGGTAGACTGGAGGCGCAGGCCTCCTGCCATCTGCCGGCGAAACATATAGTCCTTTTGCGCCTGCATCTTTGGGCTATCGGCCTTTTGGGCAGATGCCAGCTCTACAGCGCCAGTCAGGGCCAGCAGCAGAATAAAAAGGGCGCTTTTCCTCATCTATACAAATCTACATTATTCCGCCCATATTAGCAGGCGTGCCATGTTAATCTAACTACTGTGATGGGGGCTTGGTTTTATTACCTTTACCACCACTCATAAAATGACAATATAATGACAGCAGAGATCATATACGAAGGCCAGCTGCGCACGCGCTGTCGCCACATACAGTCCGGCACGGAGATACTGACAGATGCCCCTACAGACAATCATGGGAAAGGCGAAGCTTTCTCCCCTACGGATCTGGTAGCTACCTCTCTTGCGGCCTGTATCATCACGACCATGGGTATCAAAGCAGCACAGATGCCGCTGGATATAGATGGTACCCGGGCTGAGGCTACCAAGGTGATGGCCAGCGATCCACGTCGTATAGCCGAGATACATGTATCGATCTATATGCCTGCCAAAAACTACACCGATAAGGATAAGCAGATCATGGAGCGTACTGCCCACTCATGCCCTGTAGCACTGTCATTGCATCCGGATCTGAAGCAAGTGCTGACATTCTACTGGTGATAAACCAGCCATGACAGCTGCAGCACCTAGCGCCGGGTAATAAGTATCAGGCAATAAATGAGGCCTGCGACAGGCGTGAGAAGGAGACCTAGCAAAAAACCAGTCCAGAAACGGCTACGCCAGTTTTCACCACCGAGCACAGCGGCCAGTACTCCGAAGAACAGTACGAATCCTACGTACCGCACCACATCTCTAAAGCCAAACATAAAAAGCGTACCCGCAAAAGTATGGTCACAAGAGGACAAAGAAATAATTAGAAACAGGCATACTCCTATCACCATCCACAGGGGCTTTCCCTTGATATCTATATCACGTGAGCTGGGGAGCACGTTCCTCTGATTTGAAATCTATGACGATACCATTGCGGGTGCCAGGTATTTTCTTTGGGATGAATGCCGGTATCTCCCGAAGCTCCAGCGGCGCTACAAAAGCGTGCTGCAGAGCTAGCGGAGTAACCTCCCTGACCTTTTCACCTGTGAGGTAGAAATGAGTAAGAAACATCATATCTTCTCGGTAGTTATTGAATAACCATTCGGAAAATGCTGCGCCGCCCAGTTTCACCATTATGCTGTAAGCATAGCAATTGGCCTCCCACTCATAGACCTGGAGTCTCTTCAGCAGGTCATCATCAGGATGCAGGTGCAGGACACAGCCCAGCTCCATTTTTTCCTGACTGGTGCCCCACTGTATGCAGTGGCCTATCATATGCAGGATGCTGAATAGCTCCTCCTCATCATCCAGTTGGAATGATATCCAGATATTAGTGCCATCCATGTCTCCCTTGAAGTAGGGGTCCAGCTCGGTAGAATCATGTATGATGAGCCCTATCTCGCTGGCATACGCACGGGCCTTGATGAGCAGCGGTGTATATTGATTAGTGGCTTCCATTTTATACGACCGTCTCCAGGTAGTTTACTATCTCTGTGAATTTTGCACTCTTGCGCGTCTCTTCTGTGCGTTCGTTGAGCCCTACTTTTACGTGTGCCTTTACGATGCTGGGATTGGCCTGCATCACGAGAATATCATTAGCGAGAAAAGCGGCCTCGCGCTCGTCATGTGTGACGAGTACCACTGTGGGATTGAGGTCAGATACCTCGCTCTTGTAGAAGATCTCGATAAGGAAATCCTGCATTTTTCTTCTATTGGTCGTGTCCAAGGCTGAAAAAGGCTCGTCCATCACTATGATATTCGGATTGGCCACCAGGCTACGCGCTATAGCTACACGCTGCAGCTGACCGCCGGAGAGCTGCGGAGCCTTGGCAAACTTATTTTCATGGCCATCCAGTCCCACTATTTTGATCATGTCCATAGCCCGGGCTTCAGCTTCCTTTTTGCTGACACCACGCAGGGTGAGCGGTAGCGCTACATTCTGCAGTACTGTGTACCACTCCAGAGATGATGGGGTCTGAAATACCATCGGTATCGTGTCCTTAGACGTGAGTGACTTGCCTGCCAGAAAAATCTCACCAGAGGTGGGCTGCTGCAGGCCTGTGAGATAGCGCAGGATGGTAGACTTGCCACAGCCTGACTCGCCCATGAGGGCTACGAACTGGCCTTTGTCCTGCACATCTTCGATCGCTATAGACAGGTTATCAAATAGGTTGTATGGTTTGCCGTTTTTGTCGAGATAGGTCTGGGTCACATTCCTCAGCTCGATGATATTATTGGAGCCGCTATAGTTTTTCACGAGTATTTGAATCTAAAAAGTAACCAGTCAATAAATTTGAAAAGGCGATCCTGCAGGATACCGATAGTGATAATCACCAGGACCACCGCATAGGTCATACCTATGTAGCTCTGGCGGTCTGAGAGGAATATGAGGCTACCGAGGCCACCCTGCACATTTTTCAGCTCGGCCACTATGATGTATGTCCAGCTGATACCTACCAGTATCCGTATATCATCTGATAGCCTGGCTATGACTGACGGCCACTGCACATGCACGAATGTCTGCCATTTGCTGGCACCGAGAGTCTTCATCATCTGCAGGTGCACTGGATTGATCTCTACGATACGCTGTACTATGACAGGCACCAGATAAACCCAGATACCGAATGCGAGAAAATTGATTTTGGTCCAGATGGTGAGGCCACTGAGCGCTATGAATATACCTCCGAGTGCTGTGATAGGTATGAACCTGAGCGAATCTATCTGCTGGCTAAACATACGCCGTGCAGTATCAGACAGACCAAGGGCAAACCCTACCGGAAGCGCCAGCAGGACAGATAATATATAGCCGGCAAAATTGATCTTGAGGGAAAAAAGGATATTGCCGAGCAGGTCATCATCCTTGATCATTTTGATAAAAGCGTCCAGGGTATTCCATGGAGATGGCAGTATGTGGCTATTGACCAGTCCCAGCGCACATATGAGTGCCCATATCAGGATGAGTATGACCCATCCTGATATATTCAGTATGGTGTTTCTCATTGCCAGATGAAATTGAAGTCCGTACGGCGGTTGCGGGCGCGGCATATCTCATCAGCATTTGCCTCGCAGCCAGCTACAGGCTTAGACTGGCCGTTGCCCACTACGATAAACTTATTGCGGCTGAACTTGTATTCATTCACCAGATAGTCTACCACTGCCTGTGCACGGCGGTCAGAGAGCACTTTATTAGCGCCTGCGTTTCCTACATTGTCGGTATTCCCTTCTACACGTATACGTGCATTGGCCAGACCCTGTGCCAGAGGAGCTACCTCACGGTTGATCACTGCGATATTCTCCTCACTGAGTGAGGCCGATCCGGTAGGGAAATTGAGCGTGATGACCTTAGTACCCTGTGCCGGTACTTTGGCATCAGCTGCTGTAGGTGGGGCGAATTGCGGTGCATCAGGCGCACCCTCAGTAGGATCATCTACCAGAGACTGGTCCTTCAGCAGCTCTTCTATCACAGAGCCATCTGATACACTCCTCCATGAGGCTGGTGCTTTAGCCAGTCCTGCTGCTGTGTACTTTACAGCCATGCGGTTGTACATTTTGTCTCCGGTCACGCCCTGATATCCCGGCTCAAAACCAAAGAACTTCTTATTGTCATCCAGGGTACAAAACCTGATCTTGCCTGCAGAGAGGGCAGCCACTTCTACCGGGAAGTCAAATCCCTTGGAAAAAAGTGTATCCGCTTCATGGCGCACTGTTACATCACTATTGATCTGCCCATTGCCTATGAGCCATGCTTTCACCAGCTTGGTGATCTTCTCTCTCTTTGCGTCGAGGTTTTCCTGTGTCACCAGGAGACCATCAGCTATGATCTGAGGTGCAGTAGCAGTGCTGATCAGTACGTGCGCGCCCTTGATGGCTGCTGCACAGTCTTCATCATCAGGTGCCCATACTACTGCAGCATCACATGATCCCGCCTTGAAAGCATTCGCAGCCTCTACACCATCAGCCACTTTGTAGGCGTCTATGTCGCTGAGCTGGAGGCCAGAGGTCTCGAGTACGTTGAGGAGAAGGGTATTAGACGCCGTGCCTATGGCGTAGGCTATTTTCTTGCCCCTGAGGTCAGATACTTTTTTGATAGCGCTATTGACCACTATGGCATCAGCACCACGGCTTTCGTTGACCTTCATGATCTCCTTTACCTTGAGCTGCAGCAGCTCACTGTTAGAGCTCATCTCTATAGGTAGTGCATCTGTAGTACAGTAGACCAGGTCGAGTGCCTTGGCCTTCAGTCCATCACGTGTATCGGCTACTACATCCATCTTTTTGATCTGGAGCTTGATGCCAAACTCTTTATAGAGGCGACTTTCTGTATTAGGCTCCATGCCTCCATTCATGTAGAGGATACCTTCCATGCCTGGAAATGTATTGTAAGCCAGTACAAGGTCCACATCCTTGCTGCCAAATGATTTTGAAGCGGCCACTTTCTGCTGTGCTTTGTCCAGGATACCGTATTTGGTCAGAACATGATGCACGCCAAAGAGGCCGGCTACTACTATGACCACCAGGACGACCCATCCGAGCGGAGTGATTGATTTAAGCATATAAATTCAGGTTGAATTGGTTTATTAATTATTGTCTCAGAGGTTAAATCTTTTGTTGGCATCTGTGGATGAAGCAGACACTGTACCAGTACCCGCAGTCAGCATATTACTGAAATCAGGTAACTTTAATGCATCACTTTTCATATACTGCTCTATCTGAGCGAGGCCCTGATCCTGTACGGCCTGGCGCTCTACGCGGATATTGCCGAGGATATCTTTAGAGTTCTTCTCGAAATCCTCTATGCGTGCGATGTACTGTGAGGTCGTGATCTCTAGTTGCTTGATAGATTCATTATACACCTTAGATGCCTCAGTATTGCCATTGGTAAACTCGTCCGCCTGATTGAGCGCAGCAGCCATATCCTTGAGGTTAGTGTACTCCTCGCGCTTGCGCTCTATGGTATAGCGCAGTTTCTCGATAGAGTATTTCCAGTTTTCTGACAGCTCGCTGAGGTACTCGGTATTTTTTACCAGTTTCTCATAGATGGGCATATAGAGCGTAAGGCTCTGCTGATCTGTAGCTACTTTAGTACCAGCCAGGGATGCTATCTGCTGCTCACCCTGAGAGATAGCCGCTTTGCCTTTGGCCAGGTTTTCCTGAATGTCGTTTTGCAGGTCCTTGATCATGCGGTCCATCTTGACCTTTTTGCCCTCGAGGCCTACGCGTACTTCTTCCAGATTATTGCGCTTATTCTCCAGCATATCAGCATAGCGATCCATGACAGAGAGCGGGTCCATCTTGATGAGAAACTTCGTAAGATTCCAGGATAACGTTTTGAAAAATGCCCATACCATAAACGGGTTGGTGACTATATACAAAGTAAGCAACACCAGCGGCGTACCGAGGAATATCAGAAGATAGATATTCTTCATGGCCTCCAGGATGGTAGGGAGATACGTGTTGATGACTACTGCTATGGCATAGACACAGGCTGCAATGAGCAGGATAGCTATACCTTTCTGTACTGGTGTGGTTTGCTCAGGGGCCTTATACTGTTGGATTTCCATGAAGGTAAGTTTGGATTTTGGTTATTCGGTCATTAATAATAGATACTTTGTTGGACAGGGCATATTCAAATGCCTGCTTCTCCACCTCTATCGAGCTGGATGAGGTAAACACCTCTTGATTCATCTGTTCGATGCGCTTGCTATTTGCCTCTATCTTGCTATTCAGTTCAGCATTTTCGGCAGTCAATTTCTGTATCTCGGCTTTCTTGTTTTCTACTTTCTCCCGTATAGCTGAGGCTAGCTCATCCCGAAAGGATTGATTCTCCTGGTTTAGTACACTCAGGTAGTCGCGGGCAGTAGACTCCAGCGTCAATGCATCTATGCCCATCGCTTTGATAGGCAAAAATGAAAACTCATACTTCTGCTGCTCTGTGAGCGGTTTGCCATCAAAGCTGTTGAGCGCCTTATGAAACTCGAGAAAGTCAACGCCAGGTTTATTGGCCTTGTCCAGTACATCCTCCAGGTATTTATTGTAGTCCGTATTAGACTTTATAGCGGGAGGATTGTCTCCCATAGATACTATAGTAGTAGGCTGTACGATAGGCTTGATAATGGGTGCCTGCTGGTCATCTGGATCTCCTTCATCCTTCTTCAATAGCCCCAGCTTTTGAAAAATGTTTGCCATAGTTATTGGGTTTGCATATTATGCGCCAGCATGGGCGTATAGCCCCCTGACAGGCATAATCGATAAGTATAAATGTAAATATAAAAGATTCAGTCGCCTTTACTAAAAAGCTATCAACAAGTTTGGTATGTCACGGAGGCATGGCTGCTGTCAGATATGATATGTATGGAGACGCGCATTATTTTGATTTATTTGCAATGCCTACAGTTTTAACAAATCGTACCTTTGCTTCAGAATTTTCGTGCCATGCAGATCAAAGACATCACCTCCTATCTGGAATCAATAGCCCCCCTCTCCTATCAGGAGAGCTATGACAATAGCGGCCTGATAGTGGGCGATAAAAATGCCACAGTCAAACGTGTACTCCTCTCCCTGGACTGTACGGAGGCAGTAGTAGAAGAGGCTATCCGCGAAAAATGCCAACTGATCATAGCCCACCACCCTATTGTCTTTTCCGGCTTGAAGAAGCTCAATGGCAAGAACTATGTAGAACGAACGGTGATCAAAGCCATAAAGCACGACATAGCCATCTATGCCATCCATACTAACTATGATAATATAGAGACTGGCGTCAATGCTATGATCTGCGAAAAACTCGGCCTGACAGATTGCAAAATACTCGCTCCTAAAAAAGGAATTCTAAAGAAGCTATACACCTTCGTACCACATGAGCACCATGAGACAGTGAGCAAGGCGCTATTCGCCGCAGGCGCAGGCCATATCGGGCACTATTCAGAGGCTAGTTTTAGTGTAGGAGGGATCGGAACGTTTAAGGGGGATGAAACTACTCACCCTGCTATAGGCAAAAAAGGCGTACAAGAGTGTATAGAGGAGGCCAAACTGGAGGTGATATTTCCCGGCCATATACAGGCCCAGGTAGTCCGGGCACTGCTGGAGGCGCACCCCTATGAGGAGGTGGCCTATGACGTTATAGCCTTGGAAAATGAACTACAGACCATAGGTAGCGGCATGATAGGCCGTCTGGCTAAACCTATGGATGAGCTGACATTTCTCAAAAAAGTAAAGAAACAGCTCGGGGCAGGGGTGGTAAAGCATACTGCCATGCTGGGGAGGCAGGTGGAGACTGTAGCAGTCTGCGGGGGGTCGGGCAGGTTTCTACTACCTAATGCAATATCCTCAAAAGCAGACGTTTATATCACCTCCGACATCAAATACCATGAATTTTTTGATGCTGATGGGCAGATCCTGCTAGCCGATGTAGGCCACTACGAGAGTGAGCAGTTTACTCCTGCTTTATTATATAGACACTTGTCGGAAAAATTTAGTACATTTGCGTTCCTTTTATCCAAGGCGGAAACTAATCCGGTAAAATATATCTAAAGAATGGCAGCATCAAAAGAAAAAGAACTCTCTGTAGAAGAGAGACTGAACCAACTCTGGAACCTCCAGCAGATAGATACTAAAGTAGATAAGATAAAGATCCTGAAGGGCGAACTCCCTGAGGAGGTACAAGTACTGGAGGACGTAATAGCGGGCCTGAATGTGCGCCTCAACAACCTGAACGAGGAAATGGCCGAGCTGGATGAGGAAGTAGCCAACCGCAAGAACGCAAAGGCTATGGCAAAGGAACTGATCACCCGCTACGAGAAGCAGCAAAACACGGTGAAGAACAACCGTGAGTTTGAAGCGCTGAGCAAGGAGATCGAGCTGCAAAAGCTGGAAATACAACTCTCTGAGAAAAAGATGACTGATGCTACTGTGAAAGTAGATATCAAGAAAGGCCTGATAGAAGAGACTGAGGCAAATATCGCTACCCGCGAGAAAGAACTCAAGGCTAAGAAGAAGGAGCTGGACAAGATCATAGCTGAGACCGAGAAGGAAGAAGACGAGCTGAAGAAAGAGTCTGACAAGGCTGCCAAGAAGGTAGAAGAGCGCCTGCTGAAGGCCTACCACCGTATCCGTGGCGCCTACCGTAATGGCCTGGCTGTAGTAGCGGTACTGCGTGATAGCTGCGGTGGCTGCTATGCCAAGATACCACCACAGCGCCAGGCTGAGATCCGCTCTAAGCGCCGTATCATCACCTGCGAGCACTGTGGCCGTATACTCGTACACATAGGTGACGCTGAGAAATAAGTAACAACCAATAACTAAACATAAGCGGGATCTAGGTCCCGCTTTTTTATTGATAGCTAGCAGTATAATATGATCACAGAACTCACATACGAAGAATACCTGGACACGATGTCGGAAGAGATGACCGACGTGACCGAGACCACAGATGCTACAGTAGACATATGGCCCTATGTAGCCCATCTGGTGAAGCATGGCATAGTAGTACCTGAAGTGCTGGAGAAGCAAGAAGTAGAAATAGTCTACTGGAACGAGGATGAAACCTTTGAGCATGTACTGCTGCCTACAGATAAAGAGGAGGTCTTTGTAGTAGTAGTGGTGGATCTGGATGAGGAGCTCGTGATAGGGCATCATATACTGGACCTGACCAACGAAGAGCAGGTACCTCTGGAAGAAGAATAACAATGGATATAGCAGCCACCCTATCCCGTCTCAATATCGCGGCGCTGAATGAAATGCAGCAGGCTGTAATGCTGGCTGTGCCACAGTCTGAGGGTGTCATCCTGCTCTCTCCCACCGGATCGGGCAAGACACTTGGCTTCCTCCTGCCCGTAGCCATGCTGCTGCAGCCTAATGCGGCTGGAGTGCAGGCGTTGATAGTAGTCCCCTCACGGGAGCTGGCCATACAGATAGAGAGTGTCTATAAGCTGATGGGCACTGGCTACAAAGTGAATAGCTGCTACGGTGGCCATTCTGTGCGCACCGAGGAGCAAAACTTCTCACATCCGCCAGCAGTACTCATAGGTACGCCGGGGCGTATAGCTCACCATATCCGGGCGCAGAATATAGATCTGAGCAGCGTTCATACGCTGGTGATGGATGAGTTTGACAAGGCCCTGGAGTTGGGATTTCAGGAGGATATGGCATTCATAGTTTCTGAGCTGCCATCATTGCAAAAACGGATCCTGACCTCTGCTACCGCACTGGATCATATTCCCACCTTCCTAAAGCTACGCCAGCCGGAGGTGCTGGACTTTACACACGTCAAAACCTCTACTTCCGTGCTGGCACTGAAGGCTATCCATATATCCGAAGAACTGACCCGGCCAGAAGGACTTGCCTTCCTGCTGAGTAAACTAAAGGGCGAGTCTGCTATCATCTTTTGCAATCATCGGGATGCAGTAAAGAGAGTAAGCATACAACTGCGCAGTATGAATATTGCGCACGGGATTTATCATGGAGAGATGGAGCAGATAGACCGCGAGAAAGCGCTCATCATGCTACGCAATGGCAGCACAAATATCCTGGTGACCACAGACCTGGCATCGCGAGGCCTGGATATACCAGAGATCAGGCATATCATACACTACCAGCTGCCGGTGACGGCAGAGGCCTTTACCCATCGCAACGGGCGTACCGCACGGATGCACGCTGATGGTACAGCCTATCTCCTGCTGGAGGCCAAAGACCGCATACCGCCATTTGTGACCGAAAATGTATCAGACGAAGAGCTACCGGCTCACTTCTCCCCGCTGCCGGAGCCAGAGTGGTGCACGCTCTACATAGCTGCTGGCAAAAAGGATAAGGTCAATAAGACCGATATCGTGGGATTATTGCTACAAAAAGGTGGTTTACAGAAAGATGAAGTGGGACGCATAGAGGTGCTGGACAAAGCAGCCTATGCCGCCATCCATACTGACAAGATAGATGCAACCCTGCGCATTATCAGAGACCATAAGATCAAAGGCAAAAAAGTACGTTTTGCCATAGCAGAATAGCTGTACATCTGCTTTGGTTTCACTACTTTTACAGAATGCCCTCTATCCGGGCACTTTACACATTCTAACCCCTTTTATGAAAAAATCATTGACCCTTTCTCTCGCCGTGCTGATGGCGCTGCTGGCGCATGGACAGTTTGCCTCTCAGGTCATCTTTCAGCATTCTTTTACTAAACTGCAAGTAGACTCAATACTCGCTGCACAAGGAGTCCCCGGAGGAATCCTGACTACCCAATACGGCGTGAAGACTTATAAAGTAATTTATAATACTGTAGCTCCGGACAGCACTCCTACCACAGCCTCTGGCCTGCTGGTAGTACCACAAGGTACTCCATGCAATGTACCGATGCTCAGCTATCAGCACAACAATGTCTTTCGGAAAAACAATGCACCGTCTAACTATAAATATGAATGGTTTATAGGACTGGCAGGTGGCTCTCTGGGGCTCATCACTATGCTACCTGATGGACTGGGACTGGGTAGCGGACCGGGGCAACATCCTTTTCTGCATCTACAGTCTGAGGCCACAGCTGTGATAGATCTGCTCCGTGCTGTACGTGAAACGGTAGACACTACCGGGGCAAGTTATAATCAGCAACTCTTTCTGGCGGGTATCTCGGAGGGTGCCTATGCTACCATAGCAGCTAACCAATACATACAAAAATACCTCCCTCAAATAGAAGTGACCGGCACCGGCGCCATAGCCGGATATTATGATCTGAGCGGTACGATGCAGAATGAAATGATCCTGTCAAACAACACCTACAATGATCCATCATTCCTCCCTGCACTCTTTCTGAGCTATAATAGTATCTACCACTTCGCGGCTAGCGATTCAGATATCTTTGTAGCTCCTTTTGACTCTATATTGCCCACTCAGTATAATGGAACAAAGGAAGCCTTTCAGATCAATGGGGTAATGCCGTCTGTACCTAATCAGGTACTGCAGCAGGCTGTAATGGATACCCTCCAGAATGATCCTAACAACTATTTTACCCAAGTTTTAAAAAAGAATGATGCCTACAACTGGACACCCAATAATCCAGTGAAACTATTTTTCTGCACGGCAGATGAGATCATACCATGGCATCATTCTGCTGTGGCATATTCACATTTTGTAACTAATGGCTCTGTATCGGTAGACACGCTGAATGTAGGCGCTACCTACGACCACAACATATGTGGCCAGTTTTCTACCCTTGCAGCGATATCTGCTATCAAGGGCCTGATATTCCAGCCTTTGGTTTCCCGTGTATCAGCCACGCAGGCGTCTTCTGCGACCACTGCAGATGGAACAGCGAGTGTACGCGATACCTTTGGCAATCCTCCCTATCACTGGCAGTGGAGCAATGGAGATACTACGGCTACGATCAGTGGCCTGCTGCCCGGCACATACTATGTGACCTCTACTGACCAGTCACATTGCAGCCGCACAGATAGCGTGAGTGTCTTCTTTACCAGCGGCCTTAATGATATATCAGCAGCTTCTATCTCCATTTATCCAAATCCTACCCACGACAGGCTGGTCATCGATTACTCGCAGGCTACAGAGCAGCCAGTAAGTATAGAACTGCTGGATATAGATGGGCACTATTTGTACTCCTCTCCCGTGAGCAGCGGCGGTAGCACTGGTCTGGACCTGAGCGGATACTCCAAAGGTGTATATATCATAAGCATCCGGACCGGCAGCGGGGCTGAGCTGCACAGCAAAGTAGTTCTTCTTTAACCAGGTAACTGCTAACAATATAGCCCTGCCATCGGCGGGGCTTTTTTATTGGGTTTATCGTCACAAGCGTAGAAATTTTGTCTTTTTCTTTACCGAAGGAATACCGTATTTTCTGTCGTCTTACCTCCAAATCATCACAATAAAAAGATAGCTGGGGCCGCACGATATAGATGACTGATGAAATGCTGCTAAAAGGCCTGCGAGAGCAGGACACTATGGCGCTGCGTGAATTTGTCTCGCGGTACCAGCAGCGTGTTTATAACACAGCAATCTCATTTGTAAAGGACAGCGAAGATGCAGAAGAGCTGGCGCAGGATGTTTTTCTCACTGTCTGGAACTCTATAGATAATTTTCGCGGTGATGCTGCCCTATCTACCTGGGTGTATCGCATCACGGTGACCAAATCCCTGGATCTGATCAAGTCGCGCTCCCGCAAGAAACGATTTGGATTTATCTTCTCCATCAGCGGAGAGAATACGGAGGTCGCATCTAAAACAGTAAATTGGATGCATCCTGGTATAATAGAAGAAAACAAGGAAAAGGCAACTTACCTTTTTCGTGCGATAGATGCACTACCGGACAATCAAAAAGTGGCGTTTACCCTCAGCAAAGTAGAACAACTCAGTCAGCGTGAGATAGCAGATATCATGAAACTAAATGAAGGTGCGGTAGAATCTCTGCTACAAAGGGCTAAGCAGAATCTGAGGCGGGCACTGGAAGACATTTACAAGGAACTATATGACTGAAGTCATAAATTGTTTAACAAAACGGGGCGAAGGAAACCCCGGCGGACAGCGTCTATACGAAAACCATGACCATGAATAGGGAAAAATGGATAGAGGCAACGCTGCGCAGCGCAGACAGCATGAGCCGGGCCGAAGCCCCGGACATACTGGCACGCGTCGAGGCCCGCATAGGTGGCAGGGAGGTCAGTATGACTATATCTGCCAGTGGCATGTGGCGTATAGCAGCCTCTGTTGTGCTTCTTGTAGCACTGAATGTGACTACGCTGATAAGCCATAAACCTAGCAGGGATCAGCACAAAGAAAATCCTGAGAATATATTGGGAATAAGCCGTGACAATGCAATGAACGATGCAGGCACCCTATTTTTTGGCACAGAAGGAAATGAGCAATGAGTGAAGCACCTAAAATAAAGGTCCTTACCATCCTGGTAGTGCTGCTGATACTGCTGAATGCCGCATCACTCAGCTATATCTGGTACAGTCATGCAGGTGGTGCAGGAGGGCCTCGTGATGGCCGTGCACCGGGTGGACTGGTGATCAAGGAACTGCAATTTGACCAGAAGCAACAGGAGGCGTTTGAAAAACTGAGAGATGAACACCATGAATCTATGAAAGCCATAGGTGAACGAAACAGGCAGCTGCATGATGAATTGTTTCACTCTCTGACCGCAGGCAGAGATACTGCAGCATACGCAGACTCCCTGATCCGTCAGATAGCCATGCTGCGTATAGAGAATGAGCAAATCACCTATCGTCATCTGGCTCAGGTGAGGCAGCTATGTACAGTACAGCAACAGCAGCGGTTTGATGCCATGATAGCTGAGGCTATGGCAAAAAAAGAAAGAGACCAAGGACCGCCACCACCCGATCAGAGATGATAAATTTGTAATCATATAAAACCCCTTCCCTAAATTTCCAATAATGAAAAAACTCCTCCTCGCTCTTAGCATCCTCGCCAGTGGTTGCAGCTTTGCCCAGCTCTCGCCGGTGATCACATCGTGGATACAAAATCCGGATACCAATACTAACCGTGGCTATGCCAATATCCCGTCCAATGTAGAAGTTGTGCAATATTCCACTACAGATGTATATGTGAGCTGTACCTGCATACCGGGCTATAGTATCGGCCCATGGAATAATCCCAATGTGGCGTCCAATCAGAACTTCGTCTACAAGATCACCCGCAATCCGCAGCGGAATACGGGCACGCTGACATCTATCGGCCTGGGCCATATAGGCGTACTGACCAATGGTGTCAGTATCTTCAATGCTGATGATGCGCAATATGTCAACAGCGTATGGTCTAGAAATGGCTACTACTTTGAGTATCCTAGTTTTGACAACTGCATAGGCCACCCACAGCAGGACGGAGAATACCATCATCATGTGAGCCCTAAGTGCCTCTACGACCAGACGGATAATGCACATCACTCACCGATTATCGGCTATATGTTTGATGGCTATCCGGTGTATGGTGCCTATGGCTATGCGGATACCAATGGCGATGGCGGGGTCAAGCGCATGAGGACATCTTACAGGCTGCGTACAGATACCACACGTACTACAAAGCCCGATGGCACTACAGCCTCTCAGGCCGGCCCGAGCCCTACACGCACCTATACGGTGACTACACCTATGGGTACTCAAAACATCACTTACCCTATGGGCTGTCTGCTTTGGGACTATGAATATGTACCAGGACTAGGTGATCTGGATGCGCGCAACGGCCGCTGGTGTATCACACCTGAGTACCCTAATGGTACTTATGCTTACTTTATGACCTTGGACTCTACCTTGGCACCTGCCTATCCATATACCTCTACAGGCACCTATTATGGCGTAGTACAATCCGGAAATATAGCCTCTGGCCCGCAAAATCCAGGAGGGCACAATACGATCTCAGGCTCTACCACAGTGTACACAGGCACCACTGGTGTGAATGACGTGCAGCGCACTCCTCTATGCGAGATCATGCCAAATCCATCTACGGGATATTTCTACGTGTATATGGATAATAAGAGCAGCAATAATATAACAGGCAAGCTCTATAATGAAACAGGCCAGCTCATACAGACCATAGACTATATGCAGCCCAGCATAGCCTATACGCTGGACCTGACGCAGTATCCTGCCGGTATATACCTCCTGCACCTGAATGACGGAAATCAGAACGTGATCAAAAAGATCGTAAAAGCAAATTAATATCTTCGGTCTATGTGCCGGACAGCTATCATACCTAAGACCACCTGGCTCACCACAGCACTCGCTGTGGTGATGTCTTTTAGTGCTATGGCACAGGGGCTGCATCTGCAGTTTGAGAATGTAGTGAACGGCAAACGTATAGCCCTGGACACCGTCACGTACACCAATACCCTGGGTCAAACCTATACTGTATCCAATCTGAAGTATTACATCAGTAATATCCGGCTCACCACACTGTCAGGTCAGGTACTCAGCGACTCAGGCTACTACCTCATACGCGAGGATGATCCATCGTCTATGGCTATCACCTTGCATCATATACCTCCAGGTACTTATAGCAAGATCAACTTTCTGATAGGTGTAGATAGCCTGCATAATTGCAGTGGGGCGCAAAGCGATGCGCTAGATCCTGAGAACGGGATGTTCTGGACCTGGAATACGGGATATATCTTCTTTAAGCTGGAAGGAAAATCAAGCGCCTCGAAGAACCCCGGAGGGATATATGAATACCATATAGGTGGCTATAAGGCTCCTGCCAACTGCATACGCAGTGTCTCCCTCACACTGGAGCCGGGTGCAGGAGACAGACCTGATATGGCAGATGCTTCCAGAGGAAAAAGCCAGGCTAGCAGGATGACGTCAATATATATCCATGCAGATATAGCCAGAATGATAGATAAGCCTGCACCACTGGATATGGCCAGGTATAACTCTGTGACGGACTTTCACAATGCAGCTATGATAGCAGACCGCTACCAGCATCTTTTCTTTCTGGACCGTGTAGTATATGCTGAATAAGAAGTTGCCAATTATTCTGCTGCTACTTGTGCTGGTAGTCATCCTCAGTGATTTCACAGAGCAGAATCCCTATTTTATCATCACAGCCAAAGATGTAGCTTTTGAGGTACCTAAAGGTTTCCCTGCTCCTACTTATACTTTTACTAATAACAAACCTACACCAGCAGGATTTACACTAGGCAGGAGGTTATTCTATGATCCCATCTTGTCCAAAGACAGTAGTACCAGCTGTGCTTCATGCCACCAGCGCATTGCAGCATTTGCGCATATAGACCATACACTCAGCCACGGTATCGGCGGCCTGATAGGCAAGCGGAATGTACCACCACTGCAGAACCTGGCGTGGGGCCAGTCCTTCATGTGGGATGGGGGAGTCAATCACCTGGAGGTGCAGCCGCTGACCCCTATGGCCAACCCGATCGAAATGGCCTCTGAGATCGGAGATGTGATGCGGAAACTCAGGCGTAGTAGCTACTATCGTCAGGCGTTCAAGGAAGCATTTGGAGATACGCTCATCTCGTCAGAGCGTATGCTCAAGGCTATGACACAGTTTACAGGCCTGATGGTATCGGCCAATTCGAAATACGATAGATTCATGCGTCACGAGGATACGCTGACGCAGTTTGAGGTCAACGGCCTCGTCATCTTTCGTGAGAAATGTGCCAAGTGCCACCG
This sequence comes from uncultured Chitinophagaceae bacterium, assembly GCA_964571705.1. Lineage (GTDB taxonomy): Bacteria > Bacteroidota > Bacteroidia > Chitinophagales > LD1 > UBA1941. Next base: position 27,376 of record CAZNDJ010000026.1, read on the forward strand.
CGAGCCGCTCTTCACCGACGAATCGTACAAGAGCAGCGGTCTGTATCCGGACTCTACACTGAATGATCCCGGGCGCGAGCTCATTACAGGAATGTATAGGGATGAAAACACATTCAAAGTGCCTAGCCTGCGCAATGTGGCTATGACATACCCATATATGCACGACGGTAGATTTCGCACGCTGGAGCAGGTATTGGATCATTATGCCAGAGGAGACTTCTACATGCTCAATGTAACACCAGAGCTACTGGAAACACGCAACCTGAACGACCTGGAAAAGAAAGAGGTCATTGCCTTCCTGAAAACGCTGACGGATAAAACCTTTCTTTACGACAGGCGGTTTGCCGATCCTACCTATCAGTGACCAGCCAAAAAACAAAAGAGGACCGCATACACAGTCCCCTTTCTTGGCTAATGAAAAGAATTATGATCAATAGGTGGTGACCTGGAAATCATCCAGACGGAGCGCCTGGCCGTTGTCACCTTCAGCTATGATATTGTCAAAGTAAAGTTTCTCGCCGGCCTTCACATTGTGCAGGAAGCGGATCATGGACTCATTGAATGTGCCGTCATTTGAGACATCATTGATATCGCAGGAGCCGGAGCGGCAGGTCATACGGAAGCTCTTGACCTTATAGGTGCCATATTCAGACTTAGCCTGCATGGTGAGCTTAGCCAGCAGCATCTTAGGCGATACAAATCCGCCCACTATGTCGTCTCCGATGGTGGCTACAGGACGTGGTTTAGCTTTTACGTTGTATTCTCTCTCTGCCAGCCTGACATGCGTACCCTTTTCCAATACTGTCACGGCGAGTGGCCCGGTCTTGGTCGCCTTGACATAGAAAGTATTTTTGCCCAGGGCAGTGATGGCTGCATTGTCACTGTAGAGATCAAACTCCACATCACTCATCAGAGGAGTCTTGAGGTCAAAGTAATATGGCTTGTCCGCGTAGAGATAGTCAAATGACGGAAGAGTGGGAGTGACTGCTTCTGCCCTTGCAGCGGCGGCCGGTGCGACAGCAGCAGCAGGCTTTTTGGCCGCAGGAGTGAACGGAGCCGGTATAAATTTCTGCTGTATCTCTACCACTCTGATCGTATCATGTACTACTTGCGGCTTGGCAGGCTCAGAGGCTGTTTCTCTGACCGGTGCGGCAGCGGGCGCAGCAGCAGTTATTACTTTCTGCGGAGCAGATGGATCTTTCTTAGTATCAACTATACGCCAGATGAAAGCCGATATGCCTACCAGTATGATCAGTGCAGTCATGATGAGTGGTATACTCAGGTGCATTTTTCGCGCCGGCTGGGGCGGTGTTGCTTCTGGCTTTGACCTTGGGGCCTCCGGTGCTGCGTCGGCGGTAGGGTTTTGAACTTTACCTGTCGAGGCTGCAGCCGCTTCCTTTTCTGCAGGCTGTATGAAAGGGTCAGCGTAGATAGGTGCAGATGGCATTTCAACCTTAGCTGCTTCTGCTTTTACCTCTTCGGGCTGATATTTGTCCAGTATCAGGATGAGCTCCTCCAGAGATACATTCCGATCATGTACATTGCGCACGAGGCACTTCTTCACAAAGGTCACATAGGGCTCCGGGAGGTCATGCACACGCACCCAGTGGTCGCTATGGCAGATATTACGGATCACCTTTTCTACGGTATCACCTTCTTTATAGAAAAGCTTCTCCCCTGTCACCAGCTCATATACCATCAGGCCCAGTGCCCAGATATCAGCCTTGACAGTCAGCTCACCATAGGCACCTTCGAAATATTCAGGCGCTTTGTAGCATAGCTGCTGAGGCTTCACTGTAGAGGGGACAGAGAGGGCATTGATGTTTTCGTTATTCAGGCAGTCGGCTATCTTGGCTACCGGATCTTTCTCTGTGAGTTTGACCAGTAGGTTGCCCGGTTTGATATCCAGATGAGGGCGTCCTATGGAGTGCAGGTATGAGAGGCCCTTGATCACATCGCGGATCAGCTTGCGCAGCAGCTCGCCTTCTATCTTGTGCTGCTGCACATAGTCTGTCAGCATGCCGCCGTTCACATACTCTACCACACCTATAGGCTGCTTCTCCACCTCGCCTATTACATTGGTCTCTTCTATCTCTATCAGATCGTAGAAAGCCACAATATTGGGGTGAAAAAGGCTGCCTGCACGATTGATCTCCCGGATCAGGGAGGAGCCGGTGATCATTTCTTTGCGGAAATACTTGATACAGATATCGCGCTGCAGTAGTGAATCCACTGCCCGGAACACACGCGAATAGGTACCTTCTGCTATCAGATCCTGCTGTGGATCGAATACATATCTCTCTTTAAATTCGCGCGAATTCATGCCTTTGGAATAATAGCCAAAGATATTTCACCCCTTTGCGCCTATCAATATAAGTTTCACCAGATACAAGTGGATATATGTAAATTCTGGCCGTAAATGACTACCGAAAGAGACAATGCGCTGCGTATTTCCAGGAAAAGCAAATACTATCAACCTGCTCTACATGAAAAGCATATTATTAAAAGTCAAATTCCTTTAGTTCGGTATCTTCCAGCAGTGCTTCTATCAGTTTCCTATGTTGCTTATCCGGGCCGGATATTACCCAGTTGCCGATCATTTCATTGCCTACTTTGCTCTGGCGGCCGCGTGCATGTGACAGGCCAAAGGACTCAAAAAGCTTTTCATAGTGGAGTAATGTCTCATTCTGATAAGTGGTGACCAGCTTATAGTCGCGTACGCGATTGTAGCTATCGAGTTTGCGCTCCACTTTGACCATCAGGTACAGGATGGTCAGGATCAGTGTAGTACCACAGGCGGCCAGCCAGTAGGCGCTGCTACCCACGCACATGCCGATAGCCGCAGCAGCCCAGATAGTAGCAGCAGTAGTCAGGCCGTTCACCCTGTTATCATCTTTGAATATAGTACCTGCACCCAGGAAGCCGATACCCTGTACAATATTGGCTGCGATACGATCCCCATTTGCCAAGCCGCCGATGTGCTGCGATATGATGGTGATGATAGCTGAGCCTACAGTGATGAGGATGACCGTGCGGAAGCCGGCAGACTTATTGCGGTACTCGCGCTCAGCGCCTATCACTCCGCCCAGTAGGGCCGCAAATAGTATCTGCTGTATCTCTGCAGGGATATTTTCCATGCTGTGTGTTTTATGAGCCGACGATAATCTGCAGCGCCTCGCGTATCATACGGTCTACTACCCTGCCGGCATCCTTGCTGAATTTATTGTCAGCGCGCTGCGCTACGATCGCATTGATAGATAAGCAGCGATGGCCGAGATGCCTTCCCAGGCCATAGATACCGGAGGTTTCCATTTCCAGATTTGTGACGCGATAATCGCGATAGCGAAAACTACTGATGAGCGAAAAGAGCTCACTAGCTCTGCTGCTCACGCGCAGGTGCCTCCCCTGCGGCGCATAGAAACCCGGTGCCGTCAGTGTCAATCCGCGCCTCCCCATTTTATCAAAACGCTGCAGTAGCCCCTCATCTGCAAATGCTGCATACGGCGCCATGGCAGGCATGGTAGCCTGCATATGGCTGCGAAAGGCAGCAGCCAACTCTGCCTCTTGCGGTGAGGCTTGCTGGTCGTAATAGGTCATGAGTCCCTCTATACCTATGGCACTCTCAGAGAGTAGCAGGCTATCCAGCTCTACTTCTTCACTCACAGCGCCGGAAGTGCCCAGGCGAATGATCTCAAGACTTTTCAAGTTTCCTTTTACGGTACGTGTATTGAGGTCTATATTGGCGAGGGCATCCAGCTCATTGAATACGATATCAATATTGTCTGTACCGATGCCTGTAGATAGCACCGTCAGCCGCTTGCTGCCTATCACACCTGTCTGCGTCAGAAACTCCCTGTACTGCACTGTATGCTCTATGCTATCGAAGTGCCGCGTCACTTCCTTCACGCGGCCCGGATCACCTACTGTGATGATCGTATCAGCTATCTGCTCCGGACGGAGATGAAGATGATAGACGCTCCCATCAGCATTGATAATAAGCTCGCTCTCTGGTATCACATTACTCATAATAATTACTTAAGAAATGAAATTACTAAAAAATATCCCGCAGCAAACTAAGGCCACGGGAGCCCGTGCTGAGAGATATCAGCGGGATAGATCGGAAAGTTTTTTTTATCGCAGCAGCACCCATTTAAATGCCTTGCTCTCGGCCCCGGCATTGGCTGCCACGATATAGATACCGGGAGGAAGTCCTTCCGGTTTTACATCACCATTGACGTGGTGATAGCTACTGACACGCTGGCCTGCTATGTCATATAGTACTACTTCCATATCTGCGCCGGGCTCTGATGACTCTATGCGAAAGCGATCCGGATAGCTGATAAAGCGGAACTGATCAACACCTGAGACTGCCGCCACTCCAGCCGGATAGATACCACAGCCAGCTATATCACTAGCCAGTCCATGGTCGTGCAGGTCGCGCACTATGATGCAGTGATTTTTGCCGCCATAGAGTGTACTATCGACCAGGATCAGCTGATGCGCAGCATCTGGCAGCGTGATATTAGCCGCCAGGCCATACATGCACTCATATACGAGGCTATCGGTAGTGGCGCGGCCCAGATCAAAGTAGAGCTGCATGAGTGCTGATGACCAGATCACAGAATATTTATAGATACCATTGAGACCGGCAGTATTAGGGACCACAGGATATACGGTAGGGTCATTTACAAAACGGCCATGCCAGTATTCATTATGCCCGTCCCAGCTAAACATCCTGTACCAGCCAAAAGTATCTATACTGGCAGAATAGGAAGATGCATTATAATCACCCAGGCCTTCGTCTATGCTCTGCCGCTGTGAGCTGGCACCGAAACCATTGGATTGATTAGCATTCCACGAGAGGAAGTGGGTGTACTCATGCACTACTACATCAGCATCCTGCGCATCTGGCACGCCACCGGTACCATACATGATGCTCTGCGGCTGGGTGAAATAGGAATTGTCTGCAGCAAAGGCGTGCGCATCCGGAGTGACCAGCGTATCTGCCATGTCAAATCCAAGGTCATGGATATACCGGCGCATAGTGCTGAGGTGGTAGTACACCATTACATCCAGGAAGCCATCCTGGCTACGCGTATAATTGAACATAGGAGACACTGACGTGACAGGAGGAGTACTACTCCCTAGTGACTGCATCTGCACATATCTATTCTGCAGGGAAAAAGTGCCCGCCTGATAGCTGGCTGTAAAGGGAACCGCCACACGCTGCAGATTCAGCTGGGGGGTATCCACGTCATTGAAATTCTGGTAAGCTGAATCATGCCCCAGATAGGAGCCATAATAAACAGTATGAGCGGTAGTGAGTGGATCCGGACGGAAGATCATACCCGACACCAGTGAGTCCGGTGCTGCGGCAGGTTTGTACATAGCTCCGTCACGCTCATAGATGACCCTATCTCGGCCTACCAATACATAGCGCAGGCGGCCATTATGCCTAAGCTCTACCTGATAGCAGAGCTGCGGTGCATTGACCGTTTCGTCATAGGCTATGACCTGTTTTACCTCTCTTGCGGCTTCTGTCATGCCATTGACGGTGACGTATGTACTAAAACCTGGCACACGCTCATAGTCAAAAGCGGCTATATCTGCACTCCATGCAGACATATCGTAGGAGTCATCAAAGAGAGAGTACACCTGGTTATTGTGGTCCACATTCACCAGGATATCTGAGGAGAAAACCGGAAGCCCCATCCAGCTTTGCGAAAAAGTATAGTGAGAGCCGCCCGGGCTATGCTTGACATACTTGAGCAGTATATCTGCATTTTTTGTTTTGAGGTTTTCGAGTTTACCCTTGAGAAAAACAGCAACCGCGGCTGCATCATTGCGCTCCAGCTGGTAGCGGCCAAAATCTGACCGGCTGGTGGTGGATTTAAAATCCTTGATGCCGGCACTCACCGGTGTGCCAGCCCATACGTTTGAACCCAATATCAAGACAGCTCCGAAGAGCAAAAAACAACGGATCACAATAATAGTTTCCTCTAAGATAATAAGAATCAGCCGAGGTGTAGCAGGTCCTGTAGTTTTAACAGGTAGATGAAGATGATACAGAGGAATGCGAATACAAGCCCCAGCTTGTTGTATTTATTCAAATGCTCGCGAAAGAAAATAACAGAGAGCAATGTAGAGCCTGCTACCGTAGCGATATTGGTGACGGGGAATACAACAGAGCTACCGCCCTCTACCTGATCGAGAGATTTCATGAGAAACAGTAGCGAACCATAATTAGGTATCCCCAGCGCTATACCTCCGGCCACCTGCTGCCAGCGCAGCCTGACAGAGCCGGTCAGCACGTAGTAGGTCAGGTAGCTGATACCGGTGAGTGCCGCGCAGAGGAAGACTATGAGTACAAAATAATCTGCGCCTCCATTTGGGAAATAAACTTTGTCACTCAGCTGCGCGCCACTATCGCACAGGCCGCTGGTGACAAACACTAGAAGCGGCATAAAGAGTGCGATGCCCGTTAGCTTTGCGTGAGGCGCCTCCTCACTTGACTCCTTGTATGAGCTCAAGACCACAGCTATCAAGGCGCAGACGATGCCAGCTATCTTGTACCAGGTCACCTCCTCGTGATAGACTACAAAAGCCAGCGCCACTGGTATCACCAGGCCCAGCTTCATGGCTACGGCGGCCGTAGAGACACCAAACTTGATAGCGGTCTTGCCCGTCAGGCTAAAAACGTGTATGAATGAGATGCCGAGTACTACGCCCAGCCAGAGCCAGTCAGCATGCGCGGATTCTGACAAGACGTGCCCCGGTCCGGCGGGGCTATTCAGAAAGCCGCAGACCACACAGGTGATATAGTTGAATACAATAGCAGGGTAAGCCTCGATCTTGAAGTGGTCGAAGACCTTAAACATAAATACCAGCAGGCTGGAGCAGATGATGCAAAGTACGAGATAGATCATAGCCGTTCATTCATTTTGATGATCAAAGTATCATTGACCAGTTGTTCTTCCTTCATAATTCTTCCATCGATGGCAGGTGCCGGGATACCGGCCGGGATAGATACGGGTGTCATAATGATCCGCGCTTCATCCCACAGGCCTGCTTTTATAAATTCATGCAGCGTGTACGCACCGCCCTCTATGATCACACTCATGATCGTACGACTGTAGAGGTCGGCCAGTATCTGAGCTGCTACATTTTCACCGGAGCGGAGGCGAATATATATGTTTCCGCCCTCCAGGCCTTCGTTTATCTCATTGTATATGATGGTCATAGCCTCCTCGCCAAAGATCCGACTGGTCTCCGGCACCCGTAGCTGCGGGTCTACCAGTATGCGCACAGGATTGCGGCCTGGCCAGAGGCGGGAGGTGAGCTGTGGATCGTCTACTATAGCTGTACGAGCGCCCACCAGGATAGCGTCCTCTTCGGTGCGCCATTTATGCGATAGCTTCTGTGAGTACTCATCCGAGAACCATACCTGTGTATCTCCGGTACCCGCCATATAGCCCTCTGCAGATTGTGCCCATTTCAATACAACATACGGACGATGCAGAGTATGAAAGGTAATGAACCTCCGGTTTAGAAAGTCGCACTCAGCCTGCAGCACATTTTCTATCACCTCTATACCGGCCTCGCGCATACGGGCTATGCCCCGGCCTGATACTAGTGGGTTGGGGTCATGGCTACCGGTCACTACTTTCTTGATCCTATTCTGTATGATCAGGTCTGCGCAGGGTGGTGTCTTGCCGTGGTGAGAGCAGGGTTCCAGGCTGACATAGATAGTGGTGTCAGAGATCAGGTGGTGATCTTGGGGCTTTACGCTTTTGATACAGTTTACCTCTGCGTGCGGCTGGCCATAGCGCTCGTGATAGCCCTCGCCTATGATCCGTCCGTCATGCACGAGTACAGCACCCACCATAGGGTTGGGAGATACGCTGCCCATACCCATCACTGCCAGCTCGAGGCAGCGGGACATGTATGTTTCGTGGGTGGTCACAGATGCAATGTAAGGAAATCAAGGAAGCGTTTTCGGGATGGGCTTAAAAACAAAATGGCCACCTCTTTCGAGATGACCACTTTTGAACCTATGAAAACGTAATACAAAAGTAGAAAAGTTATTTCACTTTTGCAACCACTTGTTTGAAAGCGGACGGATTATTTAGTGCCAGGTCGGCCAGAACCTTACGGTTCAGCTCGATACCGGTTTTTGTTAATTTTTCGATCAGGCGAGAATAAGTGATACCCTCCTCACGTGCAGCAGCGTTGATACGGGCTATCCACAGGCTGCGGTATTCCCTCTTCTTTTGCTTGCGGCCGATATAAGCGTAAACACCAGCTTTTTCTACGGCGTTCTTGGCTACGGTGTAGACTTTGCTCCTGCTGAGGAAGTAGCCTTTAGCCTTCTCTAATACTTTTTTCCTTCTTTTACG
>CAZNDJ010000027.1:0-34725 GCA_964571705.1 uncultured Chitinophagaceae bacterium
GTTAAAATTAAGCTACGCTATCTACGCTGATCTGGGTCAGAGCCTGACGGTGTCCGTTCAGCTTCTTGTAGCCCTTGCGCCTTTTCTTTTTGAAAATTACAACCTTATCGCCCTTGAGGTGCTTAAGGATAGTGGCCGATACAGCTGCACCAGCTACGGTAGGGACACCTACGTTTACTGCGCTGCCATTGTCAGTGAGGAGGACCTTGTTAAAGGTCACTTTGTCTCCCTCGTTGCCTTCGAGCCTGTGGACGTAGAGCTTCTTGCCTGCTTCGGCCTTAAACTGCTGTCCTGCTATTTCTACGATTGCGTACATTACTTTACTATTTTGGGACTGCAAATGTAGTCTTTTGCCGCAAATAAACAAAAGGTGGGTGGATTTTTGTTTTTTGAGGCGTTCTGGCCGGGTCAGCGTGGGAGCTGCCCAGCCCTGCCGACCTTATAGCGCAGTATAGGTATAGGTGAGCGATCCTGTGGTAGAGCCCTCCGTGATATCCATCCTGACGGGCAGGTTGTCACTATTATAGGTATAAGTGGCTGTAGCCGGGGTCACGCCGGTCACTGATCCATTATTGGTATCATAAAAAGTCACTTTGGCTATCGTGAAATTATTGGGATAGGCAGAGAAATAGATGAAGGCCTCCACGATGTCTATGAGGTACTTGCGGTACATGGCTGACAGCGGATTTACGTGGCTGTCATATGCTGTAAACTCCAGCTTGCTTGCCAGTTTGTAGTTGCCTCCGATATTGACGCTTTTGGTCCGCTGAGTGACTTTGCCATCGGCGTAGGTAAACTCAAAAAGCTCATCATCTGTAGCCGGGTTGGTGTAATCAACTGAAGCCGTATTGATGGTATTATCTGCATTGAAGGCAAAGATGGTGGTCTTCGACTTTGTATTGGCCGGCTGGTCGTACTCTACTACCTTGAATATACGGTCACTGGCATCGTAAAATACGCTGTCTACTGCATTGATAGTGCCGCTGCTGGTGCTGACGCGGCGTACCACTTTGTCTCCATTGTAATAGAGGTCGAGAGAGAAGGATGGACCATAGAGGCGGGTTAGCTTGCCCTGGGCATCATAGGTAAAATTGGTAGCCTGGCTGCTATCTCCCAGCTGGGTGACTACGTAGTTTTTAGCTGCTGCATTCTTTTTGCAACCCGGAGATAAGGCTATGAGCAATACTGCTGCTGCGGCGCAGGCCAGATGTCTGATATTCATTTTAGATTGGTTTTAGTGCTGTGAATGTAGTAAAACACGGCCACACCGCGGCACTACTGCGCGCATGGGCACCTACAGACGTTGAGAAACTTGGTACAGTGAAGGCTAATCTTTAACATTACTGCTATGACAGATCTATCACCCGCAGGCCAGCAGATACTGTATGCAGCCAGTTTTCAGGAACTGGTGTCCTTGCCCTTTGGCGGTGCGGTGAATGCTGCGTGCTGGTCGCGGCAGCTGCGGGGAGACTTTGGCGAGATAGTGGGCAAGGTGCCGATGGAGGGCAATATCACGGTGCTGGAAGAGGAGGCGCTGCTGGCGCTGGACCTGAGCCCCGAGGGGCAGGTGGCGCGTGAGGTGCTGCTGAGCGATATGCGGCTGCTCACGGATCACGGCGCCGCGCCGGTGCTGAACCTGATCCGGCACTATGACAGGGATGAGGCTGTTCCTTTCTTCCCCACAGATGTGTACTCCTGGCATGTGGACCGCGCGCCGGTACCGACGGCTACATATCTCTGCACCTACTACGGCGCGGCGAGTGAGATATTGCCCAATGCACAGGCCATACAGAAAGTACTGGTGCCGGAGATACGCGCGGAGCTATGGCAGCTCTATGGCGGTGGGGAGGAGGGCTTTGAGGAGTGGCTCAGTGAGCACTTCTATGACCTGCACTATCAGGCTGTACCAGATGCGCAGCCGGTGCAGCTGGGTATAGGCCACCTGTGGCGGCTGGCCGTGGACTGCCCGGAGAGCGGTGTGCTGCCCTGTGTGCACCGCGCACCGGTGGAGGCGGATGGGAAGTTGCGGCTGCTACTGATCAGCTGAATGCTTTTGGCGACGCCTGAAGTCTGAGACTTTAAGCTATTCAGAGTTCCAAGTTGCGCTGCGCTAAACTTGGAACAGTGGTGATAACACGCGACCAGATAGGCTTTGTTTTTCGTTTGCTTCACCTCCCTTGGTTTTTACTACCTTAGCTCCATGAGCTTTTTCAGAGATAAGGTGTGGCGGCCTGCGGGGTATTTTTGGGTGCTGTGGGGGATAGGTATCCTGAGTGTGGTGCTGTTTTTCTTTGCCATCGCTACGGGTATGTGGGGGCGGCTGCCGTCTGTGCATGAGCTGGAGGACCCGAAGTCTAATACGGCTACGGAGGTGATCAGCGCCGATGGTGTGGTGCTGGGCAAGTACTACCGCGAGAACCGCACCAATGTGACCTACGACCACCTGCCGAAGTGCCTGGTGGATGCGCTGCTGGCTACAGAGGATGTACGCTTCTACGACCATACCGGTATAGACCTGAAAGCCATAGGCCGCGTAGTCAAAGGCGTGATCAGTCGCGACTCTAAGGGCGGTGGCAGTACGATCACGCAGCAGCTGGCGAAGAACCTTTTCCCACGGCAGAAGCACAGGGGCAAGGTGCAGCTGGCGCTACAGAAGTTTAAGGAGTGGGTGATAGCGGCGCGGCTGGAGCATACTTTTACCAAAGAAGAAATACTAGCGCTGTACTTTAATACGGTGCCATTTAGCGATAATGCGTATGGCATCAGCACAGCGGCAGAGACGTACTTTAGCAAGCCTGTGGACTCGCTGAATGTGCAGGAGGCTGCGGTGCTGGTAGGCATGCTGAAAGGCCCATCAGAATACAATCCGCGCCTGCATCCCGAGACCTCGCGCAAACGCCGCGATGTAGTGATCGCGCAGATGGCCAACTATGACTTCATCACCGATCAGCAGCGCGACTCGCTTTTCAAACTGCCTATCGCGCTGAACTTTGACGCGGGTACGCATGAGGATGGACTGGCGCCGTACTTTCGCGAGTATCTGCGGCTCTATATAGCGGACTACCTGGACAAGCACCCGAAGCCGGACGGCACGAAATACGACCTCTACAAAGATGGCCTGAAGATCTACACGACCATAGACTCGCGGATGCAGCGCTACGCCGAGGAGGCACAGCGCGAGCACCTGGAGGAGTGGCAGAAGCTGTTCTTTAAGATGAGTGCGAAGGATCCGTGGAAGGAGTTTCCGGAGGAGTGGGAGCGGACCTATACGCAGAGTGCGCGCTATAAACAATACCAGGCCGAGGGCAAGACACGCGAAGAGATAGATACGCTGATGCGGACGAAGATAGAAATGCGCATCTTCAGCTGGCAGGGAGAGAAGGATACGGTGATGAGCCCGTGGGACTCGATCCGCTATCACAGGATGATCCTGCAGAATGGTTTTGTAGCGCTGGACCCGGCCTCGGGAAATGTGCGTGCATGGGTGGGCGGTGTGAACTACAAGTACTTTCAATACGACCACGTCAATGTCAATACCAAGCGGCAGATAGGGTCCACGTTCAAGCCGTTCGTCTACCTCGCTGCGATACGCGAGAAGGGCTACTCGCCGTGCTATGAGGTGCCTAATGAGCCGGTGACATTTGAGGCGGGAGATCCGCGCTTTCACCTGGCCGAGGACTGGACGCCGCACAACTCTGACGGCAAATACGGCGGCACGCTCAACCTGAAGCAAGGCCTGGCGAACTCGGTGAATACGATCACGGCCTACCTGATGCATGAGATGAGCCCCGCTACGGTGGTGAAGCTGGTACATGACATGGGTGTGGTGAGCGAGATACCAGACCAGCCGAGTATATGCCTCGGTACGGCAGATATATCTCTGATAGAGATGGCGGGTGCCTATACCACCTTTGCGAATAAGGGAGTGCATGTGGACCCGATATTTGTGACGCGGATAGAGGATAGGACGGGGACCGTGATAGCAAACTTTGCAGCTGAGCAACGCGAGGTGCTGGATGAGCCTACTGCCTACGTGATGATAGACCTGCTGCGCGGTGTAGTGAGCTACGGTACGGGTGTGCGCCTGCGCTACCGCTACCACCTGCCCGGAGATATCATAGGCAAGACGGGTACGACGCAAAACAACTCGGACGGCTGGTTTATGGGCTGTACCCCAGACCTGGTCACGGCTACGTGGGTGGGATGTGAGGACAGGTTCATCCGCTTCCGCAGCATGGAGTACGGGCAGGGGGCTAGTACGGCGCTGCCTATCTGTGCGAAGTTTATGCAGAAAGTATTTGCTGATAGTACGGCGCTGGGTATCTCGCCATCGCGGCAGTTTCAACGGCCGGAAAAGCTCAGCATAGACCTCAACTGCAAGACCTATGCGGGGCAGAAATCCGACAGGTCAGAAGAGTTTGGAAATTAGGTTTCTATTATGATTTTCCTCAGGCCCTCATAGACATGGCAGGCCATGGGCAATATGGAAAATCGGGCTATTATATCTACATTTGCAGCGTTAGAAACCTATCTGTCCCCGAGTGGAAGTGTTGAGTATTTCGGAAAAATGAAACCGAATCCTGATGAAGAAATTTTTTACTGTTCTGACGACCACTATGTTGTCCCTGACCACGGCCTACTGCCAGTCGAGCTATAGCAACTTATTTTACAGCAATGGTGCCACCGTATTTGTGCAATCGGGTGCTGTACTACATGTGCAGGGTGATGTGGTAAATGCCTCGGGCAGCACACTGACCAATAATGGCCTGCTGAATGTAGAGGGTGATATCACTAATAATGCTACTATCAATACCAATGGAGCTGTAGGCGAAGGCACTACACGCCTCATAGGCAATGGCACAGTGGCTGGCTCTACTACCACGGGTGTGCAGACTATAAAAGGTACTAGTACGGCATCTTTTTATAACCTGGTGATAGACCAGGGGAGCACGAGCCAGTCTGTAGCACTCGGAAACAATGTAAGCGTAGGTAACGCAATGGTATGGGGCAGCAGTACCACTGCCGGCACCTACTATGTGCCTGCCAGCTACAGCGCTACCATAGGCAATACGACACTGATGCAGGTACGCGGTGTAACCCCCGGCGGCCATGGTATCGTAAAGACATACAATGGTACGAGCGACTACGAACTGTACCTGTCCAATGCAGCACCTACTGCGCTGGCGGGCTATCAGTCTATCTCTTCGTTCAATTTTGTGAGCAACACATCTGCGCTCACGGGGTCGGCTAATGATGCCTATATAAGTACCCGGGGGGTAGACGGTGTGACAGCAGGTTTTGCCCGTCAGGTGGACAGGTCGGGTACTTACATATTCCCCATCGGCTCGCCAAACAGGACTTACAATCCGGTGAAGGTTTTCTTTACCGGTACGCCATCTGCCGCTATGAAGCTGACATCTAAATTTACGGAGTATGCGCTGGCCAATACCAACACTGCCTTTACCAATACATTTGACCAGGCTCACTCTACATGGCCGGCCAGCACGATGAATACATCACAATATCCGATCGACTATGTGGCTAATCCGGGTTTCAATATCTTTCAGCAGAGCAGCTGCGGTGGCCCGGTGAATGGCAACTGGCTGGTGATGGATAAGATACTGAAGTCTCACGGCTACTGGAGTTTTGATGCTACGCCGGCTCTGTCAGGTACTACGTACGTGATAGAAGCCTACCCTCATGGCTACGATGAGTGGGTAACCAACGGTACAAACCCTAATAAGCGTATGCTTAGAACCAGCGCTACAGGATTCAGCGGCGTACCTACGGTGGCAAATTTTCAGAGTGACCTGACGACATCGGTAGCACCGAATTATTCAGACCTCATCACTTATACCTATTTCAGCAATCATAAGAATTTTACCACCTGTGGTGACGGCGACGGTATCACTGGTGGCAGGTATAGCAGTTTCTCGCACTTTGCTATCGGCACGAGCTCGAGCAATGTTGGAAATCAGGCGCTCCCGGTCAAGCTGATCAGCCTGGCCGCTACGCCGGTAGACAACTCTTATATACGGCTGGACTGGGTGACTGCATCTGAGATCAATAACAAGGGATTTGAAATACTGAGGAGTGATAATGGTACAGACTGGACGAACATAGGCTGGGTAAATGGTAATGGTACTACTAATGAGCAACACAGCTATTTATTTAGCGACCATACTGTGCAGCCAAATGTAGAATACTACTATCGCCTCAACCAGACAGACTATGATGGCAGGACTGAGCTGACGGAGATCGTGTCTGGCGAGATCATCAGCGGATCGGCTATCACAGTGGCCGCCCTACAGCCTAACCCCGCTAATGGCTCGGTACGTGTCACTATCAGTACTACGGAGCCTGCTCCTGCTACGGTGACCTTCTATGATATCCTGGGCAAGGAGATCATGAGCAATAGCTATGAGCTGGACTATGGTACCAATACCTACCAGATGAATACTGAGGCGCTGGCTGCTGCCACCTACTCTGTAGTGATCAAGGCAGGTGAGAAGACCTTCTCTAAAAAGCTGGTGATAGTAAGATAATATGAGGCGTCGCCTCAAGATGTAAGCCCGGCGCATCTGCTGCCGGGCTTTTTTATGCCTGTATATAGCTGTATCTGCAGGTGGCATAGTTTTGCCTATTTTAGCGAGGTGATCTTAGAAGAATTTGCAACGCAATATCGGGATAGCCTGCCCAATCAACCGGGGGTCTATCGCTACTACGATGAGGAAGGGACCATCCTGTATATAGGGAAGGCCAAAGACCTGAAGAAGCGCGTGTCGTCGTACTTCAATAAAAACGATCACACGTTTCGCATCGCGCATATGGTGCGCAAGATCTTTAAGATAGAGTTTACGATAGTGGATACGGAGCAGGATGCCTTCCTGCTGGAGAATAGCCTCATCAAAAAGTACCAGCCGCGGTATAATGTGAGCCTGAAGGATGATAAGTCCTACCCCTACATAGTGATCAAGAATGAGGACTATCCGCGTGTCTTCCTGACGCGGCAGCTGATAAAGGACGGATCAGAGTACCTGGGCCCATATACATCGGTAGGGCAGGTACGGATCATACTGAATCTGCTCACGACCATCTTCCCGCTGCGTACGTGTACGCTGCCGCTGTCGCAAAAAAATATCGATGCCAGGAAGTTTAAGGTGTGCCTGCAGTATCATATCAAGAACTGCCTCGGGCCATGCGAGAATCTACAGAGCAAGGAAGAATATGATGAGTCTATCCGCCAGGTGAAGGATATCCTCAAGAGCAACTTTGGGTCGGTGATGTACTACCTGAAGGGTAAGATGCAGAAGTATGCCGAGGATATGGAGTTTGAGCGGGCCAATGAGTTTAAAGAGAAGATAGACCTGCTCACAGACTACCAGAGCAAATCTACGATCGTAAATCCGAAGCTGAACAATGTAGATGTGTATGGCTATACGGAGACGGAGACGACAGCCTTTATCAACTACCTGCGTATCGGCAATGGTGTGATCATACAGACCAAGGCCCTGGAGCTAAAGCGGGTGCTGGATGAGACGCGTGAGGAGATGCTGGAGGCGGCTGTGCGCGAATGCAGCTTCTCAGACAATATACAGATAGACGACCTGCTGCTGCCCTTCCCGATAGAGATACCTGTGGAGGGTGTAAGTGTGGCAGTGCCGGTGATAGGCGATAAAAAGAAACTCGTAGACCTGGCCACTAAGAATGCACTCTATGCAAGGCAGGAGCGTATCAACCAGCAGATGACCTCAGAGGAAAAGAATCCATCCTTCCGCATCATGAAGACGCTGAAGGATGACCTGAAACTAAAAGATATGCCGCGGCATATCGAGTGCTTTGATAACTCGAATATACAGGGAACTAATCCGGTATCGTCTATCGTCGTTTTTCGCGATGCGAAGCCTTCTAAAAAGGATTATCGCTGGTTTAATGTAAAGACAGTGGAGGGTCCGGATGATTTTGCTACGATGGAGGAGGCAGTGTACAGGCGCTACAGGCGTATGATAGAAGAAGGCAGTCCGCTGCCTAACCTGATAGTGATAGATGGTGGCAAGGGCCAGCTCAGCGCAGCAGTCAAGAGTCTGGAGAAGCTCAATATCTATGGCCAGGTGCCTATAGTGGGTATCGCGAAAAGGCTGGAGGAAATATACTTTCCGGAAGATAGCCTGCCGCTCTACATCAATAAAAAATCTGAAGGGCTGAAGCTCATACAGCGCCTGCGTGACGAGGCGCACCGCTTCGGTATCACGGCACATCGCAATAAGCGCAGCAAGGGTCAGACCACATCTGAACTCACGGCCATCAAGGGAATCGGAAACAAAACTTTCGAAAAGCTGATACAGCATTTCAAATCTGTGAAGAAGCTGAAAGAAGCCACGCAGCATGAGATAGCGGAAGTGATAGGAGATAGCAAGGCTTCTCTGGTCATAGCACATTTCGCTGGTGCGGTAGATGAGGCCACTCCTCAAAATGAAACAGGGCAAGAGTAAACTCCCGCCCTGTTCGTTATTGAAAACTTACCTGATCTTATTTAGTTACTGCGAGCACTTTGGTAAAGAAACTGTTGCCAGCCTTTACGGTCACGTGGTACACACCATCAGCCAGAGATGAGATGTCATACTTGCGGTCGTTGAAGCCTGTACTCAGCTGCCACTGGCCGGCTAGTACCTCGCGGCCCAGCATATCTGTGAAGCTGACACTCACCGGCTGCTCAGTAGCTGCTACGATATCTATGGTCACCTGTGCAGATGCAGGGTTAGGGTAGATATTGTGTATGGTGATGCCATTCTGGCTACCGGAGAGGGTAGCTGATACGATATTGCTATAGTCAGATTTGCCATCGTAGTCTACCTGCTTCAGTCGGTAGTAGTAGATGATGCCTGTGGCTACCTGGTGGTCATCTGTATTGTACTTGATAGTGTTATTGCTATTGCCGTGGCCGTCTATCCATGCGATAGGCTCGAAAGTAACACCGTCTATACTGCGCTCTACCTGGAAGCCGCTGTTATTGATCTCAGAGGCGGTAGCCCACTCGAGAGCGATGTAGCGATCCTCTACAGGTGTAGCAGTCAGGTACATGAGTGTGACAGGCAGTGGCGTATTGGTCTGGTGGATACCGATACCGAAGTCAGAGAAACCGGTCACGCCAGTGCGGACAGCAGTAGCCACACCGGCAGTGATAGACTGTGTAGCATTGCTATGCGTACCATAGGCGCTGGATTGTGCTGCGCCATTCAGCAGGCCGCAGCCGAGCCATGGTGAGCTGGCATTGGCACGCTTGATCACGCCCATGCGGGTCACGAGTGATGGTGCATTGCTATAGCCCATGGCATTCAGTGTGACGTCATAGGTACCGCTGGTCATAGTGCTATTAGGCGTGAATGTCCAGAAACCGTTATTGAGATAGTCATCGATCTTAGAGCCATTGATCTGGCAGGTAGATGTAGCTGGCGCCGTACCAGATTGGCCGGTATTGAAGAAACCAAGCAGGCTGGTCACGCCGCTCTGGCTATTGAAATCTATCGTACCGAGATCGTAGTATGAAGTATTGCCCACAGGGAAGTCATAAGAGCCGCTGGCTGCTACATACCTCCTCAGGTTTCCTATCACATATTTATTGAGGCCATGACCCGTGATGGAAGTGGTAGATGTATTGGATGAAACGAGCTCGTTAGTACCAGTAGAGATACGGCCCTTTGTGAAGGCTATGGTGCCTGTAGCTGTAGCAGTACCTGACAGTGTCACGACATCTGAGGTGCCTGATTTCTGTACGTACATATTCACCATGCTGGATGGGAGGCCATTGCCGGATACCATGTCACCATTACCTATGAAACCATAGCTGGCTGAGGTAGAGAAAGTGCGCGTGCCGGAGATGCGGATATTACCATCGCTCGTGCCTGTGCCGGATGTTTTGATACCATTGGCAGAGCCGTATTTGAATGTGGCGCCTGCATTGATCGCAAAGTTGCCTGTACCGGATATGTTATCCGTTTCGTCCAGCTGGAATACGGCCGGAGAGTAGACATTGAAATTGCCCTTGATACCAAAGCTGGCTGTAGGGTTTACGTTATACGCAGTAGTATTTGCAGCATCGGCATTGATATCCATATTGTAGTAGCTGATGGTATTGCCATTGCCATCTGTAGCACGCAGCGCCTGCTGTGTACTGGCATTGCTACCATAAAACTCTACAGTACCGCCGGTGAGGGAGTATGGTATAGTGATACCAGTCAGCACCGGCTGGGTCGAGTTGAGGCTCTTGATCATGATCCTGCCGCCGTCCATCACGAGGCCGCCGTCACCGGAGAAGGAGATAGCATTGGCAGAAGCGTCTACGCAGTTCACCACAGTATTGGCACCGGTGACTATCAGGGAGTCATTGATGGTAGCATCGGTAGACAGGTTCTTGTAGTTGGTACCATAGATATTAGAGCCGGAGAACTTCACGTTGTAGTACGTCCTGTTGCCACGTAGTGTTTGTGCGCCAGCGCCGCTCAGCTCTATGGTGCCACCATTGAGTGTATAGGCTGTGGTCACGCCGTCCATACGTGGTATCAGATCCGAGCTGCTGGAGCTGAGTGCTGGTATCTGGTAGAGCGTACCAGCGGCCATGGTCAGTGTACCTGTAGAGGCAATGATATAGGCTGTGGCAGACTCGAGGAATTGTCCCTTGCGTATATCCAGTTTGCCACCGGTAGCGCTGATAGTAGTAGCATTGCTCAGGCCAGTAGACTGAGTGAGCGTCACGGAGAGGCTCTTATTGAGCAGGTCTATGATGAGTTGTTTGCCGTTTGAGCCAGTGCCTAGAGCATCGCCTGTCACCTGGTTGGCATGGCCGGTGTACCAGAAGGTAGCGAGCTGGTTGAAGGTCTTATTGCTGCTGGCCATCTGTACATTGCCCAGCGTAGAAGATGCCTGCTGTATACCATCAGGCGAGGTGATCTTCAGCGTAGTGTTTTGCTCTGTGGCAAAGGTATTGGTACCTGTAGCGCCGCTGGTGACCTTCTTGATCACGTTAGCAGTCAGGTTATCCGCCGCAAAGCCGAAATCAAGTGTACCACCATTCTTGACTGTGAAAGCTGATGTACGGCTGGTATTGCTGTTTACATTCAGGCTATGATTCACCAGAGATACCGTAGCTCCTGAGTTGATATTCATAGGCCATGCGGTCACTGTAGGAGTGATGTCTACGAGCTGTGTAGCGGTGCCGTTGAAATTGAAAACTGCGCCTGTATCTGTGGTCGCATCATTGATCACAGAGTTGAGGGTATCTATCACGAGATTGCCGGCCAGGTTGACTTTGATATTGCCTGCTGTACCGCCACCATTATGGAAGAGCTTCAGTGTGCTGCCGCTGTATATTTGGGCATTCTCTGTGATATTGACCGTCTGAGTAGCGCTGCCACTGTAGCAAGCAGACAGTGCGAAAATACCTTCGTACAAGTAGAACCTGCCCACTGTCACGTTAGGGCTGCCCGTATTAGAGGTCATGCCGATCACATTGCTGGCAGATTTATTGTCTACCCAGAGTGTATCGCAGAGATTCACCGTGATGCCGCCGCCTATGATGGTCCATGAGCTGCTGGTAGGGGTCACTACAAAATCAAGCAGACCAAATTTTTTGCCACTGGAGTTATTGGTAATTGTAGTAGTGACATTCATGAAACTACCTGCACCGCTTGATGCAAAGCCCCAGTCACCAACAAACACCTCAGAGCCAGGCTCAAAATTTTCGATACCATTCCACATCACGTGTGAGTTGGTCACGTCAGTGCTGCCCATCTCCATATAGCCACCGCTGCGCACGATCAGATTGGCGCTGGAGTTCATCTGGATCTGACCGTAGACAAACAGATTTCCGCCGGATTTGGTCTCGAGTGATTTACCTGACTTGATGAAGTCTACAGTAGGAGTAGAGCTGGATTCGAGATCCAGTGTGCCACCGCTCAGGATGATGATGTCGTTGTAGGAGTGGCTGTGATTGCCGCCGCCATATACATATTTAGTAATGATAACACGCGTAGGTGTAGTAGCGGCATTCTGAGGTGCTTTATCCGAAGGAGTGGTAGTCCAGTTGGTTCCATCAAAGTACTCCCAGTTGCTGGTTGTTCCTGCGTTATTATTATAGGAGAGGTCAGTATAGTCTATAGTCGACCTGTAGTCACCGGCCTGATAGACAAAGTTGATCACTGAAAGTACCGCACCGGCTGAAGTCACAGTGCCGCACGTACCAGTCACCACCACTGAGTAGACGCTACCCGAGTCTGTAAGCGCAGTAGGGGAGACAGTGTAGGTAGCCGCTGTAGCGCCAGAGATATTGCTTCCATTCTTCTTCCACTGATAGGTGAGGCCGGAGCCTGCAGCTGTCACAGAGAATGTAGCCGAAGCACCCACACCCGTCGTGATGTTTGACGGCTGGGTGGTAATAGAGGTAGCTGTATTGACAGTCACAGCCTGAGATGCGGTAGCTGTACAGCCACTGCGCGTAGCGGTGACAGTGTAGGTGCCGCTGCTGGTGAATGTATTGGTAGCTGCCGCCGGTGTGCTGCCGCCAGACCAGGCAAAGGTGCTGCCTGCTGTGCTGGATGCAGTGAGCGTCACTGATGTGCAGGCAGTAGTAGTACCCGAGAATGTTGGTGTAGCAGGAGGTGTATTGACAGTGACAGCTACGGTAGCTGTGGCGCTGCCGCATGAGTTGCTCACGGTGACGGTATAGGTACCGCTGGTGGTAAATGTATTGGCCGCCGTAGCAGGTGTGCTGCCGCCGCTCCATGCGTAGGTAGTACCGCCGGATGCTGTGAGTGATACGCTGGTACAGCCGGTAGCTGTACCACTGATGGATGCAGTAGGAGAGGTAGTGACAGTCACGGCCTGTGAGGCGCTGGCTGTACAGCCGCTGAGTGTAGCAGTCACAGTGTAGGTGCCGCTGGTAGTAAATGTATTGGCCGCCGTAGCAGGTGTGCTGCCCCCTGACCAGGCATAGGTGCTGCCACCTGTGCTGGATGCCGTGAGCGATACGCTATTGCAGCCGGATGCAGATCCAGAGAATGTAGGCGTAGATGGCAGTGGATTCACAGCCAGGGTGCCGGTCATAGCAGTAGAGAAGGTGGCCGAGCATGAGTTATTGGTAATGCCGGTGATGACGAGGCTCATGCCATTGTCTGCAGTGGTCAGCGCGCGGGTGGTAAAGCTGGCAGTACCTGTACCGCTTGCATTGACACCGGTCACAGCTGTTTGGGCTACGCCATTGATGGTATAATTGATAGTATTATTGCTGGCACTGGCTACCAGACCTGTAAGGTCGATCACTGCACCCGCGCCGGCACATGCTGTACCGTTTTGTATAGCTGTACTTAAAGTAGGCGTGGTACATGATGGTTTCACTGCTCCGTAAAAAGTAAAGTCATTGACACTGAAAGTACCTGCAGCCGCACCAGCATTGTAGCCATACAGGCGGAATGTGATAGCCGAAGTGATACCCTGATAGGTACCACCAGACAGGCCGATAGTAGCACCGGTAGCGGTAGGACTGCCTATGCTGGCAGTGTAGCCATCCAGGCTGGAACGCAGAGAAAAACTAGCCGGACCGGTACCCGACGCCTGCCCGGTATAGGCAAAGGAATTGAAATTGATCAGATAGCCGGTGGCCGGAGTCAGTGTAAAATCATAATAATCTGTCGCATTGATAGATGTAGCGGTGGTCCAGCCAGAGGCGCTGTACCTGCCGCTGGCAGCGGCCCCGGATATACCTGTACCGCGTCCGATACCTGATACAGATGAGAGATTACCATCTTTGGTATCACCGGTGATATAAGGATTGTCAGCACTAGGATCAGTGGCGGTGATAGCATTGGTCCATATAGATGTAGTGACTGTCAAGGTAGCCGCACTGCTGGTCACAGCCGTACAAGGACTGGTGGCAGATATCACGCAGCGGTACTGATAGCCGTCCATAGTAGTAGTGGCAGCACTGATAGAAAGTGTGGCCGATGTGACACCGCTGTATGGTGCAGAATTAGGCACAGAAGACCAACCGGTGCCAGTGTTAAACTCCCACTGATACCCTGCTGCACCTGTAGCCGTGACAGAGATGCTACCTGCACTGCCGCTCACTATCGTGGTGGATGCAGGCTGGGCGGAAATGCTGACGGCTGTATTTATAGTCACAGCGCCTGAGCTGACCACGCCTGCTGTCGATGACCAGCAGGTTCCGTTATTGGTCCGTGCATAGATGGTGCCTGTGCTAGCCAGGGAGTAACTACTGGTAGTAGGAGTGGCAGTGCTGGTGCCGGTCGCTGCTGTCTGCCAGTAGATGCTGGCCGAAGGAGCGCTATAGGTGAGCGTCGCGGCACCGCAGCTAGGGTTAGCAGATGCGGTGATAGTACCGGTAGGATCCGCTGGCAGGGCATTGACAGTGATAGCGCCGGATACATTGCTCGTCACGCTGGCGCATGGGCTATTGCCCGATATGATACAGTAATAGTAATAGGTGCCTACTGTGGCAGGCAGGGTATAAGATGCGGTGGTAGCGCCTGAGATCAGTGTACCGGTCGTGTTATTGGCTACCGTATTGACATACCACTGATAGCCGGTAGCATTGGAGGCTGTCACCGACACAGAGGTAGGAGAGAAGGCGGTGCCCGCGCATACTGTCTGAGCAGTAGTGGAAGGCTGAGATGAGATAGCGGGGGCGGTATTGATGGTCACTGAGCCGGAGTTGACCGTGCCTACAGACCAGCAGCCGCTCACGCTCGCGCGCACATACATAGTCCCTGTGGCAGCCAGGCTATAGGTACTGGTAGTAGGATTGGCAGTGCTGGTGCCTGAGGCTGCTGTCTCCCAGTAGATGGTGGCCGCACCGCCTGAGAATGTAAGTGTGGATGCACCACAGCTCGGATTGGCTGAGGCGGAGATAGTGCCTGTCGGGTCTGCAGGGATGGCATTGACAGTGATGGCGCCTGATACATTGCTCGTCACGCTGACGCATGGGCTATTGCCGGATACGATGCAGTAGTAGTAGTTAGTACCTATCAGTGTATTGCTTGGAGTATAGGAGGCCGAGGTGGCTCCGGATATCAGGGTACCGGTAGTATTATTATTTGATGTATTGATATACCACTGGTAGCCGGCAGCATTGGATGCGGTGACAGAAAGCGCTGTCAGTGTACTGCCGGAGCATACTGTTTGTGTGCCGGTAGATGGATGGGCAGAGATAGATGCCGCTGCTACGATAGATACTGCCTGAGAGGCTGTAGCTGTACAGCTACCCAGCGTAGATGTCACAGTATAGGTAGCCGATGTGGTAAAGGTATTGCTCGCGGCAGATGGTGTGCTGCCACCTGACCAGGCGTAGGATGCACCTGTACCTGATGCTGTGAGTGTCACACTCGTACATCCCGGTGTAGTGCCGGATATGCTCAGGGTAGGGTTAGGGTTCACCGTGACCACGGCAGATGCGGTAGCTGTACAGCCGCTCAGTGTGGATGTCACAGTGTAGGTACCTGATGAGGTAAATGTGTTGGCCGCTGTACCTGTAGAACTGCCGCCGGACCATACATAGGATGCACCAGTACCTGTAGCCGTGAGGGATACGGTAGCGCAGGCAGTAGTAGTGCCGGTGATAGACAGCGTAGGGTTGGCATTGATGGTCAGGTTGCTACCATTGTCAGCGCCGGAGACGGCAGGAGTATTGCTCACTACGCGGATGCGGTAGGCTGTGCCTGCTGTAGCGCCCGATGGTATGGTGACAGAGATAGACTGGCTGCCTGAACCATCTGATGCTACGCTCTGAAGTGTAGTAGGGCTGGCGAAGCTACCTGTGGCATCAGACAGCTGTGCGGTGAAAGTAGCTGTAGGGAATGAGCTGGCTGCGCTGTATGTGAAAGGCACCGTGACACCCGATACGCCCTGGCAGAAAGGAGAGCCGGATATAGCGCCGGTAGTGATAGAGTTGCTGGTCACATTGATGATCACTTCATTGCTGGTCACAGTATTGCTGCACGGAGTGCCGTAGGTGGTCTGGCATACCACATAGTAGGTGCCTACTGAGCCAAAGTTTGGCGTGTAGGTGGTAGCGGTAGCACCGCTGATGAGGGTGCTGTATGGACCACCTGATGCAGTACCATAGTACCACTGGCGGCTGGCGGGTGAGCTAGTGCCCTCAGTCACTGTCAGCACGGTGCCGTTGGCACCCGTGGTAATGTTTTGAGTAGTGGTAGGGGCTATGGATGTGGTAGAGCTGGCCACAGTGATAGAAGTGCTGACTGAGGCAGTACAGGCACCGTTAGCGCCCGTCACGGTCACTGTATAAGTGCCAAGGGTTGTAAAAGTATTGGTGGCTGTATTGGTAGAGTTGCCTGTAGACCATGTGTAGGTCGTGGCTCCGGTAGCTGTAAGAGATACAGTACCGCATCCGGATGTAGTGCCAGTAATAGCTGTGCTCGGTGTGGTACAAGATGGATTGATGCTGAAGGTCTGAGTGTTGGAGGCTGTACAGCCGGTGGTCACGCCTACTGTAGCGGTGCCAGATGATGCGATGTCAGCGGCATTGATAGTCGCTGTGAGCTGAGTGGCGCTGACAAAGGTAGTGGTGCGCGTAGATCCATTCCATGTCACGGTAGACTGGCCTGAGAGGAAATTAGTACCATTGACAGTCAGCGTAAAGCTACTGCCTCCTGCTGTAGCAGATGTAGGAGAAATAGACGTAGTAGTAGGGGTATTGATAGGAACAAGCTCTCCGGTGGAAAGCTGTAAGGCGGGATAGTTGGTTCCGCTGATCAGGAATTGTACTTGCGCTAGTTGGCTACATGTCAGACCAGAAGCAGTGGAGCCTACGAAAACTTTGCCAGCAGTACCAGAGGTAGCGGCATTGATGGTTCCTGTCCAACCTGTAATGGTAAGCATTTTTCCAGATGTCCATGTGTTACCGCTGCTCGCACCAAAGGTCAGGGTGTGAGCATTGCTACCGAGTGCCAGAGTAGTATTGTCAGTGAGGGTCAGAGAGCCCATAGTGATAGTACGCGTAGCAGTGATACTGGTGGTAGATAGTGTGCCACCTCCAAGTGTCACGCCACCAGTCTGACTTTCGTTTGCAGATGGATTGAGGCGCAGTTCTCCGCTAGTGACAGCTGTACCACCAGAATAGGTATTATTACCTGTAAGTGTAAGGATACCCGAGCCACTACCGGACTTAGTGAGTTTGCCTGTGCCACTAAGTATGGATGAGATAATTACACCACCAGTATTATCTATGTTAATGATATTATCAGTACCATTGCTCAATACCACTCCCATGGTACCATTTTGAGCTGCCTGGAGCGTAAATGTTCCCGTACCGTTATGACGTACAATAACATTCGCTACAGAGTTGACGGTAGCGCCATATAGCCTAAGTGAGCCTGCTGTAGCACTACTATTACCAATGAGAAGATTTGTAGTACGGGTATTGTCAATGGATATCGCACCTAGATTTAGGCTGGCAGTACCCATGTTGATGCCGGGTGTGGTTCCCGTAAAGGCACTGGTAAATGTTGAAATATCAGTATTGGAGGCTGCTCCACCCTGCAAACCGGGATATGCTCCACCTGCCCAGTTTGACGCCGTGTACCAAGCCGTATTTGCATTTGCTCCCCAGGTGGCATTTCCTCCATAGCTGGTTAGGCTTGATATAGTCGTAATAAAGAGGACAAACGCTTTCATGAAATTGTTTACAGGACTCTGTAAAGGGTCAATCATTTTCATCATCGGAGTGCTTTAAAATTTTGAGCGGCGTCAAAGGTACGGACAATATCCCTGCCAACGAAGGTATTTCGCCCTTTTTTTGGGGTGATTTCGGTATTTTACAAGGTAAATATTGAAAACATAACGCTGTATTAATATCCTGATAATAAATACAGTATGGATGTGTTAATATTGCAATGTAAAAGCAGATTGTATTTCTGTCCTATACGCTATACCAGCCTGTCCTATCCACTATACCTATATTCCTAAAAATTAGGCAATTGGCGTCTTGGCTTCTTTCAGCCTGTCGGCCAGTTTTTTGACAGCGGAGCCCGTTTGGGACGGGATCTGGTCCATGGCATATTCGCTGAGTGCGGTGATGGTGAGGGAGGGATTTACGCCCAGATTACACGGCATGATGGAGCCATCGAGTATGTAGAAGTTATGATACCCATGTACACGAAAATTTTCGTCTACCACGCCTTCATCTTTAGTCAGGCCCATAGGGCAGCCGCCCAGGATATGCGCTGTAGAAGCGAGCGAAAAGAAAACCTCGCTGAATGCATTCTGTGGGATGCCGTTCACCTTGGCCGCATAGCGGTAGAGTGTCTCCTGGCCTATGGGGATGAAGCTCGGTACCTGCTGGCCGCTGTCATTCTGCATGCGCATACTGCCGCGGCGCCAGACCATGCGCATAGAGTTTTCCAGCTCCTGCATGATAAGGAAGACCACAGACGAGCGCGCGATATTGCCATTGAAGATCGTGCGGAGAAACTGTATAGGATGCGTGACCAGGTTGCCCAGCATCTTGGCGGTACGTACGGGTGCAGGGCCATCTCCTGCGGCCATCACGCCGAGCTTCTGCATAGCACCAGAGCCATCGGGAAATTTGCACAGCTCTATATGTGTCTTATCATCGGGGTCAAAGATCGAATTGATGGCGATGCCGTGATTGAGTTTGCGGTCAGCAGCTACGATGCCGCTGAGCATCTCGGAGTTGGTCAGGATATTCTCACCGAGGCGGTCAGAGAGGCCTGATAGCGTGCCTGTCTCATACTTCATGCGTAGCAGCAGGTCCATCGTGCCCAGTACGCCGCCGCTCATCACGAGGCCTTTGCTGCGGTAGACTTTCCTGCGCTTATTAAACCATGACGTGCTGCACTCAGTATGGATCAGGTACTCACCATCTATGTATTCTATCTTAGTCACGAGTGTTTCGGCCAGTATCTCTGCGCCAAACATATGCTCTGCAAACCAGAGGTAGTTTTTGTCCAGCGTGTTCTTGGCATTTTCGCGGCAGCCTACCATGCACGCAGCGCACTCGGTGCATCCCTTGCGCAGCGGCCCCAGACCATTGAAGTAGGGGTCTTTCTCTTCGCCCGGTTTGCCCAGATATACGCCCACGTAGTCTACATGGCCATAGGTACCAGCACGCCCCATATCCGTGGCTACCTCTTTCAGCACGCGGTCTTCCTCATACTCCCTGTTGTATTTGGCGGAGCCGAGCATAAACCTGGCCTGCTCATAGTAGGGGGCGAGGGTAGCCTTCCAGTCTTTGATGTGCGACCATATCTTATTGGTGTAGAAACTCGGCTTGGGCATCATATGCGTATTGGCATAGACCAGGGAGCCGCCGCCCACGCCCACACCAGAGAGGATAAAAACCTGCCGGAAAAAAGTGAGTTTCTGTATACCAAAGCATTTGACCAGAGGCATCCAGAGGTACTTGGCCACGTTCCAGTTGGTCGTGGCATAGTCTTCATTGCGCCAGCGTTTGCCTTTTTCTATTACGAGTACCTTGTAGCCCTTCTCGGAGAGGCGCATGGCAGATACCGAGCCGCCAAAGCCGGAGCCGATCACGATGTAGTCATATGTATCAGGCATATCAGTTGTATTTATCACTTTTCTAAACTATAAATAAATGCAGTAGAAAGAAATGATGGCTGTCAGGCCTGAGCGCTAAACAAACGCCGCTATTACATTGTTTCTCCATGTAGCTTGCGCTGGAAAAATAAATGCGTAGAAGATACGTCCTATTGAGTGTCAGGATTAAACATAACTTTGAGCGATGTCATCTTTTGAAAATATAGCTCCATTTACGTCCTGGAGCGGAGGCAAAAAACCTCTCATCATAGCCGGCCCCTGCAGTGCCGAGACTGAGGATCAGGTGATGCAGACCGTGCGCCGCATGGTGGCTGCATCTGACCAGATAGGCATGATACGCGCCGGTGTGTGGAAGCCCCGCACGAGGCCAAACTCCTTTGAGGGAGTAGGTGCCATAGGGCTGCCGTGGGTCAAGGCGGCAGGAAATGCCGTAGGGCTGCCGGTATCCGTAGAAGTGGCCAACTCCGGCCATGTGGAGCTGGCGCTCAAAAATGAAATAGACGTGCTCTGGATCGGTGCGCGCAGTACTGTCTCTCCTTTCATCGTGCAGGAGATAGCAGATGCGCTGCGTGGCATAGACATACCGGTCATGATCAAAAACCCCGTGAACCCTGACCTGGAGCTGTGGCTGGGTGCGATAGAGCGCTTTGCACAGGTGGGCATCACTAAGATCGCTGCGATACACCGCGGCTTCTCTACCTATGAGAAGTCTACCTACCGCAACCCTCCTATGTGGGAAATGCCTATAGAGCTGCGCCGCCGGCACCCGCAGATCCCGATCATAGTAGATCCATCTCACATGGGTGGCACACGCGACCTGATCTATCCCCTCTCACAGCAGGCTATGGACATGGGTTTCGATGGCCTGATGATAGAGACGCATATCAATCCGGACAAAGCCTGGAGCGATGCCAAACAACAAGTGACGCCTGAGGTGCTGGGCAGTATAATAAAGGACCTGGTGATACGACAGCCACACCTGCCGGAAAATGAATTTCACACCCTGCATGAGCTGCGTGCCAAAGTAGACCGCATAGACGACTACATCATCGAGATGCTGGCAGAGCGCATGGGACTGAGCGAGCAGATAGGCCAGTTTAAAAAGGACCACGGCCTGGCCATACACCAGAGCGAGCGCTGGGCAGCCATAGTAAAGCGAGCCCTGTCTAATGGTAAAACGGGAGGACTGACCGAAGAGTTCATACTTAAGCTCTTCCAGCAGATACACAATGAAAGCATTGTGCATCAGGGCAAGGTGATGGAGAAATAACTACCTCTTTTTCCCCATCTAAGCAGGCATGAAGTTTGGGCTAGTTTTATGTGTAAATGCATTAATGAACACATAAAACTGTAAGCCATGTCTAAGACTAAAAAACAACAACCGCACGCCAAGAAAAGCGAAACCACACCAGCGCACAAATCACCTAAGAGCAATCCCAAGGGTGATAAGAAGTATGCCTCACTCGAGCCATATCCTGCCAGTGAAGACATCTACAATCGAGGCGAAATAGACCCTGAAGTAGATACTGATGATACACACCGCCACAAGAGTCGTAATGAAGCTCCTGATGCTCCTAATGAGAAAAGCTTCAATGAAGATATGACAGGTGAAGACCTGGATATACCGGGCAACGGTGAAGATGAGCATAGCCGTGCAAACGGTGATGAGGACGAAGAAAACAACTACTACAGCCTCGGTAGCTGATCTGATCAGTGAGACTGATTCAGATACAATAACACGCTGAAGCAAGCTATCATAAAGCTGGATGAAAGCAAGGTCATACGCGCCGAGTGCGCGAAATCGGCCTTGCTTTTATCTTTTAGGGTGATAGCGAACCAGTAGAGAAAGTAGCTGGTGACAGGCAGCAGGCAGATAGTGAATATCAGGAAATGGCTAAGTGTATAGAAAGTAGTGAAGTAGAAATATGCAACGCCATTGCCTATCAGAAACAACAAAGCGGTGAAAACAAAGGTGCCGATGATGCCTAGACGGTAGCTGATGGTCATGTCACCCCTGGAGCTATCCTCCTCGTGCTGATAGACCTGCGTGAGTGGATAGAAGCCTCCTATCAGCAGCGTGGCGATAGCCATGCATAAAAGATTCTTAGCAGTGAACCACTGTAGCGTGAGATCATTCTCCGCAGTCATATTCACCACCATGTATGTGTAGGCCCCTTGAAACAATACTACCACCAGCCAAGCTGTGATACCATATTTCTTGAGTCTGATACCATGCCAGCTATAGGCCTTGGATACTGCTATATAAACTGCTATCATGATACACAGCTGCCAGCCTATCAGCAGGCCTAGTGCAAGTCCGAGTATGTCCATCACCATGCTGGCATAGTAGAGGTTTCTCGTAGCCTTAGGGGGCTCTTTGAGGCCGCCTATACTTCCCTTATCCTGATCCATGTAGCTGTTGTACGCATTGCTACCGGGATAGATGAAAAAGTGCAGCACAAAGAAAAGCACGATGGTATTTACCCAATCAATACTCCCGGCCTGACTGAGGCCAAATACGTAGATAGGCAGCAGGAAAAATGAGAACGGGATACGTAGCAGGACGATCGTATCGCGGTCGAAAATACCTAACAGGGGCCTGGCTGGCCTATGGGTAACAATGCTATCTGCCATACGCGTGGGGAATGGTGTAATAATTGTGTCACAAAAACCGGACCTCGCTCCACCAGCCTTTCTCAATAAACCATCTATCTCATGCCTCGTCCTCATATATATAGTATCGGTACCGCGCTGCCTGCTTTCAAAATAGCGCAGAGCACGCATCACGACTTGCTCCAGGCTTCACCGGCCATTGGTCGCAAGCAGAAACTGCAGATCCGTAAAGTGTATGGACGTACGGGCATACAGTACCGCCACAGTGTACTTGAGGAGTTTGGCAGGCCGGAGACTGGGGAAAATATTCTCTTTTTCCCCTCCGATCAAGATCGCATGACCCCAGTTTCCACTCGGATGAAAATATTTGAAGAGCAAGCGCCTGACCTCTGTATGCAGGCGGTCAATGACTGCCTCTCGCAGCTGGATGATCTGGATATAGCGCGTATCAGTCATATAGTCACCTTCAGCTGCACAGGTATGTATGCGCCGGGGCTGGATATACAGCTGGTAGAGCGGCTTGCGCTCAATAAAAATGTGGAGCGCACCTGCGTAAACTTTATGGGATGCTATGCAGCTATCAATGCCATCAAATCTGCCTACTACATCTCCAAAGCCGAACCTGACGCTGTAGTGTTGATAGTAGGTATAGAGCTATGCACGCTGCACTATCAGAAAAATGAGACAGAAGATCAGATCGTGGCCAATGCATTATTCGCAGATGGCGCTGCGGCAGCCATCATATCAGCAGCACCTATATCCCGTACTGATGATGCTCCTGTGCTGGCGCTGGACAGCTTTTATGCAGAGTTTGAATCTGCCGGCAAAGAAGAAATGGCCTGGCGCATAGGCGATCATGGCTTTGACCTGAAGCTGAGCGCCTATGTACCGGACCTGATAGAGCGCAATATCAGGACGATCATGGAGAAAATATTTGAGCGGGCAGACCTCACGCAGGAGGATATTAGTTTTTATGCACTTCATCCAGGAGGGGTGAGCATACTAGAGGCCTGCGAGAAGGCGTTAGGAATAAGTAAGGAGCAAAATAAGCACTCCTATGATGTACTGAGAGACCATGGCAATATGTCATCTGTTACCATCCTCTTTGTACTGAAGCAATATATGAAAGAGCTAAGGCGCAGCGATGCAGGCAAGAAGCTGCTGGCATATGCCTTTGGCCCTGGCCTGACCATGGAGTCTATGATCGCAGAGATATCACCCACCCACAAAAAGAACACAATATGCCAAACCTCACCATTAGAGCGCTCGATACAGAGCTGATGGACCTGCCTACCGCAGGCGAGATCGAGACCCGCCATGCGCTGCGCGAGATCGATACGATCAATAAACTGCTGGGCGGCTATAATGTGATATTTGACGCGCTGGACCAGCTGCAATGGAGCAACAAGACGCTGACCATCGTGGATCTGGGGTGCGGAGGTGGAGATATGCTGCGCGCCATAGCAGACTGGGCACTCCAGCGCAAGCGCCATGTGAATCTGATAGGCATAGACTACAATCCAGTGATGACAGCCTACGCCCGTGAGGAGTCCATCGTGTTTCCCAATATCCACTACCGCACTATGAATGTGCTCGACGAACGGCTGCTGGATGAGAAGGCTGATGTGATAATCAATTCTCTTTTCTGCCACCACTTTGACCAGGAGCAGCTGGTCACACTCATGCGGCGTATGCACCAGTTGGCCTCGCAGGCTGTTATTATCAATGATATTCACCGTCATTGGTTTGCGTACTATTCTATCAAGGTACTGACGGCACTTTTCTCCCGCAATGCGCTGGTGCGCTATGATGCCGCACTGTCGGTGGCACGCTCACTCACCCGCAGAGAGTGGCAGGCCGTGCTGGCCGATGCTGGCATAGAGAAATACACGCTGCGGTGGATGTGGGCCTTCCGCTGGCAGATCATTATCAGGAAATGAGATGAGTGATATACTTACCGACAGGGATGTGATCATCATAGGTGGCGGGCTCGCAGGCCTTACTGCTGCTATCATGCTCTCACGTGCAGGTCTCGATGTACTGGTATTAGAGAAGGGGGCATATCCCTCTCACAAAGTATGCGGCGAGTATGTGAGCAATGAGGTATTACCATTCCTGAAGTCTCTGGACATGGACCCGTACCGGCTCGGTGCGAGCACCATATCCCGCCTGCGCATCTCTACCCCCTCAGGCAGGAATATTTATGCGCCGCTGGACATGGGTGCCTTTGGCCTGAGCCGCTATACCTTTGACCAGGCTATGTGCGATCTGGCGGTGTGTAGTGGTGCAGGGGTACTGACCAAAAGAAAAGTCTCCGAGGTTACATTCTCAGAAAACTACTTCTCCATCAAAACTAACACAGACGAGACCTATACTGCACCGCTCGTCATCGGTAGCTATGGCAAAAGGGACACACTGGACAAACAACTGAACCGCGACTTTATACAAGAGCGGACCGGCTACCTCGGAGTGAAATATCATATACAGACCGACTATCCGGCAGATGAGATCGGGCTGGACAATTTCGAAGGAGGCTACTGCGGTATATCGCGGATAGAGGACAATAAATATAACCTCTGCTACCTCTATCGCCGGCCGCGAAATGCCATCCACAAGACCATACCGGATATACAGGAGCATATCATGTATCAGAATCCCGTCTTAAAAAACATTTTCACTCAGTCTGATTTCCTTTTTGCCAGGCCAGAAGTGATCAATGACTTTTCTTTTGCCGCCAAGAAGACTGTGGAGGATCATATCCTGATGTGTGGTGATGCTGCAGGTCTGATCACGCCGCTCTGCGGCAATGGCATGTCCATGGCCATACATGCAGCCAAGCTTCTCAGCGAGCTGATCATAGCAGTGGATATCAAAAAAGAAGCGCTAACGAATCAGAGGCGCAAAGCGCTGGAATCTGAATACACCAGAACATGGCAGCACCACTTCAGCAAACGTTTATTTTGGGGCAGGACCATACAGGGTCTCTTTGGCAATGAGACTGTGTCTGAGATAGCGATCCGCGCACTGCATGCCATACGCCCTGTGGAGCGCGCTCTCATAGCCGCTACGCATGGATCAGTAGTGAGCGTCTGATCACACCGGAAAGTACAAATAGAAAGTAGCGCCCTCTCCCGGTACACCCCGCGCACTGATAAAGCCGTGGTGTGTCTCCATGATCTTCTTGCAGAGCGCCAATCCTACACCGGTACCTCCGTATTCAGCATGTGCATGCAGCCTGCTGAATACCTTGAAGATCGACTTGCTGTACTTGTCTTCAAATCCGATCCCGTTGTCAGAAACGGTGATGAGATGGTAGAGCCTGATCGGCAGTTCTTCGATCGGAGTGTATTCTTTCATCCCTCCATAGCGCACCGCGATATGCGGTATGACACCATCCCGCGTAAATTTCATTGAGTTGCGGATCAGATTGCTGAATAGCTGAGCTAGCAGGAATGAGACGCCTTCTATCTCCGGCAACTCATCATAGTCCACCATAGCACCACTGGCCATCATTTCATCATTCAGGTCAAGGACCACTTCATTCAGGACCTTGTCCAGAGAAACTGTTACCAGCCGGTCTTCATTATTGCGCACGCGTGAGTAGCTTAGCACATCATTGATCAGACGCTGCATGCGGTTTGCAGAATCTTGTATTTTTTGCAGCGGTGCAGTTATATTATCAGGCAGGGCTATATTGTCAGCGTCTATGATACGGGAGGCAAAGACCTGTATCTTACGGAGTGGTTCTTTCAGGTCATGTGTGCTGATCCAGTTGAGGTTTTCCAGCTCCTGATAGGCCTCCCCGAGGCGTGCACTGAGGAGCCTGTATTTGGTCTCCTCTTCGCGGAGGAATAGTGTATTCAAATGCTTCTGTAGTGAGTAGGCGTAATTGGCCGCTGCATTTAGCTCAGCCTTCTCCCATGGTTTGCTCTGGCACTGTACCACCTGCTTCCACGCCTGGAAAGATTTACGCGGAGAGAGCTGCGCCCTGTCTTTTTCTATAGCCTTGGCAGGATCACCAGCCCAGTTTACTTCATGCACCGTCTCCGGCCTAAACCAGATGATGCTATTGCTTTGAGATTTATCCAGCGCATGATAGACGATACCTGCTGCCGTTTCGCACAATGAGGCCGCTGGCGGGTAGGCTTCTGATAGATGTGCTGAACTGAGATAGCCATTCGCAGACTGTTCTCCTGCCCACTGGGCAATACCATGTATAGCTGCATCATCAGGAGTGAGTCCGCCCTTGTAGACCGTATCATCTATGATGATCGCCACTCCGCGTGCACGGCACAGGTCCAGCAGGTCCGGCTGTGCTGCGATGGTATGAAATGCGCTACGCTCCAGCTCAAAGTCCATTGCCAGCATTTTGTCAAGAGACTGGCTCACCACCTGCGTGGTCTCAAACTCTTCAGCGATCTCACGCACGCGTATTTGAGATGACATAAAGTGTCCCTGCAGGCGTGCCGCGATACGTGCATGGCTATTGACCGGGCGCGGGCCGTGATAGTGGTGACAGGCTATAAGCCCCCAGAGCCGGCCCTCAGACATGAGTGATATACTCAGCGATGCATTTACGCCCATATTGTGCAGGTACTGCACGTGTATAGGCGATACGCTACGCAGGATAGAATATGTCAGATCCAGGTCCTTATTAGTTTTGCCGCTATAGGTATAGATAGGTACAGGCTCATAGTCTACGTCTGCTATCACGCGAATGAGATTGCGACGGTAGAGCTCGCGTGCCTGAGGGGGTATATCTGTATGTGGGTAGTGCAGCCCGAGAAATGGCTCGAGCTCCTCCAGACGGCTCTCGGCTATCACCTCACCGTTATACTCACTGTCAAACCTGTATATCATGACCCTGTCATAGCCGGTCACCCGGCGGGTCTCATCTGCCAGGCCCTGGCTGAGCATCTGCAGGCTGGTGGCCTGCTCCATAGAGCTGGCAAAATGACGCGTCTGGGTGTAGAGCCCGGTCAGGTCTGGTACCTCCGAGATGGCAGGCTCACACTCCAGCACATATACATCACCGGTGCGGTGTATCGTAGCCTCAAAGTTTCTCTCGCCAATAGTCAGGGACATCGGCGCTGCAAAGCTACCGGTGAGCGCAGCGAGATATTCATGCAGCGCTGTATTCTGCTTAGCTCCGAGTATATCAATGAGATTTTTTCCGAGTAGGGATTCTACCGGCATACCGGTGTGTATGGCTGTGTTGCCGCTGCAATATTCGATCTGATCTCCGGTGCTGACACCTAGCAGAAAGCCATGGGGCTGTATAGAGCCGGGTATATGAATAGGTTCACTCTCGCAGTTCTCCAGGTTGACGAGGTCGCGATTGACTATATCTCTTATGCTCATTATTTGCTATGGGTGGCAAAGTAGTGGTCAATAGAAGCGAAGGCATGCTGCGCTCCTTTTATAATCTCATCGCCCTTGCCACTCTGCTCGGCGTAGCTGGTCAGATTGGACAAAAACGCTTTCCATCGTGCACCCGTTTCTGCTCCATATCCTGCAAAGAAGGATGCACCATGATCTGCAGTCAGTCCGAGCTTATCCTGGATATGCTTCAGTATGACGCGACCACCCAGTGTCGAGCCTTCCACTACATACATGTAGCCCATGGCAAATGGGACGCTAAAACTTTTTTCATCCGGGTGAAACAGTGCGGGATCTTCTGTAGGCATATCTTTCAGTAAAGCGAGGTCGGCATGTACATGGCCTGATTTGTGGCGCTGATCTACATCAGGCACGATATCCCTTACCGCAGGGAATATAGACCTCTCCGTAAAGGAGATGACCTCTCCCATCAGTATCAGGTAGTGCTTGTATGTATCTCTATTGAGCTCCGGTGACATCAGTGATGCTGACACAGGATTGGCCTCCAGTGCGCTGTGCATCGGACCGGTAGCGGCTCTCAGATTTTTCAGAAAGGATTCGGCTACGGTATCAGCAGCCTGGCTGTGGGTATCTGTCATAGTTTAGGAAGCTCTGAAAACAAAATTTGCATCATCAGTACGAAAACTGGACCAATCTATGCCGAGGCTATGCCTGATGACATTTCTTATCTGCTTATAGCTGGTCGGCTTGGGCACATAGAGATTAGCGCCGAGCTGGCGGGAGCGGCTGATAGCTTTCACATCATCAGATGTAGAGAAGATGATGACCGGAATATTCTGTGTCTTGCTATTGCTCCTGATCTCAGTGAGCGCCTGATAGCCATTCATCATAGGCATATTGAGATCGAGAAAAATGACATCCGGAGCAGGTGGCGGGCTCTGTATCAGGCTTAGCAATGCATGGCCATCATTACGTATATGCAGGTCAAGGGTTCCATCTATTTCTTCTATGGCC
Source organism: uncultured Chitinophagaceae bacterium (assembly GCA_964571705.1). GTDB lineage: Bacteria > Bacteroidota > Bacteroidia > Chitinophagales > LD1 > UBA1941. The sequence continues at coordinate 28,576 of CAZNDJ010000027.1, forward strand.
TCTTTGAATAATTCCTGATCATCCAGATCATCATCGGCGTAGAAGATATGCTTAGTTCTTTTCATGATGTAATTTACTCATAATCACCGCTAAAAGCTCCTAGTACTTGGCCATTACGGTATTTTCTTCGGTCAATCAAAATGGGGATTTCCCAATGTGGGGAATAAATTGCTTTTAAAGCCAACAAACTCTTAATCAGGCTGTTTGTTTAAGTTTTATAATTTGCGGCAACAAAACTATAGTCATGTCTTCTACTACCAGCGATAAAAGGATCATTACTGCCCCTCGCGGCACAACACTCTCGTGCAAAGGATGGGTACAAGAAGCTGCACTGCGCATGCTGTGCAATAACCTCGACCCCGAGGTAGCTGAGCGTCCAGAAGACCTAATAGTATATGGAGGAATAGGCAAAGCCGCACGTACCTGGGAGGCATTTGACAAGATCATATCATGTCTGCAAAACCTGGCAGAAGATGAAACACTGCTGGTGCAAAGTGGCAAGCCTGTAGGCATACTGCGCTCGCACAAAGATGCTCCACGTGTACTGATAGCCAACTCCAACCTCGTGGGCAAATGGGCTACATGGGAGCACTTTCGCGAGCTGGAAAAGAAAGGCCTCATCATGTACGGCCAGATGACTGCCGGCTCATGGATCTATATCGGTACACAAGGTATCGTGCAGGGCACCTATGAGACATACCTTTCTATCGCGGCACAGCATTATAGCAATACACTAAAGGGCACACTCAATGTGACCGCCGGCCTGGGTGGTATGGGTGGTGCACAGCCGCTGGCCATCACTATGAATGAAGGCGTGGCACTGATAGCCGAGATGGAGGAGTGGCGCATCAAAAAACGTATAGAGACACGATACCTGGATGAATACTACTCCGATATAGACCAGGCTATAGACCGTTCTCTGGAGGCAAAGAAAAACGGAGAAGCTGTATCTATAGGCGTACTCTGCAACGTGGTAGACCTGCTGCAGAGGATGCTGGACCGCAATATCACTCCGGACACTCTGACCGATCAGACATCTGCACATGATGAGCTGATAGGATACTTCCCTGAGGGGCTCAGCGTAGAGCAGGCACGCGTACTGCGCGACAGTGATCCGGAGGAGTACAAGCGCCGCTCACTGGATACCATGGCGCGCCATGTGCGCCAGATGCTCGAGCTGCAGGAGCGCGGTGCCATCACATTTGACTATGGCAATAACCTGCGCGGCCAGGCCAAAGACAAGCGCGGCGTGCAGAATGCATTTGATTTTCCGGGATTCGTACCGGCATATATACGTCCGCTATTCTGCGAGGGCAAGGGGCCGTTTCGCTTTGTTGCCCTGAGTGGAGATCCTGCTGATATCGCCGTTTGCGATGCCAAGCTAAAGGAACTCTTCCCGGATAATGCAGGGCTGCTCCGCTGGCTCGATATGGCGCAGGAGAAGATCGCTTTTCAGGGCCTGCCTGCGCGCATCTGCTGGCTGGGTATGGGAGATAGAGAGATAGCCGGTCTTGCATTCAATCAGCTCGTAAAAGAAGGCAAGGTCAAGGCTCCTATCGTGATAGGCCGCGACCATCTGGATACAGGCTCGGTAGCGTCTCCTAACAGGGAAACCGAAGCGATGATGGATGGCTCTGATGCGATAGCAGACTGGCCTATACTGAATGCGCTGATCAATACTGCCGGTGGCGCCAGCTGGGTCAGCTTCCACCACGGTGGTGGCGTAGGCATGGGCTACTCTCTGCACGCGGGTATGGTGATCGTAGCAGACGGCAGCGATGATGCCTCACGCAGGCTGGGCCGCGTCCTGCACAATGACCCTGCTATGGGCGTGATACGCCATGCCGATGCCGGCTATGAGATAGCCAAGGCTACCTCGCGCAAATACGGGCTTGATATTTGATAGTATCATCCTCCAAACATCTCACACATCATGTACGAAAGAAAAATAGAGCCTTATCTGGTCTCTCTCGGCGACCGCTTTATGCACTATACACCGCGGCTGATAGCTGCTGTCATCTTTTTTGTGGTAGGCCTATGGGTGGTAAACAGGCTGTCCAAGCTGATCGCTAAAGCGATGCACCGCGAGAAACTGGACTCCTCCCTCCAGTCTTTCCTCTCCAGCCTGATCAATATCGGATTGAAAATATTTCTGCTCATCACAGTAGCAGAGATACTCGGCATACAGACCACCTCTCTCGTAGCCGTGATGGGTGCAGCCGGCCTCGCCGTAGGCCTCGCACTTCAGGGCTCCCTGAGCAATTTTGCCGGAGGCGTACTCATCCTGATTTTCAAACCGTACAAAGTGGGCGATACTATCGAGGCGCAGGGCCAGACAGGCACAGTGACCGAGATACAGATATTCAATACCATCCTGCTGACAGGCAATAACAAAACCGTGATACTACCTAATGGTGCAGTGTCTAATGGCACGATCGTCAATCAATCACGGTTTGGAAATCTGCGCGGCGAGTTTCAGGTAGTAGTGACGGGAGATAGCGATCTGGCGCGCGTACGCTCAGTGATCCTGGGTGCCGTCAATGCAAATCCTAAAGTACTAAAGACTCCTGCTGCCACTGTAGATGTAGTGCAGATCAGCGGTGGCATCACCCTGGCGGTCAAGCCTTACGCCATGGCATCAGACCTGGCATCTATGATGTCTGAGGTGCAAGAGGCAGTCAATATAGCTATCAGGGAAAACAATATACAGGCACCGATCCCCGCTACGATCACGATCAACCGGAACGGCTGACCTTATTTCTCAAAGCCAAACTCGTGGAAGACCTCAAAGAGCTGCTCATAGATGTACTCTTTGCTCAGGCTATATTTCTCCAGGCTATAGTCGTGGTTTGACTGGTAGTTTTTCTGGCGACGTTCTTCTTTCTCCAGCGCTGCGGCAAACTGGTCTGAGACCTGCCAGTTAAAGTGCTTATAGACTTTCAGTACCGTATCCTTGGGATGGTCTACGAGGTCGTCATATTTCAGCGCAATAAACTGCGATGCAGGTATCACCTTGCGCATCTCGGCCAGGTAGAGGTAAAACTGTATGCCCAGCTCTGCAAAGGCCAGCCTGCGGGGATCATTGTCGGGTATCGATTTGCCATACATGACTGAGAACATACTCGTCATAGATGGCAATGCCTCGTAGGGATGGCGCGCGATATAGATGATCTTAGCATCAGGAAACCGCTCCAGCAGCGACTGGAAGCGGCCGGTACTCATCACATTTTTGGCCATGTAGGTCCGGTCCTGACCAGCAGCATGCATAAAGCGCTTCACACTGCTTTCGTAAAAGTCCATCACATTGCGGCGCACATGCTTTGGCTCGCGGTCCAGAAACTTATTGCCATGTATCACATCATAATACGGGAAGGGAATGAAGGCACCAATACTCATCATCATCTGTGCAAAGATGAGCTCATCCTCCTCGGCCTTATTAAATCCCATCGCATGTATATCATCCCAGCCACCCCAGAAAACCTCATCCAGTTTATTGAGCGTGCGGCTGATGAAGCGGCCTGCGTGGCGATCTACCCATTGTACCAGATTGGCCAGTTTGGTAAAGGAAGCCGTCATAAAAAAGGTGTGAGCAAACTTGGTAAACGCGAAGCGCTTTTCATCCATGCTGATGAGGCGGTGCAGGTAGGTGGTGCCGCTACGTGGATTGGCTATGATAAAGACGGGCTGCTTGATCTGCACCTTGCGATAGCCACGATAAAATATTTCATCAATGAGCCTGAACAGGATATGCCCCAGCTGATTGAGAAAGAACATGAATATGAAAAAGATAGAAAGCAGCCAGACCTTAAGGCTAAACTTGCGGTAGGTATAGGATATGATCTGCCCCAGGATACGGTAGCGGACATAGTAAAACCCTGCGGAGAAATATTTCATACACTAAGTGGACGATGCAAAGCAAGGAAAATTTGGCCACCTGTGGAATGGTGGCTGCCCGCGTGTGGATAGTTTGAGGCCGGAGCGGATGAAATCGGCATCGAAACGCTGACCCGTCAGCACGTCTTTTCCTATATTTATCACATGCTTACACCGAGACAGGTCTTCCTGCAGCATGTGGCTCAGACCAGTACCGCCCCGCTCATGATAGAGATAGAGCGGGCAGAGGGCGTCTATATGTATGGCCCTGAGGGCCGTAGGTACCTGGACCTGATATCCGGCATCAGCGTCAGCAGCCTGGGCCACTCGCATCCGCGTATCGTGCAGGCTGTACAGGCTCAGGCCGCAAAATATATGCACCTGATGGTATATGGTGAGTTTGTAGCATCGCCTCAGACTGCCTTTGCCAAGGCGCTGACTGATATACTGCCTGCGTCTCTAGATTCGGTTTACTTTACCAACTCCGGCGCGGAGGCGGTAGAGGGCGCTATGAAGCTGGCCAAGCGCCACACTGGCCGGACACAATTCGTTCATTTCAAAAACTCCTATCACGGATCTACTCAGGGTGCACTGAGCCTGATAGGTGATGAATACTTCAAGAGAGCCTTTCGCCCACTACTACCAGATGTGCTGGAGCTGCAGTATGGCCATATGGACGATCTGCAGCAGATATCATCTCATACCGCTGCCGTGGTCATAGATCCCGTGCAGGCCGAGTCGGGGGTGACTATCCCATCTGCAGCCTATATGCAGGCGCTACGACAGCGCTGTACGGAGACTGGTGCACTACTCATCGTAGATGAGATACAGACAGCCTTTGGGCGCTGCGGATCCATGTTCACTTTTGAGCAGTACGGCATTATCCCTGACATACTGTTGCTGGCAAAAGCTTTTGGCGGAGGTATGCCCCTGGGGGCATTTATAGCAGACAGGCGTATCATGCATGACCTGACTGACAATCCGGTACTGGGCCATATCACCACTTTTGGCGGGCATCCTGTGAGCTGCGCAGCAGGGCTGGCCGCACTACAGGTCTTGCAGGATGAAAGGCTCATAGCTGATGTGGAGTGTAAAGGGCAGCTATTTGAGTCAAAGCTCAAGCACCCGCTCATCAGGTCTGTGCATCGCAAAGGACTGATGATGGCTCTTGAGTTTGACAGCTTTGAGCAGAATAAAAGGATAATAGATACCTGTATAGCCAATGGTGTTCTGACGGACTGGTTCCTCTTCGCTCCGCAGTCTATGCGCATCGGACCTCCACTCATCATAACGGTTGCAGAGATCGACTTTGCATGCAGTGTTATATTAAATGCGATAGCACAGTGCTGAGGTATCATCTACATATAGGTGTTGCTATGCTACTGTGCCTCCTGGCCTCTTGCCACAAAGGCGAGATGACACTGCACACGCAGCGGGTCGACTCGCATACTGCCTATGACCTGAATGATATCAAATTTGTAAATGACTCTGTGGGCTACATCTGTGGCGGGCCACGCTATCTATCAGGCATTATCATGCGCACTATGGATGGCGGTCATACATGGACTATACCTGACTCAGTGATGACTTCCACACTCTATACGATGCAGTTCTTCTCAGCTCAGGAGGGCTACGTAGGTGGCTTCTATGGGCATGCCGCATATACCAATGATAGTGCAAAGTCATTCACCGATCTCAACTTCAGCAGCATCGCTATCAATCAACTGTCATTTTATGGCAGGCAGCGTGGCGTAGCAGCCTGTGGCTGGGGCTACCGAGGCGGCCCTATATACAATACCGCGGATGGCGGTGCTACCTGGCAGCAGGCCTATTTTGACTCGCTGCATACATTCATAGGCTGCGCCTATCTGGATGATAGCACGGTGGTGGTATGTGGCTACGGTACAGTGGTACGCTCTACAGATGGTGGTCTTACCTATCATGTGGTGAAAGAGAATGGCGACTTCTATCAAACCATGAAGTTTGTAAATACTTCTACCGGATATACTGTAGGCTATCAGGGAGAGATCATCAAGAGTACAGATGGTGGCCAGAGCTGGCGTATCGTAAAGGGAGGCAATGGCTTCTTTGGCAAGGTGGATCACCTGATGGGCGTAGATTTCATAGATGAAAACAATGGCTACGCCGTCGGCGAATCCGGCCTGATGGTACACACCTCTGACGGCGGCCTCAGCTGGAAAAAAGTAAAATCCTTCACTGGTGAGAGGCTTCGCGCCGTACATATGTTCTCTGCTACATCAGGTATCGTAGTGGGTG
>CAZNDJ010000028.1:0-34220 GCA_964571705.1 uncultured Chitinophagaceae bacterium
GTAAAAGCTCCTGCAAAGGAGCTTTTTTATTTTCTGCCGGGGGCATCGCGGCTCAGGACATACAATGTATAGGCAAAAGAAAAACAAACAATGGCTACAAAGACAGATATACCGTAGCCCCTCATGTCATAGAGCAAGATATCCGGACGTGATAGTGAAATAAAGACCGTAAACAGGAAGAAACAACCTGTCAAAACAAAGAGGATACCGGATACCCTGAAAAGGGTAAGGAGGTAACGCTGCATGTCCTGACTTGAAGCCATCTGCTGACTTAGCTCATTTAATACTGTCAAAAGTGCGATAATTCTGACCTTTGACCGAATGAAGCGGTAATTTAGCTGAAATACTCGTCTGCCGATTCATTTTTGCCCTTTACCGATTCACAGAGATGCGTTAAATTCACTGTCCCAAAACGAAGCGCTTCATGAAAAGTCCGATATTTTATGCGATCCCTGCCTTTATCATATTGGTGCTGCTAGAGGCATACTACGGCTACCGCAAGAAGAAGAACTACTACCGGCTGAATGATACCGTGTCAAACTTTGCCATGGGCATAGGCAGCCAGATATCCGGGGCACTGTCTAAGGGTTTGATCTTTGGCCTGTATATCTACATCCATAACCACTTTGCGCTGCTGACGCTGCCCAAAACATGGTGGGCATTTGCACTGTGCCTGGTGCTGTTCGATTTCCTCTTCTACTGGGCACACAGGCTGAGCCATGAGATCAACTTCTTCTGGGGCGCACACGTAGCACACCACCAGAGTGAGGAGTACAACCTCTCAGTAGCACTGCGCCAGTCATGGATACACAATCTCATTGCTTTTTTCATCTTCCTGCCACTGCCGATACTGGGTTTCGATCCGCTCACATTTGGTATAGCTGCGGGCATAGATACGCTGTACCAGTTCTGGATACATACGCGTGCGATAGGCAAGATGCACCCGCTGATAGAGTATATCTTTAATACGCCATCGCACCACAGAGTACATCATGCGGTAAATCCTAAGTACATAGACAAGAACCACGCAGGTGTATTTATCATCTGGGACAGGCTCTTTGGCACCTTTCGCGTGGAGGATGATGCTGAGGAGATCACCTACGGTATCACGACACAGTTTAAAAGCTGGAACCCAGTATGGGCCAATGTACACTACTACGTAGAGATGGGTGAAAAAATGAAGCAGATGAAATGGGCAGACCGCTTGCGCATGATCACTGCACGTCCGGGTTGGCTGCCTGAGTATATGGGAGGTTTCCAGCCGGTAAAAGAGGTGGACAAGGAAGTATATACCAAGTATGATGCTGATACTACTACCTTATTCCGCGTGTATGGTACGGTGCAATTCATCATCACCCTGGCGGGCACTATCGCATACCTGGACCATTTTGCTTCTATCACTACCTTCTACAAGTGGTTCTTTGCGGCCATACTGACAGTGTCTATCCTGATCATAGGCGGCATCTTTGAGCAAAAGAAGTGGACTGTATGGGCTGAGGTGATCCGTCTGATGCTCGTACTAGCCGCGCTGAATAGCTACTACTACTACTGGTACAATCACTGGCTGACCATCGTGGAGATCGTATCAGCTGCGGCTTTTGCTGTATTCATGGTGTGGTTTGTGATATCTGTATCACGCCACACTGAGGAGGAGGGCAGGCTGGCATAACTGGCAGTACCTATTTACTACGCTTGAAAAGTGATTTGCTGAGCATGAAGAAGGGCTGGTTTTCTGCGCCGAAACCCTCGTAGAAGCGAGCGATGGAATCTACTGAAGAGCCCTCAAAATCGTAAATCTTGTCCGTGCCGGCATAGTGTGCCAATATACCATCCACAAGGTAGTGCATACCGCCATTCTGCCTGGCATGATCGTCTGCCGCGGGCAGCAGATGAATGACCCTCTGACCATGCTCGATGAGAATAGCACCGGCACAGATTTCTCCATCCGTATTTTTCACCGTGAAAAGCCTGCCGCAACTATGCATCTGAAACTGCTGCGTGAGGCGATGCAGAAAATCTGCATGACGCGATTTGAAATTCTTGTCTTTCCGGGCTGTGTACTTAATGTAGAAATCCGTGAACTGCTGAAAGTCATTCTTGCCTCCTTCCTCAAACACTAATCCGGCTTTGGCTGCTTTCTTGATATTGCGGGTCGTATTCTCAGAGTAGTTTTTTTGTATTGCGCTATGCTTGCCAGAGAGGTGCAGGATCAGGTTCTTTTTCCTGCTCTGTGTCCTGGCCGGCAGGGAGGATAGCTGATTATCATAGTTCGTATTCAGATTGACAAAGAAGAAACGCTTGAGTGCGTCCTTGACCACGGCCTCCAGTATCACATCACTGCGCCGCTTGTAAAAGACACCTAGCTGCTGACAGAAGAGCGGCTGATAAACGAAAAGCATACCCCACTTGCGCCCTACAGGCAGTGGCATCAGCGCCTCATACTCTCCTACTACCAGGGCCATCCACTTTGGGCAGAGGGCGTCGAGATACCAGGTGTAGGCATAGGGCAGGCTATTGGAGGCAGTGCGGATCACTTCATTCCACTTCGCTTCATTGATCTGGGTGCGCTTTAGTACGCGTATCTTGGGAGTGATCATCAGAAATCGAGTTCTCCTTTTTTCTTTGATTCTTTCTTGGCAGCACGATAGAAGGTCTCGCCTTTGAGGTATTTGGTCTTCATCAGCGGGCAGATTTTGTAGCGCTCGTCCTTGGTGTCTTCATACATGGCCGCCAGCGTCTCAAACACGCTGGTGATACCGATGCGGTCACACCATTCAAACGGCCCGAAGGGATAATTAGTACCCAGCTCCATAGCCATATCTATATCCTCTATAGAGGCAGTGCCCTCCTGTAGTGTATAGCAGGCCTCATTGATGATCATAAAGATGACGCGCGGCTTGACCATGCCTACACGGTCCTCTACCATGAGGAAGTCAATATTAAATACCTTCATCAGGTCGGTCAGGGCTGGTATCTCAAATTTGCGGTAGGCGCTCACCTCCCACTTAGACTGTGCCATAAAGGTGGGCAAAGCATTGATACCAAAGAGCTGGCACTTCACTTTGGCCCCGCTGGTGTAGACTGCCTCGGCCAGGGAGAGCTTGACCGCGCTGACGAATACAGGTATATCCTTGAGCTGGGCATAGAGCTCCATGTTAGATGGATCATCGTCAAAATTGAGGTCGAATATCACATCATAGAGGTCGTAGTCCTCCTCGCTATCGCCATCGGAGCGGTCTACCTCCAGGGCGGGATTGGTAGCGAGGCGGTCCCTCAGGTCCGCAAAACGGTCATCCTCTCCTATGATCAGTACTTTCATATCTTTCTTTTATCGCTGCTGCCAGTTATTATCTTTACAGTGAGCCAAATTTAGAATAATCATGGAGAAACATATCAGCCCTACTACAGCAGCGCCGGCACCTATAGGCCCATACAGCCAGGCAGTGATGGTAAATGGCACACTATACATGTCCGGCCAGATAGCGATCAACCCGTCTACCGGCGAGCTATACTCAGGCGCGATAGAGGGTGAGACAGCCCTGGTCATGCAGAATATAGGTGGCATCCTGAAGGCCTACCACATGGACTACACGCATATCGTGAAGACGACTATTTTTCTGAAGGATATGAACGACTTTGCCAAGGTAAATGAGGCGTATGGCAGTTATTTCAAGGATGATTTCCCGGCACGGGAGACAGTACAGGTGAGCCGCCTGCCTAAGGATGTGAATGTGGAGATCAGCTGTATAGCGGTCAAATAGACCTGAGACACGAGACGATAGACATTAGACTAATGCAAACAGCGAGCTGTGTAATAAATTCTTTTTCCTTACGTTTATCGCCCAAAATCACTGCGTGAAAATAGCCAAGGCCCTCATAGTCATCATCCCCATACTGCTAGCTACCCTGCTGATGAATAGCTGCCATAAGGAGGAGTTTTCGAAAACTGGCGCGCTGTCATTCTCTACGGATACGCTGACTTTTGACACGGTATTCACCACGCTGGGCTCTACCACGCGGTACTTAAAGGTGCGCAATACACAGAGCAAGTCGCTCCTGGTATCCGACATCAAACTGATGCAGCTGCAGGGCAACCAGTTTCGTATCAATGTGGATGGTGTATCGGGTACGGAGTTTAAGGATGTAGATATACCGGCACATGACAGTATCTATATATTTGTAGAAGTAACTGTGAACCCAAACAATCTGAATAATCCCTTTGTGATACTGGACCAGATACAGTTTACCACCAATGGTGCTACGCAGAATGTAATACTGGAGGCTATGGGGCAGAATGCTTATTACCACTTTAGCGATAGCGTGGTATCCAATGTGACCTGGCCTAATGACAAGCCGCATATCATCGTAAACAAAAATGGCGGCCTGCCTATCCTGGAGATCAAACCAGGAGCTACGCTGAATCTCCAGCCCCACACCCAGATATACATGGGACCTAATGCGGTGATCACAGTAGACGGAACATTGAATGCACATGGCAATAGCTGGAGTGATTCTATCGTATTCCAATACATACGCCGTGACTATCAGAATGCTCCGGGACAGTGGCTGGGCATCACCTACAGCCGTGATGCGGTGATCAGTATGGACCATGTGATAGTGGACCAATCTACCTTTGGCATCTCTGACGAATATGTGCTGGATGTGATAGCCAATGCCCAGATCACTACCTCTGATATCCGCAACTATGGCAGCAATGGCATACCAACAGTGACGCTGGACAAATGCATCATACGAAACTGCTCCAGCAGCGCGCTGACTGCACTGCGTACCAATCTCACTGCCACTAACTGCCTGATGCACTCCTCAGGTGGCAATATGGTAGTACTGGCACTAGGTGGCACCTACAACCTCAACAACTGTACCATGGCCAACGTGTACAATCAGTACACGAACCACCAGAATCCTACCCTCACCGTGGTGGATCATCTATACTACCTGGACGGCACGACCCCACTGGGCCCGTACGCTACTACCGCCACGATCAATAACAGCGTAGTAGCTGGCAGCCAGGATAATGAACTATTTCTCACCACGCCTCCATCACTGCTGAATGTCCATTTCAGCTATTGCAACCTGACGGCCAATGTGGATACCTTTCATCTCGTACAGGCGCTGGATGATAGCTGTGTATTCAACAGCCGGATCAATACGCTCTTTTATAATGAGCAGTATAATGACTACAGGCCGGACAGCAGCTACTCCCCTCTGCGCGAAAAGGGCAATCCCCTCACGCAACGGCCGGATGACCTGTATGACTTTAGCCGTGGCAGCCGGCATAGCGTAGGTGCCATCGAGTGGCAAGGCAATTAACGGCCAAAAGCACATTTCTCCGTGCATAATTATTGTCAAAAAGCTATTGACAGAGAGGAAGTTTCGACAAATTTGGAGTGTAAACACTTCATCCCTTGCCTCAGATCTTCAGGAAGATATACTACTTCTTTCCGGTACAGCTGGTCGTCGTATCACTAAAGCGGTACCAGCTACTGCTGGCATTCTGGGTACTCCTGTTCTTTCTCGTGGCCGGCAATCTGGGTATCAGCTATGGTGCTCCGTACCTGTTTTATGATCCGGAGTACCTGGATCATACGGGGTACCTGGCATTTACACTCGTAGGCGTGGGCTTTGGAGCTTTCTACGTATCGTGGAATCTCAACTGCTACATGCTGCATAGCTACCGTTTCCATTTCATGGCGCGCTTTCAGCGGCCTATGGGAGTTTTCTTTTTGAATAACTCCATCATACCGATCATCTTCCTCATCACTTACTTTACGGCTATCGTGCGGTTTCAGACGGAGAGCCAGAGCTACTCGACAGCTAAAATTTTCTTTAGCCTCGTAGGCTTTGCGATAGGCTTCGTGACAATATTATTGCTCACTTCGGTCTATTTCACATTTACTAACCGTAATGCACTGGAAGCAGAGGCACACCGCAAGAAAGGGGGCTGGCGGCTCAAATGGTTTCGCCCGGCATCTGAGGAGACCAGCAATGAGCACCAGAGTGAGCGCTTTGCAGATCACTACATAGCATACAATCTCCGCATCCGCACGGTAGAGTCTCTGGAGCGCTACCACCCGGAGACTGTCCGCCTCATATACCGCCAGCATCACTCCAATGCACTCTTTGTACAGATCGTCACGCTCTTCTCTATAGTAGGCATAGGCTTCTTTATGGAGAATAACCTCTTTCAGATACCAGCAGCAGCCAGCGTATTTCTTTTCCTCTCTATAGTGATGTCACTGTTTGGCGTACTGATGTACTGGGCTGAGGGCTGGGCTACAACGGCTATTGTATTATTCTTTGTAGCTGTCAATGCACTGTACAAGATCGATGTGCTGGGCTATCAGAGCCACGCCTATGGTATCAGCTATCAGCCTAAGGCGAAGTATGACATAGACCATTTCCGTGAGATATCCACGCCCAAAAATATCCGTAACGACCTCTCTCATTTCACCACCATACTGGAAAACTGGCGCAGCAAAAATGCCCATCTCCTACCTGCCGGCAAAAAGCCTAAGCTACTCTTCATCAATGTGAGTGGCGGTGGTATGCGTGCGGCGGGATTTGCCACAGTGGTGATGCAGCATGCAGACAGCCTGCTGAAAGGACAACTGTTTGACAAGACCTTTATGATATCCGGCGCCTCAGGTGGCATGTTTGGCGCTGCCTACATGCGGGAGCTATACCTGCACAAGCGCAAGGGCGAAGCCATCAATATCTCCGACCGCAGATACTACGAGAATATCACCAAAGATATGCTCAACCCTATACTGGTGGCGCTGATGAGCAATGACCTGCTGCTCCCATTCCACCGGTTTGATATGGATAGCGTGATCTACTTTAAAGATCGTGGCTACATGATGGAGCGTAAGCTAAGCGCCAATACGGAGCATGTACTGGACAAGCGGATCAAGGACTACTACCAGGACGAATACCTGGCGCATATCCCGCTGATGGTACTGCACACGGAAGTAACCAATGATGCGCGCCGGTTCTTTATCAGCTCGCAGCCGATCAGCTTTATGATGCGGCCGGTGGGCAAATACACGACCAACCGTAATATGGATGTGGATGCGATAGACTTCGTGCCTTTCTTCAAACAACAACATGGTGAGAACCTGACGATGCTGAGTGCGCTCCGCATGAATGCTACCTTCCCGCTGATACTACCGAACTCTGTGATGCCTACAGAGCCGGAAGTCTTCATCCTGGATGGCGGCGCACTGGATAATGTGGGCCATGAGGCTACCTTCCGCGTACTTGGTGCATTCAAGGATTGGATCAATGAGAATACGGATGGGGTGGTGATCATACAGATACGCGATGGCGCGCGCCATGAGTACGATGACCTGAGTGTGGACAAGAAGGACCTCTTCACCATGATCACCAATCCGCTCGGCACGATCTTTAGCAATCAGATGAGCAATGAAGACTTTGTAGTAGACCAGAAGCTCGGCTATGCCAATGAATCACTGATGGGCAAAGTGCAGATGATCGCCTTTGAATATACGGCAGATGAGCAGAGCCAGAAGGCAGCCCTGAGCTTTCACCTCACAGAGCGGGAAAAGGACAACATCATCTACGCCCTGCAGCGGCCTAATAATGCAGAGGGTTTCCGGCTACTGCAGGAGGCGCTGAAGTAAAAAATAAGATCACTGCATGCGTGGCGCATTCTTATCCAGAAAATTCAGCATCACTTTATTATAGCGATCTACCAGTGCGATCCGTTTAGTATTTAGCTCCTGGTTAGCGCTATTGTAGAGTGTCATAGCATCTACTACCAGTTTCCTGTTAGCGTTATACGACTCTATCATTTTATCTGTACGGTCCTTCTCCGGGAGCTTCAGGACAGCTGCACTTTGCCGGTCAAACTTTTCCTTCTTCTGACAGTAGTCCACAAGGATGGGAAACTTCGTCTTTGCTTCCATTTCATAGAATGCCATGATCTCCTGGCCACTCTGGAGATAAGACGCGTCCCCGGCATAGCCATGCATAGTATCGAGCTGCTGGATGCCATTATCTGTATATTGCTGCAAGCGCGTACGCATCAGCTCCAGCACTTTCGGATTGCCCCCATCCAGGCTATCTATGAAATCTGCCTCCTGCCTGCTGCTCTTGAATACAATAAGGAAGACCTTGTGATAGTAACGGAAGACCTGCTTGATCTCCATAAATTTATCATCCATCGGTCTTTTTGCCTCTATGATGAAGCCATTCTTGTCTGCAAAGCGGCGCTGCTCCCTGCGGATCACTGCATTGAAAGCCGTCAGTTTATCATTCAGATCATCTGACGTCTCCATGTAATTCTTCATCTTCTCGTAAGAGAGTTTCATCATCTCCTCATCCGTCATTACTCCACTGTAGCTAGCGGCTGTAGTATGAGCCAAGATCAGGTAGCTCAATACAGAATCACGCAGACCAATGTAGCCCTTGTAGCCGGGCATAGCAGAGACATGTGCCTGTGCCTGCTCCATCACCTTGAGCATAGCAGCCAGTTTTGCATTGGCCAGAGGAGCGTTGTGACTGTGAGTAGCTGCATCGAGATAGGCCGCCGTAGCTGCAGAGACCGGGGATATCTCCTGCATGAGAGCATTATTGTATTCGGCTGCTGTCTGAGCTGCCACGCTACGGTAGCTACTACAGAGGCATAGCAGGAAAATGACAAGTCTTACGTTCATCATAGTTGGGATTTATACTGCAAAGTAAATAGAAGCGGGAAAAATACCGAGAGCAATTAACCCTCCAGATTGAGGGTAAAAGTATATGTGCGGGAGTAGAGTTTCTCTATCACGCGGCTGTAGATGTAGCCCTGTGTGGGTGAGTTGACATTGATCACACCCTGGCTGACTTTAAACTCCGGACTCATGATAAAGTATGGAAAATATATCATCACGCCGCATCCATACTCTATAGCCACGTCATGTTTTCGCACTTTGAGCAGCGTATTGGACCGCGTGCTGGAGTTGGAGGCCAGGTCATAATCGTAGCGTGCGCCGCCGATCACATAGATGCGGGTATTGCGTATAGGATCGCTCTTGAAGCGGAGCTGCAGGGGGAAATCCAGATAGATAGAGCTGATCGTCTGCTTCACTACCGGCTCTTTGCGCACCACTGTATTATATACGATGGACTTGTCTGAGAAAGACAATGTAGGGATAAGCCTCAGGTCAAAATACCGATGAAACTGCCAGTTGGCTATGATGCCGAGATTAAATCCGGGACCAATGGTAGGGCGCATGCTTTTAATCGTATCATTCACACCAGTGAAAGGTTTGTGAATGATTCTGTAGTTGGCCACATTCACGCCCAGGGCGATACCAAAATAGATCTGCTTGCGGCCCAGCTCATGTACGTTGAAGCCTTCGCGGTCATTGGCCTCGTCTCCATTGGGCTTGTAAAAGTTGCGGATCTTGCTCCAGTAGTCAGCCTTGTGTGGGGGGTGGTAGCGGCCATGGCGGTCCACACCATCCTCCAGCATCATGCTGAGTGGCGGGTACATGCTGGTCTTGCACACCAGGCATTTAGCCACCAGATTGGGCGTCTTCTGCACAGGTATATTTTGTGCGTGAGCCAAGAGGCTCAGCACAGACAGCAGCAGTATGACGGTTACTTTTCGCATGTATAGAAGGCACAGATACCAAATGTAAGTGGTCGGTATGCCGTTTTTTTGAAACCAACCCGCTCCAATATAGCCGTAAAATCCTGACCCTGCGGGAATACGCTCACCGACTCCGGCAGATAGGTATAAGCGCGGACATCCTTTGAGAATAACCGTCCTACCACAGGCAAGATAAAATGAAAATAGATATGATACAACTGCCGCATAGGAAAGGCCTCCGGCTGTGCCACCTCCAGGATAGCTACCCTGCCACCGGGCCTGAGCACGCGGTGCATCTCACGCAGCCCCTGCTCCAGATGCTCAAAATTTCTCACACCAAAACCAACGGTGATAGCGTCAAACTTATTGTCCTCAAAGGGCATATTCTCAGAGTCTACGCGCTGGAAAGACAAGACATCGGCCACGCCCAGATTCTTTGCCTTCTCGCGGCCCACATTCATCATCAGGTCGGAGATATCTCCGCCTATCACCTGCCGGGGTTTTAGCCGCAGGCTCTCTACGGCAAAGTCTCCGGTGCCGGTAGCGAGGTCCAGTATGACTTGCGGCTGTATGGCCGCGATGGAGTCTACAGCCTTGCGCCGCCAGGTGCGGTCTATACCTGCCGAGAGGAAGTGATTGAGAAAATCATAGGTCGGAGCGATATTGTCAAACATCTGCTCGACCTGCTGTTTCTTGGTCTCCTCGCTGTTATATGGTGTGACTGTTTTGGCCATCGGGGCGGCAAAGAACGGGATTAATTTGAAAATGAGCTAATTTGAAGATTTGAAAAAGGAATGATAGAAATGGGGCAAATCCCCGTAAAACAGGTAGCAACCGCGAACTAGCTTTAAAAATCCGTATCTTTGCACTGTCAGTATTGCAGCTCATAGTCGTCTATAGGCTGTCATATCACCTCAGGGGCAGCCAGGTATTGACGGGAGGCCTGAGAGGTAGACCGGCGTGCAGAGGGTGTATCATACCTCTTTAATCCATGATGCGAACACTTTTAATTGGCGAGAATACTTTCGCTATGGCTGCTTAATCATATACTGATTAACCACCATGTGCCCCGCGCTTGAGGTACCATACACAGCGCGCTGGCACTCAAAACCTGGTAACGTACGGGCCGTAGCTTCATCTACTGCACCCGCTATGAATGACAGATGTAAGGAGTCAGTTGGAGGGTCACTTATCCTGCTGCATCCCGACAATCAATAAGTGACTACGCATCGTAGATAGTCTATCTGTCACTTGTCCGGACGTGGGTTCAACTCCCACCTGCTCCACAAACACAAACCCTTTTTTTAAGGGTTTGTGTTTTATATTCTCATTATGACAGCTTCCAAAAAGCATCATTATTTACCTCAATTCTATTTAAAAGGTTTTGCAAATGCAGAAGGCGAATTTTACGTTTTTGACAAAAAGACAGAAGAAATAAGAAAGACCAATCCAGCTAATTCCTTTTTTGAAAATCATAGAAACACTGGAACGATAAAAGAAGAAAGGTCAGTATTACTCGAAGATATGTATGCATATTTTGATGGTCGTACAGCACCTCATCTTGAATTATTAAGGAAAATGCAACTGAATGACCAAGTTAGCCCGGAAGCTTTAGCCTATATTGAACCTTTTATTAGCAGTTTATATTGGCGAATTCCAGAACACGATGAGATTTTAGAAAAGCTAACTGATAAATTATCCTTTGCAGAAACTGGATTTGATTTTGTCGATAAAACTGGAAAATCTGCTAATTCTCCAGAATTTGAAGCGTCTCTTAAAGGCATAGATTTATGGAGAAAAATGTATAGAGTCTTTGTGCCTTTAATATCTCATAACAAACAAAACTACAAAGCTGATTATGATAATTGGAGAATGTATTTTAGAAGTAATAAGTTTCAATTGACAGGGGACAACCCCGTTATTTTAGAAAAATTTATTGATTTTGGAAGCTTAACTAAAGAGCTGATATTTCCAATATCGTCAGATAGATTTTTAGTGCATACTTCAAGAAATAAGCCCAAACAATTAGCGACTACGTTTCAATTAGAATTAGATATGCTCGTTTTGCAGCGAGCTACAAGATTTGTATGCTGCGCTGAAAAGCGGTATTTAGAATTTCTAGTAAACGAATTATTCTCTTTTTCTAAGAATCATGATTTTAAGGATAAAATGACGGAAAAAATATTTTCTCATTTTCATTAATCACAATTCAACTCACGCCATCTCTAAACCGTAAACTCATAGGCACGGATGCTAGCTTTTTTACCAAGACATATCCAACCTCTCTCCTACTCTACCTTTACGGTGACTGTGTAGTCGTTTAGCCGGTGGCGGGGATAGATAGTGATGGCACTGCGACCCTGCACAGTGTGCTGATAGCTATCACGAGCCTGCACATAGATGATGTAGTGGTCTGGCGGCAGATCGCGAAAAAAGGCCTCGCGCAGGGCGGACAGCGCCTCGGCATATTCATACTGCTCTATGCGCTCGTGGGGTAGGTAGACTGTATCCTTTTTGAGATATACGCTGCCGGTGGTGATGCCGGTAGCGCAATCTACCCGGACGGTCAGTGTGCCTGTGACTGTATCTTCCTGGCAGGAGCTGAGTGTGAGGGACAGCCCGAGCAGGATAGCAGCGACTCTGATCATGCTATTCATCTGCGCTGTTTTTGAGTTTCATGAGTAATGTGTAACTACCTTTGATCACTACCGGAGCGGCAAGAAGGCGCCGCGCATCCTGGCCGGTGATCTCTGTGATACTATCCTGCACGGCACCTGCTTTGACCTCTGTCATCTCGTACTCGCGCTCACCACGGGCTATGAAGACATACTGCTTATTGTCATACGTCACGATGGCATCAGAAGGGACGGTGACTGCATCACTGCTCTGCACCTCCAGCTCGGCATTCATATACATACCTGGCAGCAGCGTATGGTCATACTGTTCAAAATGGCAGTGAACACGCAAGCTGCGGTCCTGCGTCAGATCCTTGCCTATGAGAATGATCTTGCAAGGATATTTTTTGGAGGGATCACCGTTAGTATAGGCCATCACCTTCTGGCCTACATATAGCTTATTCACATCTTTCTCGAAGACATTGAGGGCAAGGTGTATGTCCTCAGGATTGACCAGCTCAAAGAGGATATCGGCGGGGTTGACGTACTTGCCTATGTTCGCATTCACAGCAGACACATAGCCATCTATTGGCGAGGTCAGATTGATGCTGCGGGACAGATTGGCATCGGAGAGGCGGTCGGGGTCTACACCTATGAGGCGGAGTTTCTCTGAGAGGGCTTTCACGAGTACTTTCTCAGTGGCGTAGTCTGCCTGCGCCTGTTGGTACACTTTGTCACTGGAAGCTTTGGTCTTATTCAACTCTTCCTGCCGCTCATATTCCTGCCGGGCATAGAGCAGCTTCGCTTTGGCCGTGAGGTAGTCTTGCTGCAGGGAGATATACTGAGGGTCCTCCATCACGGCTATGGTTTCGCCCCGGCGCAGATGCATACCCGGCAGTAGCTGGGTAAATTTAAGATAGCCGCCCAGTGGTGCACTGATGGAGACCATATTCTGCGGTGGCACGTCTATGGTACCATTGACACGTAGTATGGAGGAGATAGGCTGCTGCCTGGCCTTGTCCGTCAGGATGTCTGCAGTTTTATACTGCTCAGGTGTGAGGATCACACGATTGCCATTGACTGCTACTTTCTCCCTGGGTGCCTGCTTAGGGCTACCGCACGAGCCGAGCAGTAGTGTGACTATGATATATACGATCGTCTTTTTCATTTTGCTTCTTATTGTTTTACGATATAGGAATTGATTTCCGCCATACTGTGGTTCATATTTTTCACCGCCTCTATATAGTCACTGCGGATGGTGACGGACTGGCCTATGAGCAGTACCCACTCCAGGTAGTTGATATCTCCACCATTGTACTGCCTGGTGGCAGTGGTGGAGATGAGGTCGGCATTTTTGAGTGCTGTGGTTTCATAGTACTGTACTGCAGCTGCATACCGATCATACTGCGCCAGCGCCGTCTGGTAGGCCACCTGAAAACCCTGCCGCTGCGCCTCATACTCATTGGCAGCTATCATCTCATTGGCCCGTGCGGCGCGGATACGCGCCTGCAGCCAGCCCGAGAAGACAGGCAGCCCCAGGCCCACCTGGAAGGAGTGAAAACGAGGCACCGTATTGTAACTGACATTATCCGCGCCGGTGCCTTTCATACTCATAAGATTGTAACCTATGGCGAGATCAGGCAGCAGGCGTGATCGCTCCAGGCGCGTAGCGGCCACGGCTACCTGCTGCTGCTGGCGGTAGTACTGCAAGGCCGGCAGCGCAGAGAAAGTAGCAGTATCCATAGCGCCTGCGGGTTTTGCCCTGCGGGCCTGCGGGTCCGGCAGGAGTGGCGTGGTTGTATTCAGCAGTAGCTGAAACCTGAGCTGCTCCAGCTCTATATCCTGCTGCACCTGTGCGAGCTGCAGCGCTATCTGGCCGCGCTGGTTCTCTGCTGTAGCTTTCTCCAGTACATTGCTGGCTCCGCGGTCAAAGCGCTGGGTAGAGACGCTGAGGAAACGTGCAAAGAGGCTGTCATTCTGCAGCAGGAGCTGCTGCTTCTCCTGCAGGTATATCAGCGTATAGTAGGACTGAGACACCTGCCTGCGCAGGACCGTCTCTCGGATGCCGGTATTGAGCAGGCTATTCTTCCATTCCTCCGTGTAGAGCGATTTTTGCCTGATGTAGACCGTAGGAAAATTTATAGTCTGGCCGATACTGACCTTAGCATCGAGGTAGGCGCTATTGATCTGTCCGTATTCTGCTGAGATACTGGTGCCGGGTATCACAGCCGCAGATCTGATCAGGCGGTGCTGGTATTCGGCTTTGAGGCGTTCATTTTTTACGGAGAGGTTATTGCGCAGCGCAGAGTCTATGGCTGCCTGCAGGCTGATGGTAGCCTGCGCGTGAAGCTGCTGCGTAGTAAAGAGGGAAAAGAAGATGACCGCTACAGTCACCGGCATGGCCTTGCGGCCGGAGGCAGAACCCTGGCTGAACATTATATAGAGTATAGGTAAAACAAATAGTGTAAGGAATGTGGCCACGAGCAGACCACCTATGACCACTGTAGCCAGCGGACGCTGCACCTCGGCCCCCTCGCCGGAGCTGAGCGCCATGGGCAGGAAGCCCAGTGAGGCGACAAAGGCTGTCATCAGTACCGGCCGCAGGCGTACTTTAGTACCCTCGGCTACGATGCGTATCAGGTCGGTCTCACCCTCCTCGCTACGACGGTTAAACTCTGCAATGAGTACGATACCATTCAGCACGGCTACGCCAAAAAGGGCTATGAAGCCTATGCCTGCAGAGATACTGAAAGGAATACCACGTGTGGCCAATGCGAGAATACCTCCTATAGCAGACAGCGGGATAGCTGAATAAATGAGTAGCCCCTGCCTGATAGA
Organism: uncultured Chitinophagaceae bacterium; assembly: GCA_964571705.1. GTDB lineage: Bacteria > Bacteroidota > Bacteroidia > Chitinophagales > LD1 > UBA1941. The sequence goes on from CAZNDJ010000028.1 coordinate 15,070, forward strand.
GCCAAAGGCAAAATAGAGCAGCAGGAATATCAGTACGAGTGCTACAGGCACTGCTATCTGCAGCCTGCCCTTGGCCGCCTCCAGATTCTCAAAGGCGCCACCATAGGTGATGTAGTAGCCGGGAGGTAGCTTGACCTGCTGCTCCACTCTGGTGCGCAGCTCCCCTACCATGCTCTGCACATCGCGCCCGCGCACATTGAATCCTACTATGATCCTTCGCTGCGAGTTTTCGCGCTGTATCTGGTTGGGCCCATCTACTACCTCTACGCTGGCCACGGTACGCAGTGGTATCTGCGTGCCGGCAGGAGTGGCTATGAGCAAGTCCTGTACATCTGTCAGGTCTTTGCGCTTGTCACCGGCGAGTCTCACTACGAGGTCAAAGCGGCGCTCCCCTTCATATACCGTACCACTGCTCTCTCCGGCAAAGGCCGCATTGACCACACGATTTACACTACTGATGGTGAGGCCGTACTGTGCTATAGCAGCCCTGTCATAGTGTATCACTATCTGCGGCATGCCGGTCACGGCCTCTACATAGAGCCCACTGCTACCCTGCACTCTGCCACAGATATCGCCGAGCTTTTTGGCGTAGAGTGCCAGCGTGTCGAGATTTTCGCCAAAGATCTTGCAGACCACATCCTGCCGCGCGCCTGATATCAGCTCATTGAAGCGCATGGCCACAGGATACTGAAAGCCGAACCTGACACCTGGTATCGCCTCAAGTTCTTTACTCATTTTGGCCTCGAGCTCATCATAGGTATGGGCAGAGGTCCACTGGCTGCGATCTTTGAGTATGATCATCATATCTGTGGCATCTATCGGCATCGGATCTGTAGGCACCTCACTGCTACCAGTCTTGCCTACTATCTTTACGATCTCAGGAAATCGTGCCTGCAGCAGTGCAGATGCCTGCGAGACAGCGGCGATAGAGGTAGTGAGATTGCTACCTGGCAGTACCCGTGTCTCTACGGCAAAGTCTCCCTCTGGCAGCGTGGGTATGAACTCACCACCCAGCCGCGTGAGTACAAATATGGAAACCGCGAATAGTAGCAGTACAGCTCCGATCACGGCCACCTTGACGCGCAGCAGGCGTGCCAGCGTACGCTCGTAGAGCTGCTCTATACGCTCCATCATGCGGTCAGAGAGGTTTTTTTTGTGCGGTACACTTTTGCTGAGGAAGAGGGCGCTCATCATAGGGATATAGGTGAGGGACAGGATGAAGGCGCCAAGTAAGGCAAAGGCCACTGTCTGTGCCATCGGCTTAAACATCTTGCCCTCTATGCCCTGCAGTGAGAAGATAGGCAGGTACACGATCAGGATGATGATCTGGCCAAAGACAGCGCTATTCATCATACGTGATGCGGCGTGGTCTACTACCGTGTCCATCTCAGGCTGGGAGACCCGCGTGGCAGACTGGTAGCGCTGGCCGGAGACCATGTGGTGCATGACGGCCTCTACTATGATCACCGCACCGTCTACTATCAGCCCAAAGTCCAGTGCGCCGAGGCTCATAAGATTGCCACTGACGCCAAACAGGTTCATCATGATCACAGCAAACAGCATGGCCAGCGGTATGACTGATGCCACCAGTATGCCTGCGCGGAAATTGCCCAGAAACAATACCAGCACAAAGACGACGATCAGCGCTCCCTCCATCAGGTTTTTGCTGACGGTATGAATGGAGTTATTGACCATCTTGGTCCGATCCAGAAAGGCATCTATGACCACACCCTCTGGCATGGTCTTTTGTATCTCGGCTATGCGCTTCTTTATATTTTTGATCACTTCATTGCTATTGGCACCTTTCAGCATCATGACCACGGCACCGGACACCTGCTCTCCTTCATTGTAGGTCATAGCACCATAGCGTATGGCGTGTCCATAGCGTACCTCTGCCACATCGCGTATCAGTAATGGTGTACCATCGGGCAGGTTTCGCACTACGATACTCTGTATATCTGCCAGTGAGCCTACGAGGCCCTCGCTACGTATGAATAGCACCGTGGGGCCTTTTTCTATATAGGCGCCGCCGGTATTCTGGTTGTTTTTTTCCAGCGCTGTGAAGACATCGCCGATGGTAATATGATGCGCCATCAGGCGGGCCGGGTCTACGGCTATCTCATACTGTTTGAGCAGCCCGCCGAAGCTGCTGACCTCGGCTACGCCCTTGACCCCAATGAGCTGGCGGCGTACGATCCAGTCCTGTATGGTGCGCAGGTCCATCGCGCTGTATTTGCCTTCATAGCCTTTGGCAGGCCGCACTGTATATTGATACACCTCTCCCAGGCCTGTAGTGACAGGAGCCAGTGCGGGTGTGCCCAGCTCGCCGAGTTGCTTTTGTACCAACTGTAAACGCTCTGATACCTGCTGGCGCGCCCAGTACACGTCCGTAGCATCGTCAAATACGATAGTCACTACGGACAGGCCGAAGCGGGAGAAACTCCGGATCTGTTTAGTGCCGGGTATATTATTATTGGCCTGCTCTATGGGAAAGGTGATGAGCCGCTCCACATCCGGAGCGCCCAGCGCAGGCACACTGGTGATGATCTGCACCTGATTGTCTGTAATGTCGGGCACTGCATCTATAGGCAGGCGGGTGACCTCGTAGGCGCCGTATCCTATCAGCGCCAGTGTCATGAGGCCTATGATCAGCCTATGGCTGATCGAAAACCGGATTATTCTGTTGAGCATACATAAGTTTAATACGTGAAAGATTGCGCCCACCGGGCGGTGAGCACCTTCACCAGGCACAGCCTGGCACACATATTAAACTGCAGGGGGGCCTCTGCGTGCGGCAGAGCAGAAGTACTCGTCGGGAGGAGACGAGGACTCTTTGAAAGCGAAACGGAAACCCTCAGGCGTGACAGGTGGCACCTCCTCCCACACCAGGCACTGGCAGAGTATAGCCAGCAGCGGCACGGCGTGATCCACGCGTATCTCGCTATGGGTAGAGGTATAGACGTGAGCTACATTGGCATAGGAGAAGAGATTATGATCCTGATCCTCCTCTCCGGTGCGCCCGTCCTCACCGGATATCACTACCTCCTCCTCATGATGATGGGGTATGAAACTGTGCGCCATCAGTATCATGATAGCTGCACTCACCAGTATTCCGGAGATCCATTTCACACAGCGAAGCTAGTAATAATATCGCTTACTGAAAACTTGCAGATCCGCCATCTAGCCGGCATTGACGCCTACCTTCCAGAGCAAGTTTTTCAGCACCCACACAGGGCCGATCAGCAGAAACTGGATGTCTTTGAAGAAAGAAGGCTTTTTGCCCTCCACACCATGGCCCCAAAACTGGAATACCCATGCCGTGCAGAAGATGGCTAATGCGATCCACCCGAGGTAGCCTGTAGCGGACTGTATAGCCATACAGGCCATAATACATATCACACTATAAACTATCATGCCGATGGCAAGCGGTACAGATAGCATCAGGTAGTAAAGCGCCACCAGCACAAAGGCAACATGTGCCAATGTCAATGTAAAGCCGCCACTAAAAGCATACAGCGGCACACAATAGAGGAAAGCAATACAGGTGAAATAGATCAGTGGCACACAGATAAAGTGGACGGTCTTATTGGTCGCATTGCTGTGGCTAAGAGCATACTCGTGGAGCCAGTCGCGAAGTGGTCTCATGGTATATCGGATTTAGTGATAGAATGTGCCAAAGGTCGCTCTGTGCCACAGGAAACCTTATGACCTCTGCCACACATATGCCTGATGGTAGTCATATCTGATGGCCCCGGTGCAGCGTACCTTTGCAGCGTACAAAATGCAGCTCCCATGAATATCCTGATAATATATGGTACGACAGAAGGCCAGACCCGCAAGGTGGCCGATTTTATGCAAAATGAGTTTGAGAGCCTCGGTCATCAGGTCACGATGAGCGATGCCAATGCCAGCCCTCCTGCACCGGTAGGCTTTGATGCAGTGATCATAGGTGCCTCTATGCACATGGAGCGCTACCAGGAGTCCGTGCTTTACTACGTCCGTGAGCATCACGCTGCGCTGAATAAAACACCCTCTTTTTTCTACTCTGTAAGCCTAACGGCAGCATCAGACGATGCGGCCTCGTGGCATGAGTTGCGCCACATCACAGAGAGATTTCTAGTAGCCTGCAAGTGGCGCCCTGCACTCGTAGAGTATGTGGCTGGTGCGCTGCGATTCACTAAATATGATTTCTTCAAGAAATTTATCCTGCGGCAGATAGCCCGGCGTGCCGATCCGGCTGCTGTGGCTGGTGAGGACAAAGAGTACACCAATTGGGATGCGCTGAAACTCTTCGGTGTGAAAGTGGCACAACTGGCCGCGGCAGCCCCTGTGACTGTCAGGCCGGAGGAGTCCGACTTTGAGGCCGTCTGCTAGGCCCGCCAGACAGGTGTGCGATAAAAACATGACTTTTGTCATATCTGTCATTGACCAGCGTCAATGACAGATTTTAGTCATGTAAATACTTTCGCACAATGAAAATTACTTTTCATGGCGCAGCCCGTTGCGTCACCGGTAGCAAACATCTGATCGAGTTGGACAATGGCAAGAAGCTCTTGCTGGATTGCGGCATGTTTCAGGGTCACCCTAAAGAGGCAGACCAACTCAACAGAGACTGGGGTTTTGACCCGGCTGAGGTAGACTACCTGATCCTCTCCCATGCGCACATAGACCACTGCGGCCTGATACCCAAGCTGGTGAACGATGGCTACAAGGGCCAGATATTCTGTACACCATCCACACTGGACCTGACGCGCATCCTGCTCTATGACTCGGCGCGAATACAGGAGGGAGACGTTTTCTTCCTGAATAAGAAACTGGCCAAACAAAAGAAACCACTGGTATCTGCCCTGTACACAGAGGCCGATGTAGATATAGCCATGGAGCGCTTTGTGCCGGTGCCGTACCACACCACCTACACTGTAGCTGATAATATGGAACTGACGTATACCGATGCCGGCCATATCATAGGCAGCGCCGTGGTCAACCTGCGCCTGAAACGCAAAAACGGTGACATCATCCGCCTGACCTTTTCCGGCGATGTGGGCCGCTATGGCGACGATATCATCCGGTCACCGGAGGTTTTCCCGCAGGCAGACTATATACTCTGCGAGTCTACTTATGGCGACAAACTGCACGAGCCGAGCCAGCTCTCGGCCCGCAAGCTGCTGGACGTGATCATAGAGACCTGTATCCGCAAGCGGGGTAACCTGGTCATACCAGCCTTCAGCGTAGGCAGGACACAGGAGATCATCTACGCGCTGAACCGGATGGATGTAGAGAAAGTACTGCCACCTTTGGATGTTTTCATAGATAGCCCGCTCTCCCTGGAGGCTACCCAGGTCACAAAGGACCACCCGGAGTGCTATAATGAGGAGCTGCTGGAGTTTATGAAAAAAGACCCACAGCCTTTTGACTTCAAAAACCTGCATTACATCAAAGATGTGCAGGACTCAAAGGCTATAGCCGAGCACAAAGCTCCGTGTGTGATCATAGCAGCATCCGGCATGGCTGATGCAGGCAGGGTCAAGCACCACATAGCTCACAATATCAGTGACCATCGTAATACCATCCTAATGGTCGGATACTGTGAACCCAACTCACTGGGTGCCAGGCTGGTAGCTGGAAATAAAGAAGTAACCATATTCGGCGATGCATACAGGGTAGAGGCTGAGATAAAGGAGATCAGGTCATTCAGTGCGCACGGTGACTACGAGGACCTCTGTACATTTTTGGGCTGTCAGGAGACCGGACAGATAAAAAAGTTATTTTTAGTGCATGGCGAGTACGATGTCCAGCAGGTATTCCGGAGCAAGTTATTGAAGAAGGGGTTTTCTCAGATAGAAAAACCGGCGCTACACCAAACATACCCGCTATGACCGGTAGCATGGAAATACACAGACAACTCAATGACATCGCTTTCGAAGCGCTGTTCAACTATGCAACGATAGGCATCGTGACCGTGGATGGCAAGGGTAATATCATTCTGGCCAATCCTTATGCACAGTTTCAGTTTGGCTACGACAAGGATGAACTTGTGGGGCAAAAGATCGAGATACTGATCCCGGGCCGCTTTGCACATAGCCATGAGGCCAAGCGGGACAATTTCGTAGATAAGCCGCGCAACCGGCCTATGGGCCTGGGTCTGGACCTCTATGCCAAGAGGAAAGACGGATCAGAGTTTCCGGTAGAGATCAGCCTAAGCAATTATAAGATAGAAGACCGCGTATATATCATCGCCTTTATCATAGACATATCTGTACGCAAGGAGCACGAGCGCAGCCTGCGCGAGCAGCAGGATGAGAAAGCCCGCATAGCACAAGAGCTGAAATCTCTCAATGAGCAGCTGGAGCAGAAAGTGGAGGACCGCACTATGATGCTGCGCGAGACGCTGCACCAGCTGGAGAAAAGCCGCGATGAACTCTCTGCTGCCCTGGAGAAAGAAAAGGAACTAAACGACCTGAAATCGAGATTTGTATCGATGGCATCGCATGAGTTTCGCACGCCACTGAGTACGATCCTCTCATCCGTATCCCTGATAGATAAATATACCCTGGAGAGTGAGCAGGAGAAAAGGCAGAAACATATAGAGCGTATCAAATCTCAGGTGCGCATCCTGACCAATATCCTGGAAGAATTTCTATCTCTGGGCAAGCTGGAAGAGGGTACCGTATTTGACCGCAAGACGGAGTTTAATATCAAGGAGATGCTCAAGGAGCTACTGGCTGAAGTAGCAAATATGTCCAAGCCGGGACAGAAGGCATATATCCACTGCAACGGGCCGGAAAAAGTATATGTAGACAAGAATCTGCTGCACAACGTACTGACTAACCTGATATCAAACGCTATCAAATATTCGGGTGATAATAGTGAGATCACGATCACAGTAGACCATACTGACAAGATGCTGGCCATCACCATAGAGGATAATGGCATAGGTATCTCTGAGGAGGACCTGAAGCACCTGACAGACCGCTTTTTCCGCGGTACCAATGCTATCAATATACAGGGCACAGGACTCGGCCTCCATATCGTAAAAAAATACCTGGAGATCATGAATGGCGATATCCGGTTCTCCAGCAAACTAAACCAAGGAACTAAAGTCTTTTTAACCTTCAATAAATGATCATGAAAAAGATACTACTGATAGAGGACAATGCAGACGTACGCGAAAACACCGCAGAGATACTGGAGCTGGCAAAGTTTCAGGTGCTCACAGCTGCCAATGGCAAAATAGGCGTAGATATGGCGATCAAGGAAAAGCCTGACCTGATCATCTGCGACATCATGATGCCTGAGCTGGATGGCTATGGCGTACTGCACATGCTGGGCAGGCAGCCAGAGACCGCCTCTATCCCATTCATCTTCCTCACTGCCAAAACGGAGCGCGCAGACATCCGCAAGGGTATGGAGATGGGTGCAGATGACTACCTGACCAAGCCTTTTGACGATATAGAACTGCTGAATGCAATAGAAACACGATTCCGCAAGAATGAGCTGGTGAAGAAAGAATTTGCCAATAGCTCTGCGGGTATCGCCCAGTTTCTGGATGGAGCTGCGCAGCTCAAGCTGATATCTGATGAGCGCGAGACCACCAGCTACAAAAAGAAAGCCTCTATCTATAGCGAGGGACATAGGCCGCTCTACCTATACTATGTAGTGAGCGGAAAAGTAAAAACCTACCGCACCAATGACGATGGCAAAGAACTGATCACAGGTATGTATAAAGATGGCGACTTCGTAGGCTATATAGCCCTGCTAGAGGAGAGCCTGTACAAAGACAGTGCTGAGGCGCTGGAGGGCACTGAGCTAATGCTGATACCTAAGTCTGATTTCACGCAGCTGGTCAATAGCAATCCGGAGATATCAAAGAAGTTTATCCGTATGCTGGCCAATAACGTATCTGACCGCGAGACCCAGCTGGTCAAGCTGGCCTACAACTCACTGCGCAAGCGTGTAGCTGATGCACTCGTACTGATCAATAACCGTTATAAAAAGAGCGAGGGCGATACACCGCTGATCCAGATATCACGCGAAGACCTGGCCAATATAGTGGGTACTGCCACCGAATCCCTGATCCGAACGCTCAGCGACTTTAAGGGTGAGGGCCTGATCACGATACAGGAAGGCAAGATCACCGTGAAGAACGAAAGCAAGCTGGCCAATATGCTGAACTAGCATATTGCACCGCCCTTCTATTTTCTCAGTGTACACATCCAGTCGCGCACCTCGGGCATATCCTCACCATGCTCGCAGATGTAGCGCTTGTGGTCTATGAGTCTATTTTTCATTTCCTGCTTGAGGTGATCGCCTTTGGCGCCTATCTGCGGCAGCCTGTCTATAGCATCTATCACGAGGCGGTAGCGGTCCATATCATTCATCACCACCATATCAAATGGCGTGGTGGTAGTACCGAAACCTTTATACCCCCGCACATGGAGATTGTGATGATTGGTGCGCCTGTAGGTGAGGCGGTGTATCAGCAGCGGGAAACCATGAAAAGCAAATATGACAGGCTTATCCTTCGTAAAGATGGAATCAAAGTCACGGTCGCTCAATCCATGCGGATGCTCTGACTGTGGCTGGAGCGTCATGAGGTCCACTACATTTACTACCCTCACCTTCAGCTCAGGCATATGCTCTCGTAGTAGCTGTGTAGCAGCGATCACCTCCAGCGTAGGTACATCCCCGGCGCAGGCCATCACGAGGTCAGGGTCTTTGCCATCATCATTGCTGGCCCAGTCCCAGATACCGAGGCCGGTGGTGCAGTGACGTACAGCATCCTCTATATTCATCCACTGCAGCTCGGGCTGCTTGCCGGCTACTATTACGTTGATCAGGTTTTTGCTGGCCATACAGTGTGCTGTGACAGATAGCAGCGTATTGGCATCTGGCGGCAGGTAGATGCGGGCTACATCTGCAGACCGATTGGCCACCAGATCTAGAAAGCCAGGATCCTGATGGCTATTGCCATTGTGGTCCTGGCGCCACACGTGCGACGTCAGGAGATAGTTCAGCGAGGCGATGGGCTGGCGCCATGATATATGCGTGGCGGCCTGCAGCCACTTGGCGTGCTGATTGAGCATCGAGTCTACTATATGTATGAATGCCTCATAGCAGGAGAATATCCCATGCCTGCCTGTGAGCAGGTAGCCCTCCAGCCAGCCCTGGCAGAGATGCTCACTGAGTACCTCCATCACACGGCCCTCGTGGGCCAGGTGGTCGTCTCCCGGGCGTATCTCTCCTGCGGTCACACGGTCTGTAGCTTCAAACACAGCAGACAGCCTGTTAGACGCAGTCTCATCGGGCCCCATGATGCGGAAGTTTCTCCGGTCCGCATTCAGCCTGATGATATCGCGCAGATACTGGCCCATAGCTGATATGCTCTCAGCAGTCACTGTACCAGGTTCTTTTATCTCCAAGGCATACTTACGAAAGTCGGGCAGCTTCAGGTCATGCATCAGCAAGCCGCCATTGGCATGGGGATTGGCTCCCATGCGCCGCTGGCCCTCGGGTGCCAGAGCTCTGAGCTCCGGTATCAGTCCGCCATTTTCATCAAACAGCTCCTCAGGTTTATAGCTCTTCATCCAGCGCTCCAGCAGCTGCAGGTGGTCAGGCTTGCTACCTAGCTCTGACAGCGGCACCTGATGCGAGCGCCAGGTACCTTCTACCTGCTTGCCGTCCACTTCATGCGGGCCTGTCCAGCCCTTGGGTGTGCGCATCACTATCATAGGCCATTGCGGGCGCTGCGTGAAGCCCTTTTCGCGGGCTTCTTTTTGTATTGACTTTATCTCTGCTATCACGGTATCCAGCGTATCTGCCATAGTGCGGTGCACCTGTACGGGATCATCACCGCTGACGAAGTATGGCTTATAGCCGTATCCTGTTAGAAGACTTTGCAACTCGGACTCAGGTATGCGGGCGAGCACAGTCGGGTTTGCGATCTTATATCCATTCAGGTGCAGGATAGGGAGCACTGCGCCGTCATGCACAGGATCGAGAAATTTATTGGAGTGCCAGCTCGTAGCCAGCGGGCCGGTCTCAGCCTCGCCGTCTCCTATCACGCAGGTAGCTATCAGATCAGGATTGTCCAGTACTGCGCCGAAGGCGTGTACGAGCGAATAGCCCAGCTCACCACCCTCGTGTATGGAGCCCGGTATATCAGGTGCCACATGGCTCGGTATCCCTCCGGGGAATGAGAACTGGCGAAATAGTTTACGCATACCGTCGGCATCCTGCGCTATATCCGGATAGTGCTCCGTATAGCTCCCCTCCAGGTAGGTATTGGCCGCGAGGCCGGGGCCGCCATGGCCGGGGCCGGTCACATAGATCATATCCAGATCATACTGCCTGATGATACGATTCAAATGCACATAGATAAAATTGAGTCCGGGTGTAGTACCCCAGTGGCCCAGCAGGCGCGGCTTGACATGCCGGATATGCAGCGGCTCTTTGAGCAGTGGATTTGACAGCAGGTATATCTGCCCTACAGAGAGATAGTTTGCCGCACGCCAGTAGGCATTCATTTTTTGCAGCAGCACATCTGATACAGGTGTCACATTATTTGCCATGATTACTTCATTTGATCTCTGATAAAATCGCGTAAGAGCTCCGCCATAGCAGCCTCCTCCTGAGAGGGCAGCATCAGCACAAGGGGGTGCTGGCCATCTGCAGAGAGTTCGCGTTCATTGTTTGCATTTCTTTTCTCATCCAGCCCGATACCCATGTAGCCGAGGCCCTCACATATTCTGTCACGCACTGCCGGCAGGTGCTCCCCTATCCCGCCGGTGAGGATCAGTACATCTACGCCACCCAGGGCAGCAGCATAGCTACCGATAGCCTTGCGCACATGATAGCAGAAATACTCTACCGCTTCTTTGGCCCGCATATCATTCGTCTCTGCTTTGAGCAGTGCACTCATATCTCCCGTGGAACTAGAGATGGCCTTCAGTCCTGATTCATTATTGAGGATATTGGTTAGTTTCTTTGTATCTCCACCATTCTGCTGGAGCAGGTAGAGCACTGCAGCCGGGTCCAGATCTCCGCTACGCGTGCTCATAGGTATGCCGCCTGTCGGCGACAAACTCATTGTGGTATCTATAGAAACTCCCCCTTGTATAGCAGCCAGGCTGGAGCCATTGCCCAGATGGGCAATGATAACCTTGCTGTCATGCAGCTTTTGTCCATAGATAGCCATGACCTGTGCCATGATACTGGCGTAGGAGAGCCCGTGAAATCCATAGCGCCTGACACCCTTCTCCCGGTACACCTCTGGTACCGGCAGCATCTGTGCACGATCGGGCAGCATAGCATGAAAGGCGCTGTCGAATAGCGCCACCTGAGGGGTGGCTACAAACTGCTGCATACAGGCATGTATCAGATCCAGTGTGACTGACGCGTGCTCCGGATCTGCGCTACCACCCGCTGCTATCTCTGCCAGTACCTCTTCTGATATGATCACCGGCGCAGTATGCCCCATAGCGGAAACAATGCGATGCGCCACAGCTCTGAGAGATAGCTGGCGCTGAGCCGCCCAATGCTTCAGCCATATCACCAGTTGCGGGATGGCTTGAGGCTTGTCCCAATTTTCATAGGGCGCAGCGGATGAGGAGGTCGTATAATCTGTAAATGTGAAGTGAGGATGTGATGTGCTCAGGTCTCTGAGCTGACCAGTGGCCAATGGCGTCAATGAGGCATCCTGATAGATTCCAAATTTGATGCTGGATGATCCTGCATTGAGGATCAGGAGTGCATGTGATGGCGCTGCATTCATGTCTGGCATGAAGGTACAAAATGCGGGCCGCTTAGGATAACTGCTCGCCCTCGTGATTTTGCCGGCGCAGGGACCAGTTGTCTGTCAGTGTGGTCTCTATCCATAGATTACCGGACTTTCTGTAGATACGTACCATGAGGCCCAGCTTTTTGAAAAAGTCATCCTCGACCTCCTCTACCCGGCGCGCAGGATCTATATCTACACTGTCTGCAGTCTGTGCAGACCGGATCATACCTATCGTCGTCTTGTCTGGTATCGCTTGTGAACCATTGCGCAGGCCGGCCCCGTTCTTTTTGAAAAACTCAATTTTCAAAAAAGGAAAAGCCGCCCTGAACTCTTTCTGGACGTCACCTACACTCTTATCATTTGATATCTCGATATACATCGCTCCACCCTTTTTAAAAAATGCAGGCGGGAGTTTTTACACTCCCCGCCTGCTTCGGAAACCCGACCCGAAAGTCTTACAAGTATTTTGCCAAAAACGTATTGAATTCCAGCTTCATAGCTGAGAACCTGTTTTCTATATCGTGCAGATCCCTGCTGTATATACCCAGGTCATTGACAGTCTTCTCATCTGCATGCGTTGGCTTCAGTTTGATCACCTCCTCTACATGCTGCAGGGTCCTGCCTACGCGGCCCCTTAGTTCTGCCATATTATTGCCAGTGATCAGAAACAGGTTCTGAAAATGCTCAGCCTGGCTGAGTACATCCTGGCCAGTATTTGCACTGACGATAGTACCCAGCCTCATCTCCAGGTATTGCAGCTCTTCTTTATAGAAGTCCAGTGCGCGGATATTAGAATTATAAGTGTCATACAGTGTATGAAGTGATACTTTAGGTGTTTTAGCAGTTGTCTCCATTGTTTTAGTTTTTATGTATGAGAAATAAATACGGGAACTTTTGCCTCCCTGATCAGACCATTGGCCAGGCTCTGGCGCCAGAGGCGTGATACAGCATTGCGGCCATAGGCGCCCATCACTACCAGTGTATTATTGCCATGCTCGGCTATATATGCTTTGAGCTGATGTGCTGCTTTGCCATACTCTATATGATAGCTCACATTGTCAAATTTCCTTTTGATCATATCTGCTACATCAGGGTCATGGCTCACATGATTGTGGCTGGAGGCATGCTCTATGCTCAGGACGGTGGCCTTCATAGCCCGCAGCTCCGGAAATATGTAGCTGAACATTTTGACCGCATATACGCTGGAGTAGCTGCCATCAGAGGTCAGTATCACGTCCTCTATAGGTCGCGATTCCTTTGGCACTATCAGTATAGGGCACATGGCGTCTACCAGCAGCTCCTTCAGCGATGAGCTGGGAGTATCAGGGAAGAGGTCAGAGATATCAGTACCGCCATCTATGATGATCACGTCAGCATAGGCGCTACGCGCTATCACACTCTCTATTGGTTTCTGCTCGTCAAAGTGAACTTTGTAAGTGATCTTCTCCTTCTCGCACCTATCGCGGAATTTCTGAATGCTCTTTGTGATATTAGTACGCTCCATATCCATCAGCTCCGTATATACCGTAGTATCTACAAAAGGCTGATCAAACAGGATGGGATAGATGTACTGCGTATTGCGCAGGTCGCGCATAAAGATGCCCTCTACATGAGAGCCCGATAGCCGGGCCAGGTAGATACCATAGTCGACCACACTATCAGAGTAGTGATTGCCATCTATGACCAAAAGGAGCCTCTTTTCCATTGTGAAAACTTGTACTGCAAAATTGGGCAGACAAACAGCAATAATCGCTGACCCGAATTATTTTTTCCTATGACTTTAGTCAGGATTAATGATGCCGCTGGCAGCAGCTGTGGAGCACTTTGCCCTGGCTGGTAGCCTCGGGGCTGAGATATGGGATACCCAGGTTGAGTCCGCGTACGATCAGTAGTGTACCGAGTACAAACATAAAGACCGGCATAGCCTGACGCACTCTGCTGCGAAATGCCGTAGAAAACAAACTGTGACTAAACGATACTACCATCATAGCAGGTATTGTACCCGCACCAAAGGCTGCCATAAAAAGCGCCCCCTCACCGGCAGTACCCACCGCCATGGCCATAGGCAGGGCCATATATACAAAACCACATGGCAGCAAACCATTCAAAACACCTATCAGATAAAAAGAAGAAAAACCGGGACGGCGAAAGAGCGCTTGGATACCCTTCTTGACAGATCCCAGCACGGGGATATTGGATACCGACTGCTCCATCTTTGCCATAAAGCCTGTAGGAAAAACCACAGCCGCTATGATCAGTACTCCCAGCACTATGGAGAGCACCTGCTGCAGTCCCATCATAGAAAAGCCGCGGCCTATCATTCCAAATATCAGTCCCAGCAGGCTATAGGTAGTCATACGGCCCAGGTTGTAGAGCAGGATGCCGCCTACCTTGCCAGCCCAGCTGTAGCGACCTACCGGCAGGGCCAGCGCTATGGGACCACACATACCTATGCAGTGAAAGCTACCGGCAAAGCCCAGAACCAATGCTACCAGGAGAAATGACATATCAATCTATTTTGAGTACGCTCTCACTGAGCAGCTGATGGCTGTCCTGAGTCCACTCTACATTCACACGGTACAGGCTATGCGCCAGACCGGCGTGAGAGATGACCACATCGCTATCAGTCTTTGCCGTGAAAGGATAGCTAAAATCTTTCTGCGCATCTGATGGGCAGTAGAACTTTACGGTGCCCTTCACCTCAGCTGCAGAGCCCGTAGAAGGTATCTTCATAGATACCTGTCCGTGGCCCACAGTCCACTCCGGCCGCAGGTGCAGGGAGTCTGCCATATGCTGCTGATCTATGCGCTGCTGGTACTTCAGCTCTTCTTCATAGTAGTTCTTGGTTACCAGCTCTACTTTCTCCGAGGAGGCTTTGAAAGCCAGTATTACGATCATCACCACAAATCCGCCGTATAGTAATCCGATCTTCCAGCCCCAGTTAAATTTTGATCCCATATCCTCTATTCGTTTGGTGCAAAAAATGTAGTACTCAGTGTACTTATCTTCTTATCTCCGCTGTAGACATCTACAGCTACCGTATTCTTGCGCTGATGCAGGTATCCCTTGTCTGCATATATGAAGAACATACCATCTCCCACGTTTTCCTTCTCCACTTTCAGGTCCTTGCCCACCATCTTGATCTCGCCATGGAAATCCTTATCGAGCCTGAGCGTGATAGGTATCTGCTTGCGTGTTTTATTGACGAGCTTGATGTTGTACAGATTGCTCACGCGGCCGTCCGGCTGCTCCTGGTACATCATACCACGTGCGCGCATGATGGTAGCAGATACGTCCTTGCGGGTCACTAGCAGGGTGGTGAGTACGCTGACGAGCAGGGCCAGCACGATGCTGTAGGCAGCCATACGGCGGGTAAAGTGAAGCTTTTCTTTCTTGGCAATGTTATTCTCCGAAGCGTAGCGGATCAAGCCCGGCATAAAGTCAAACTTGTCCATGATATTATCGCAGGCATCCATGCAGGCTGTACAGCTGACACATTCCAGTTGTGTTCCATTGCGGATATCGATACCTGTCGGGCAGACCTTGACGCACTCCATACAGTCTACACAGTCACCTGCTGTACGCTCTTCATTCTTGCGGAAGCGCTTGCGCTCTTCGCCGCGTACGTAGTCGTAAGCCACTACCACACTATCCTTGTCCAGCATCACGCCCTGCAGGCGGCCATACGGACAGACTATGAGGCACACCTGCTCTCTAAACCAGGAGTACACCATGAAAAACACAGTAGTAAACACCAGCAGCGGCAGGAGCACATCCCAGTGGGCAAAGATCCCATCCTTCATGTATGCTACCAGTCGGTGCATGCTGATGAAGTAGGACAGGAAATAGTTAGCTATGATAAAGGAGACAAGGAAAAACACAATGTGCTTGCCTCCTCGTTTCATGATCTTTTCACTATTCCATGGTCCGTTGCTCAGTTTGCGCTGGTGGTCGGCATCACCCTCTATCCAGTATTCGATCTTGCGGAAGATCATCTCCATAAAGATCGTCTGGGGGCACACCCACCCACAAAACAACCGGCCAAACGCGACCGTAAATACCACAATAAAGACAATGAACGTCAGCATCCCGACCATGAAGATGAAGAAGTCCTGCGGCCAGAATATCTTGCCAAACAGGATAAACCTCCGGTCTATCACATCGAAAAGGAACAGCGGTTCTCCATCATATGTCAGCCATGGCAGTACCAGGAAGATGATGATGTAGAAAATACTAACTACTGTTCTTGCGTTATAATACCATCCTTTCGGACGTTTGGGAAAAAGCCAGTTCCTCTTACCGTCTTTTTTTATTGTCCCTATTGAATCCCTGAATTCCTCATTTTTCTCACTCATATAGATATTAACTAGTTGCTCTTGGCGGTACTATCTACCGGAGCAGCAGGAGCAGCAGCCGTCTGCGTGCTATCGCCCTCTGAGTAGATAGTGCCCTGTGGTGCCTTCGGATTAGGAGGGTTGGTACCCTTCATCGATTGGACAAAGCACACCACCTGGGCTATCTGCACGGATGACAGGTCAGTCTGCCAGCTCTTCATACCATTGGCAGGCCATCCGTATTTTACAGTCTTGAATACATCGTTGATCTTGCCACCATGCAGCCAGTATTCGTCAGTCAGGTTAGGGCCTACGCCGCCTTCACCTTTCTCACCATGGCATGCCTTGCAGTTGTCTGCAAATATCTTGGCGCCATCGGCCACATATGCCTGATCGTACTTGATCGTATTTTCATCTACATTATCCTTGGCAGTACGCATGTACTCGTCCTTGGCTTTCTTGGCAGCCTCCATTTCGTTTGCATATTCACCAGCGCTGAGCGGAGCAGCCTCTGCTACGTGGTAGTAGCCAATGTAGAAGAAAGCCCACACGATAGATACGAGGAAGCCATACTTCCACCAAGGTGGCAGAGAGTTGTCCAGCTCCTTGATACCATCGTAGTCGTGATCCAGCATGATATCCTGCTCACGCTCTACTGCCACGGAGGCGTTGAAATTATCCAGGAACTTAGGCAGCTCGAAGTGCTTGCTGCTGCTCTCGGTAGCAGGGTTGATCGTATTGAGCAGTGCCCAGATACGGATCAGCAGTACACCGATCACCAGTGACTCCAGCAGGATGATAGAGATAGCCGCAGTCACATCCATACCGAATATAGATGGGGCTGATGCAGCCGCAGCAGGGGCTGCAGCGCCGGCAGCGGCCGGAGCGGCCTCCTGAGCTATAGCTGTATGAGCTGTAGCGGCCATCATCATGATGAGGACGATAGATTTAGCGATCGCGCCTTTATTGCGATAGGCGTACTCTGTGAGGCGGATCAGCATCTGGCCCAGCGCCGCTACTGCAAACAGTAGTAGCGTGGCAAAGATGATAAGCACATAGGCAAAGTAGCTCTGCCCTGCAGCTGGTGCAGCTGCAGCCGGTGCGGCAGCGGCCGGAGCGGCCTCCTGCGCATAGCTCATGTATGATAGTACAGCCATGGCCAGCGCTATGATGCTTTTATGATATATGGATGGTCTCATGTTTTTTGAATTGGTTTGTTTAGTCTAATGGGATATTGGCTTGCTCGTCTATAAACTGCTTATTGGCACGAAACGTAAACCACAGCAGGGCGATGAAGAAGACGAAGAAGATCACGAGTGAGATCTTAGGGTATACACCTACACCCGCTATCGTCTCTGCATATCTTTTGAAAAAGCTGAACATGATTCTAAGATTTGGTGTTTATCAATTTTGTGCCGCAGCAGTTTGTGGATTCGATTTGATATCACGGCCCAGGCGCTGCAGGTAGGCTATCAGTGCTATGATCTCTTTATTCTTAGACACCTTGATACCGTCCTTGGCCAGGCTGGCTTGTATCACGTCCTCTTGCTTTACCAGGTCTGTGCCTGCTATCGCCTCATAGCCCTTAGGATATGGGACGCCCAGCATTTGCATGGCCTTGATCTTGGCAGCAGTAGTATTGGTATCCAGGTCGTGATCTATGATGTGCGGATAGGCAGGCATGATAGATCCCGGGCTCATGATGGTAGGGTCCATCATGTGGTTGTAGTGCCAGCTATCAGGATACTTGGCACCCTCACGCTGCAGGTCCGGACCAGTCCTCTTGGAGCCAAACTGGAATGGGTGGTCATAAACAAACTCGCCGGCCTTGCTGTACTCGCCATAGCGCTCAGTCTCACTGCGGAATGGGCGGATCATCTGCGAGTGGCAGTTGTAGCAGCCCTCGCGGATGTAGATATCACGGCCATGGAGCTCCAGGGGAGTATATGGCTTCACACTGGCTATTGATGGTACATTAGACTCTATGAGGAAGGTCGGTACGAACTCTATGATACCACCTATCGCTACCATGATGAAGCTGAATATCAGCATCTGTACAGGCCTCCTTTCTATCACCCTGTGCCAGCCTTCTGAGCCGTGAGGAGTGTAGTCTTTTTCCAGTGCAGGAGCAGAAGCTTCTTCTTCTGGTACGAACTTGCCTTGAGCAGCAGTCTTGATGAGGTTGTAGATACCTACTGTAGTACCTGTCAGGTAGAGCAGACCACCCAGTGCGCGTGCGATATAGAATGGACGCAGGTAGCTGACAGTCTCCAGGAAGTTAGGGTACTTCAGGATACCCTCTGCGGTAAACTGCTTCCACATCAGGCTTTGGTAGATACCACCCCAATACATCGGTATAGCATAGAAGAGGATACCCAGAGTACCCAGCCAGAAGTGTGCATTGGCCAGGCGTACGCTGAAGAGTTTTGTATTGTACAGGCGAGGCAGCAGCCAGTAGAGGATACCAAAGGTCAGGAAGCCATTCCAGCCGAGGGCGCCTACGTGTACGTGAGCGATGGTCCAGTCTGTATAGTGAGAGATCGCGTTTACACTCTTGATAGAGAGCAGTGGCCCTTCGAATGTAGCCATACCATATGCGGTCACAGCTACGACCATAAATTTCAGAACCGGATCTTCACGTACCTTGTCCCATGCACCACGTAGTGTCAGGAGGCCATTGATCATACCACCCCATGATGGTGCGATGAGCATCACTGAGAAGACAGTACCCAGAGACTGGGCCCAGTCTGGCAGCGCTGTATAGAGCAGATGGTGAGGACCAGCCCAGATATACAGGAATATCAGCGCCCAGAAGTGGATGATGGAGAGGCGATATGAGTACACCGGGCGGTTAGCTGCCTTTGGCAGGAAGTAGTACATCAGGCCCAGATACGGAGTTGTGAGGAAGAATGCCACAGCATTGTGTCCATACCACCACTGTACCAGTGCATCCTGCACACCTGCATAGAGAGAGTAGCTCTTGAATAGTGAGATAGGAAGCTCAAATGAGTTGACGATATGCAGCATGGCCACTGTGATCC
>CAZNDJ010000029.1:0-33510 GCA_964571705.1 uncultured Chitinophagaceae bacterium
AGTTATACCTTGAATGCCTTGTGGCCCAGTTGCACCATCGTTGCCAGTCGCACCTGGGATACCTTGTGCACCCGTTGCTCCTTGAATGCCTTGCAGACCTTGCGGTCCTGTTGCTCCATCATTGCCGGTCACACCTTGAATGCCTTGGAGTCCTTGTGGTCCAGTTGCTCCGTCATTGCCTGTCGCTCCTTGTATGCCTTGCAGTCCCTGTGCACCTGTTGGTCCCTGAATGCCTTGCAGACCTTGCGGACCTTGTGGTCCTGTAGCACCATCGACTCCATTGGTCCCCGCTGGCCCTGTTATGCCTTGAACGCCTTGTGGCCCAGTTGCACCATCGTTGCCTGTCGCACCTGAAATACCTTGTGCACCTGTAGGTCCTTGTGGTCCTGTTGCACCATCGACTCCATTGGTCCCCGCTGGTCCTGTTATGCCTTGAACGCCTTGTGGCCCAGTTGCACCGTCAATACCATTTGCACCGTCACTTCCATTTGTACCTGCGGGACCTTGTGGGCCGGTAGCTCCATCAATGCCGTTTGTACCCGATGGTCCTTGTAAACCTTGCGGTCCTGTTACACCGTCAATGCCGTTGGCACCAGTTGGTCCTTGCAGACCTTGCGGACCAGTTGCACCGTCACTTCCATTTGTACCTGCGGGACCTTGTAAGCCGGTAGCTCCATCTATTCCGTTGTTGCCTACCGGCCCTTGTGATCCTGTTGCTCCATCAATGCCGTTGGCTCCTGCTGGTCCTATAGGCCCAGTTGGACCGGTAGGTCCTGTTATTCCGTCTATACCGTTAGCTCCTGTTACACCTTGTAAACCTTGCGGACCTGCAGCTCCATCGATGCCATTCGTCCCTGCTGGTCCTTGCGGTCCAGTAGCGCCGTCTAAACCATTAGCTCCTGTAGCACCTTGGATACCTTGTAGACCTTGTGGTCCGATCGCTCCATCGATGCCGTTTGTTCCTGCAGGTCCTGTTGGACCAGTAGGTCCCGTAGTGCCATCGTTTCCGTTAGCTCCTGTCGGTCCTTGCAGACCTTGTGGTCCAGTCACTCCATCTAAGCCATTTGTTCCTGCTGGCCCTTGTGGACCCTGTGGTCCAGTAGCTCCATCTATGCCGTTAGCTCCTGATGGTCCTTGAACACCTTGCGGACCAGTTGCACCGTCAATTCCGTTTGTACCCGCGGGACCTTGTGGGCCGGTAGCTCCATCGTTACCATTAGCTCCGGTTGGCCCTTGTAGACCTTGCGGTCCTGTTGTTCCATCGTTGCCGTTTATACCTGCCGGTCCTTGCGGTCCTGTTGCGCCATCGTTGCCGTTGGCACCCATTGGTCCTTGCGGACCTTGTGAACCAGTCGCTCCGTCTACACCATTAGCGCCCGTTGGTCCCTGTAAGCCTTGCGCCCCGTCAATGCCATTAGCGCCAGCCGTTCCTTGCGGGCCGGTAGGTCCATCATTGCCATTAGCTCCGGTAGGCCCCTGCAAACCCTGTGGTCCTGTTGCTCCGTCGATACCATTTGCACCTGTAGATCCTTGCAGACCTTGGGGGCCAGTAGCTCCATCAATACCGTTCGTTCCAGCTGGTCCTTGTAATCCTTGCGGACCTGTCGCACCATCGAGACCATTAGCTCCAGTTGGTCCTTGCAGACCTTGTGGTCCTGTTGCTCCGTTATTGCCATTGACTCCCGCTGGTCCTTGTGGCCCCGTAACTCCATCTACACCGTTTGCACCTGCGGGACCCTGGGGGCCAGTCGCGCCATCAATACCATTTGTTCCTGCTAGTCCTTGTAAACCTTGCGGCCCTGTCGCACCATCGAGACCATTAGCTCCAGTTGGTCCTTGCAGACCTTGCGGTCCTGTTGCTCCATCAATGCCGTTTATACCTGCCGGTCCTTGCGGTCCTGTTGCGCCATCGTTTCCGTTAGCACCTGCGGGACCCTGTAAGCCAGCAGTGCCATTGGTACCTGTAGGACCGGTGGGGCCAGTAGGACCTGTAGGTCCCGTAGGGCCATCATTGCCATTCGTACCTGCCGGGCCTGTAGGTCCTGTGGCGCCACCACCCGCGCCGGTCAGGCCTGTGGGACCTGCCGGGCCAGTAGATCCGGTAGTGCCGTTCAGGCCATTTGCACCTGCCGGGCCTGTGGGACCGGTGGCCCCTCCGCCGGGACCGGTAGGACCTGCCGTACCATTGCTGCCGTCTGCTCCAGTGGGACCTGTAGTACCCTGTGGGCCAGTACTGCCTTGGGGACCAGTGGTACCTGTAGCACCAGTGGTACCAGTCACACCTTGCGGCCCTGTCGTGCCGCTACCCCCCGCTGCGATATCGCAGAGGCTCTGCCAGCGGGTACCGTTATAGTAGTAAAAGCAGTTGTAAGACAGATCATATACCAGCAGGCCACGCGCAGGAGTGGCTATGGCCCTCCGGGTGATGGAATCCATGCGGGGTACCAGTACACCTTTGTCAGGGCTGGTGATGTCGAGTATGGAGCTGGGATCAGGATTGGGTGTGCCGATACCGACATTGCGCACCTGTGCCTTGCCATCGGTATATATTAAAATCAGCCCGATGAGTAAAAGGATGGTATATAAATGCTTCATAAAGGGTGAGTTCTACTCAAATCTACCGAATTTGTTAATATAAACAAATAGGTCTTTGTAGTCTACTAAAGCAGACAAAATGAGTAGAATACTGAGAGATATATCAGGCCCGGCCAGCTATGACGGCGCTCACCACCAGGCGTATATCGCCATAGCTGATGTCGTCTCCTGCGGCGTCTTTGATATTGCGGAGGGAGAGGTAGCCGTGCTGCTCTATGAGGGGTAGGAGCAGTTCTATCTTATGCGCTGGTACCAGCTCCTCTACCCTGAGCTCACCGCTCTCTATATGCTGCGCCAGGTGTGACTCTATACTGGTCAGTGTCAGCCCGCGCTGCGTAGCGATCTCGGGTAGTGACAAGCCCTGCCGGTAGAGCTCGTAGGTTACATCGCTTGTGCGCCTTTTGCCGCCATCGGCCTGGCTCACAGGTTTGCCAGCTTTGCGCTCGCGCTTCTGTGGTTTGTGGTGGATCCGGCTGGTTAGTTTTCGCTCTGCGGTATAGCTGCGTATCACCTCCAGAAAGTGGCTGCCATAGCGGTCCACCTTCACATCGCCAAAGCCGCTGATACGCCGCAGCTCGTCCTTGGTTTGCGGCAAATAAGCCGCCATCTCTATCAGCGTAGCATCACCGAGGATCACATAGGCAGGCACATTGCTGCTATCTGCTATGGTCTTGCGGAGCGTCTTCAGGCGGTCATAGAGGTCGCGCTCATAGCTGGCCTCGGCAGAGGTTTTCGGCGCAGCCGGTGCCACCTGTACCGTTTTGGTCTTGACCAGCTGTACGGTGGTGCGGCCTTTCAGCACGTCTTCACTCTTGTCTGTGAGACGAAGCTTTGGAAACTCGTCCTCAGTCTGCATCAGGTAGCCGCGCGCTATCAGGTCACGCATATAGGTCTGCCAGTCCTCACGGGAGATATCTGCGCCTGCTCCATAGGTGCGCAGCTCCTTGTGCTCACCGCGGATCTTCTCAGACTGAGAGCCACGGAGGAAATCTATCGTATAGTTGATACCGAAGCTCTGGCCCAGGCGTGAGACAGCGGAGAGCGCCTTCTGCGCGATCACCGTACCGTCTATCATGTCAAACTTGCTGAGGCAGACATCACAGTTGCCGCAATAGTCCGGTGCCTGCTCGTCAAAGTAGTTCAGCAGGTATTTGCGCCGGCAGGTGGTGAGCTGTCCGTAGCGGGCCATCTGGTCCAGCTTGCGCGTCAGCACTTTGGTCTGCTCAGGATTGTCTGCTATCAGCACAAAATTCTTCATCTTGATCACATCTGCCATGCTGAAGTAAAGCATGGCCTCGCTGCTCAGCCCATCGCGGCCTGCGCGGCCGGTCTCCTGATAGTAGCCTTCCAGATTCTTAGGCAGGTCGGCATGTACTACAAATCTCACGTTGGGCTTGTCTATACCCATGCCAAAGGCGATAGTGGCCACCACGATCTTGACCTCATCCCTGATGAATAGCTCCTGCGTTTTCTCCCGCTGTGTGCGCTCCATACCGGCGTGGTAGGGGCGTGCACTAAACCCATCTTCTGCCAGGTCTTTGGCCAGCATCTCAGTGCCATTGCGCGAGAGGCAGTAGATGATGCCGCTCTGGTCCGGCCTGTCCCTGAGGTACTCTACGAGGCGCGGGTAAAAGTTCTTCTTAGGCTCTACGTCATAGCGGATATTGGCACGGTTGAAACTGGATAGGAATACTGCTGGTGCTTGCAGCGAAAGCTTCTCCAGTATGTCTTTGCGCACCAGCTTGTCTGCTGTAGCTGTGAGTGCTACCACAGGCACCTTGGGGAATACTTGCTTTAGCCGCGCCAGCTGCATGTACTCCGGGCGGAAATCATGACCCCAGCTCGATATGCAGTGGGCCTCATCTATGGCAAAGAGAGAGACTTGTATCTCTTTCAGAAATGAAAGAAACCCGTCACCTTGCTGTATCAATCGCTCCGGCGCTACATAGAGCAGCTTGAGTTTACCAGATGCGCCCTCGCGCATCACGCTATTCTGCTCGCCCAGGCTGAGGGAGCTATTGAGATAGGCCGCAGGGATGCCGTTTGCCCGCAGGGCATCTACCTGGTCTTTCATCAGGGAAATGAGTGGAGAGACCACTACCGTGAGCCCGTCAAAGAGCAGTGCAGGTATCTGGTAGCACAGCGATTTGCCACCACCGGTGGGCATGAGTATCAGGCAGTCGCCACCGCCCAGTATGTGTTGTATAGCGTGCTGCTGCTCCAGGCGGAAGGCATCGTAGCCAAATTTGTGCTGTAGTACCCCGAGGGCATCCTGTATAGTGGCCATAGGCTAAAAAGGTAAAGCGAACAAGATACGCAAAGGATAAAGCACGGCCGTGATAAGTTATTCAGAATGGCAGCAGGCAGGTATAAAAAAGCCCGGCTGCTGCCAGGCTGTGAAGATGTAGCCACGTTAGGAATCGAACCTAAATCCAGGGCTCCGGAAACCCTTATACTATCCATTGTACTACGTGGCCATACCGGAGGTCATCTCTGATCTGCGGAGGGCCAAAAGTACAGGTTTTTCGGGCATCTCAAAAGGTCTACGGCGTATTTGCTGCTAAATCTCTAATTTGCCAGCACCATAGCAGACATGATCCGCACTACAGCATACCCCCGCGCAGCCCTCATAGGCAATCCGTCTGACGGCTACTTTGGCCGTACCATTGCTTTTGTCTTTCGGGACTTCTCTGCACAGGTGGCGCTCGTGCCATCAGACCATCTGCACATCTTGCCTTGCGATAGGGAGCGGCTCGAGTTCTCCAGTATCCATGACCTCTCGCAGGAGATCAGCAGCAATGGCTACTATGGTGGTGTGCGCCTGGTGAAGGCTGCCATCAAGGTCTTCACGCACTACGCCACCGGGCACGGTATAGACACCTCTGCCAACTTCCGGATCAGCTATGAGTCTGACATACCGGGCCGCCTCGGGCTGGCAGGCTCCAGCGCCATCGTCACGGCAGTGATGAAGGCGCTGATGGAATTTTATAAGACTGATATACCTAAGCCGATCCTGGCCAATCTCATACTCTCTGCGGAGAAAGATGAGCTCAGGATAGGTGCCGGGCTGCAAGACCGCGTAGCACAGGTGTATGGCACGCCGGTGTACATGGACTTTGACAAAAAGCGGATGGATGACAGGGGTTATGGTGAGTATATACCATTTGACCGAAGCCTGCTGCCGCCCATCTACCTGGCCTACCGCACCAATCTGTCTGAAGGCTCAGAGGTGACGCACAATGACCTGGCGCGGCGCTATGCAGCAGG
Source organism: uncultured Chitinophagaceae bacterium (assembly GCA_964571705.1). GTDB lineage: Bacteria > Bacteroidota > Bacteroidia > Chitinophagales > LD1 > UBA1941. Next base: position 5,863 of record CAZNDJ010000029.1, read on the forward strand.
TGATGCTGACGTGCTGGCGGCTATGGAGCAGTGGAAGGCCCTGACCAGCGCATTCTGGCAGCGCATCTCTGCAGGAGATAAAAATGTAGCCGACCTGATCAATGCCAACTATGACCTGCGCGCCAGCCTGGTACCTATCAGCGCGGGCAATAAGCAACTGATAGAGGCGGCCCGCAGCACGGGCGCCAGTGCCAAGTTCACCGGGTCAGGGGGAGCGATCATAGGGACGTATACGGATGAGAATATGTTGACCGCACTACGGGCAGCCATGCAGGGCATAGGCGCCGAAGTGCTCATACCAGATATAGTATAAATGCAGCAAGCAGTGAGAAAAGCAGTGATACCCGCAGCAGGATTTGGCACCAGACTGCTACCAGCCACCAAGGCGCAGCCCAAGGAGATGCTGGTAGTGGTAGACAAGCCCGTGATACAATACGTAGTGGAAGAAGCCGTGCAGTCAGGCATCACAGATATACTCATCATCATCTCTGATGGCAAGGAGGTACTGAAGGACCACTTCGCGCAGGATGAGCACTTGGAGCAGCTACTCGCTGCAAAGAAGAAGACAGCCGAGCTGAAAGAAGTACAAGCCCTGCACCAGATGGCAAACATCACCTACACCTATCAGGCAGAGCAGAAGGGCCTCGGCGATGCGGTACTGTGTGCGGAGGAGTTTGTAGCGGGCGAGCCCTTCGCACTGCTGCTGGGAGATACGATAGTGGAATCGGCAGAGCCGCTCACAGGTACACTGGCCAGAGACTATGCGGTGAAAGGCGACTCAGTGGTAGCGCTACAGCGCGTGCCGATGGCGGTGGCGCATAGGTATGGCGTATTTGTAGGAGAGGAGGTTTCTAGCAAACTCTATAAAGCGCAGCGCCTCGTAGAGAAACCACCGCAGGGCAATATTCCTTCTGATATGGTATTTGCCGGGCGGTATGTGCTCACGCCGGAGATCTTTGATGCGCTGCGCCGCACGCCGCCGGGTGTGAATGATGAGATACAACTCACAGATGCCATGAAGCTACTCATGGAGCAGCACGCTATGTATGGCCGCCTCTTTGACGGTGTGCGCCATGACGTGGGCAATAAGCTCGACTTTATCAAGACAAATATCACCCTCGGCCTGCAGCGCCAGGATATCGGTGCGGAGCTGCGCGAGTGGCTGAAGGGGCTAAGTTGACTCGTCCATTTTCACCGGCTCCAGCCTGGGAGCCAGCAGGTGTATGCATAGCAGACCTATGAGATAAGAAGTGCCGGCTATCATGAATAGCGGCAGGTAGCCAAATTTTACCCGGATCACTCCCGTAGATGCCGCGAAGACGGTACCGCTCAGCGCGCCCATCATACTGCCTATGCCTACCATAGATCCTACAGCTTGTTTCGGAAACATATCGCTGGCTAATGTGTAGTTATTGGCCGACCAGCCCTGATGTGCGGCGGCGGCGAGGGCGATGAGACCTACCGCCAGGTAGATGCTATGCGTAGATGCGGCAAAGATGATCGGCACCACGCAGAGGGCGCAGATCAGCATGGTGAGCTTACGGGCTTTATTGACCGACCAGCCGGACTGTATCAGGCGTGACGATAGCCAGCCGAAAAACACGCTGCCGAGGTCACTGACGATATAGATAAAAAGGAAGGGCAGGCCGATGTGCTTCAGGTCTAGCTTGTGGTCCAGTGATTCATTGCTATTGAAGAAATCCGGCAGCCAGGTCAGGTAGAAATACCAGATGGGATCAGCAAAGAACTTGCCCGCGCAGAAGGCCCAGGTCTGCCGGTGGCGAAACATCTCCGCCCATTGGATACGCCGCGTGTCCGCTGCATCATGATCACTCTGTATGTGTGCCAGCTCTGCACTGCTCACAGCGGGGTGCGCCGACGGTAGCCTGTAGATCCACAGCCACAGTCCCAGTACTGCAAAGCCCAGCGCTCCGGTGAGCACAAAGGCGCTGCGCCAGCCATAGTGCAGCGTGATATATGGCACTGCCAAAGCAGTGAGTATGATGCCTACATTGGCGCCCGCGTTGAAGATGCCTGCTGCCAGTGAGCGCTCCTTCTTGGGGAACCACTCTGCTACTGCCTTGACTGAGGATGGGAAATTGCCCGACTCGCCTATGCCTAGTACAAAGCGTACGATGCTCAACCCGCGCACGGAGCTGACGATGCTGGTGGCTACTCCTGCCACACTCCAGATGAGCAGTGAGATAGAGAACCCACGCTTGGTACCTATGCGATCTATGAAGTAGCCTACAATCAGGAAGCCAATGGCATAGGCCGCCTTGAACGCGCTATCTACATAGCCCATCAGCTCTTTGAAGCGGGCTACATCGGCATCCGTCGGCACTGCTCCTGCGGGCAGGCCCAGCATCTCGCGGCGGAAGTAGTCGTCTATCATCGTAAATGAAAGCACGTTGCGATCCACATAGCAGATGGTAGTGGCGAGGAAGAGGAGGGCGCAGATGCGCCAGCGGTATGTGGTGGTTTGAGTCAAGGACAAATAACTTGCTCTCTAAAGAAAGGAAAAAATCTCTTGCAAGTTATACCGCCTTAAAAGGTACAAGCTCAATGGGTGTTAGGATGGCGACAGGCCTTCCAGTAGTCAATGATGATCCTGAGATCTTTTTTAATATCCTCGTAGCTACTTTTTTTCAGGAAATAGCCTTGTACGGTCATTTCTGTATAGGCTTGGTTGACCTCAGACTGACTGGCGGATGTCGAATAAAAAATGAACGGAATGCTTTTCCTGCGTAGCTGTGGATCAGCATCTATCCGCTTTTTAAACTCCAGACCGGTTTGTTTAGGCAGATTGATATCGCTGAGAATAAGGAAAGGATTGTCAGGGGTACTGCACAAATAGTCCCATGCATCCAGGCAACTATCAAACCAGACAAGTTTATTAGCTACCTCCAGGGAGTTCAAAATATGCTCCATCAGATCCTTGTCATCAGCATCATCTTCCAGCAATACTATCGGACCAGTTTTCATAAATCTTAGTTTGGAATAGTGAAATGTAAAATACTCAAGCGCAGACAGGACTAAGGACAAACTGACCTGTGCAATAAAGGTGCCAGTCTGATATAATACATTTAATGCAAGGTGTCATGTAGTCGCTTAGCAGGGCATGAAATAAAAAAGCCCTCGCTGCTGCGAAGGCTTTTCTTTAGTTGCGGGAGCAAGACTCGAACTTGTGTTCGCCGCGGCACGCATGTATCAAATGTCCTTGAGCAGAATAGGTATCAGGTATGCATGAAATAAAAAAGCCCTCGCTGCTGCGAAGGCTTTTCTTTAGTTGCGGGAGCAAGACTCGAACTTGCGACCTTTGGGTTATGAGCCCAACGAGCTACCAACTGCTCCATCCCGCGATGTGGAGTGCAAATATACGAATTAATACCGGCTTTCCTAGTGCCTGCTTTGAATAAAGTACTAAAGTGGCGCTACCACTCACTTTCCCCGCAAAAGAATATTTGTATGTTGGCTTTTATTAACTTTACCTCCATATGATAGCCATCTTTGGTAAGACCGTCAACCCCAAGAACCTGCCCTACATAGAGGAGATGCTTAAACTGCTCAGGCAGTATGGGTTGAAGTATGCGATAGATGAGCACTATGCGCGGCTGCTGCATGAGAGCGGCCTCACGGAGACGCATGACACTTATGCGCACTTTGACGACATACGTACGCAGACGGAGGTGCTCTTCAGCCTCGGAGGCGATGGCACCATACTGGAGGCGATCACTACGATCCATAATACAGAGACGCCCATACTCGGTATCAACTTTGGCCGCCTCGGCTTCCTGGCCAATATCGGCAAGGACCAGATACAAGAGGCGATAGCTGTAGTGGCCAAGGGCAAATACCTGATAGATAAACGCTCGCTGCTGGAGCTGCATAGCAATATGCCGATCTTCCAGGACTTCCCCTACGCGCTGAATGAGATGACCGTGCAGCGTAAGGACCAGAGCTCTATGATCACGGTGCACACCTATCTGAATGGCGAACTGCTGAATGACTACTGGGCCGATGGCCTGATCATCTCTACACCTACAGGTAGTACCGGCTACTCGCTCAGCTGTGGCGGCCCGATCATCTATCCTACATCGGGCAACTTTGTCCTGACGCCTATCGCACCGCATAACCTAAACGTGCGCCCTATCATCGTATCTGATGATGTCGTGCTTTCTTTTGAGGTGACAGGGCGGGGCAATAGCTTCCTGTGTACGCTTGACTCGCGCTTTGAGAGTATCGATTCATCTTTTGAGCTGGCGGTGAAGAAGGCCTCCTTTGGTGCGTGCCTCGTGCGCCTCACGGATATGAACTTTATCAGCTCGCTCAAAAACAAACTCAACTGGGGCAAAGACCTGCGTAACTAAACCGCGCCATTCAGCCAGACGGTGATCCTGTCATGGCATTCCTGCATATTTTCATCAGTCACTATCCATGGCTCTGATGCGCTCACGGTGATAGTGGAGAAAGGATAGGGCACTACCTTCCTGTCCCAGCCATTCAGTCTCCAGTGGCGACTGCATTCAAACCGCAGGGCGATGACCGGTGTGCCTGTATCGCGGCTCATGAGCAGGCAGCCGGGCTTCAGCTCGTGATAGGGGCCGGCGGGACCGTCTACAGCGAGTGATGTACTGTAGCCATCGCGGAGGTAGGTGATGACATTGGCCAGCGCTTCTTTGCCACTATTGCCACTGCTACCGAGGCAGATGTGCTGCACGCCGGTGAGGCGCAGCAGGACGTGTATCGGCTTCATGTACCAGGCGGGATGATTCATCCATACCTGATCGCTCATACGGATGAAGACTGCGAAGAATGGCACGAGCGACTCATGCCAGATGGAGAAGATATAGTGTGGCTGCTGTTTTAGTTGTGAGCCCTCCCATCTGATGCGGCAGGTGAGGTGCAGGGTGTAAGAGAATACATAAAGCAACAGGCCGAATATCCAGCCGTACAGGTAGAAAAGTGGCCGCCAGAGCAGTGGTACAGTGTCTACCCGTGTCATGCTATTTACAGTTTAGCGTCATACCGTCTGTCAGGCCCGGATAGCACTCAAAGCGGCGGCGCAGGATGGGTTTCTGCGTGCGGAGCATGGTCCTGTCTGAGAGCACATCTCCTGCGAAGACCTTTATCTCCATCGTATTGGGCGGTATGGTGCCTACATTCCATGCTTTGGCTACGATGGTATTGGCGCGGTTGGGGTCTAGCTTCACCGTGAGGCCTATCATGTCGCCGTAGCTTTCCACGCGGCCCTTGCGCAGGCGCTGCTGTTTGATCACCTCCTCATCATTGACAAAGATCGATACCGTGTCGCCATCCTCTATGCCATCATCTGCTACGAAGATTGTCACTGTACAATCATTCACCACCTCCTGAGAGCGGATGCGGATCGTATCTCCATAGCTGATACGCAGCGGCGCTACAGCCAGCGGCATAGCTACCGTCTCGCGTCGCTTCACCGTGACGGTAAAGGAACAGGTGGCGAGGTTGCCGCTCGCGTCCTTGCCCGTATAGGAGATCACATGCACACCCTGCGTAAAGGCTGTGCCGCTACGGGCCCCGTCTGTGAGTTTCAGCTCTGCTATGCTGCAGTTGTCACGCGCTATGGGTTCCTTATAGTTATATACCACGCTAGGGTCGTTGCCCTCTATCCAGATGATGGTATCCGGCGGGCACTCTATGGTCGGCTTTTCTACGTCAGATATCTGTACATTAAAGGAGCACTCCTGCTTGGTACCCGCTCTGTCCTGAGCCAGAAATGTATTGGTCGTGCTGCCTGCTTTGAAGAAGCTTTTTGACATCTGGCCGTGGATCAGTGTCAGCTCTACCATGCCGGCGGTGGTCACCTGCGGCGTAGTGTAGGCCACAGTCGTGCCACAGGCGCCTTTGTCGGCATTCATCACTATGTCTGAGGGGCAAGTGAGCATCCACTTGTCATCGCAGACCACTATTACCTTAAAGGTAAACTGGGTCACATTGCCGGCATCATCCTGCGCCATATAGGTCACGTCAGACACGCCGATGGGGAAGGAGGCGCCGCTGGCCAGGCCGACCACCAGCTTTACCGCCACGGGGTTGCCATTGTCTATAGCTGTCGGCTCGGGATAGGAGAGTTTGGCCGCGCGGGAGCCGGCATCGCAATGCACGCGTATATCCGGGTATCGCTCAAAGGTGGGCGGTATCTTGTCGTCAGAGAGTTTGCTACCCTTCACAGCTACTGCTACCCTCCAGCTGTAGGAGGACATATTTCCCGAGTTGTCGCGGGCACTGTAGGAGATCACGTAGATGCCGGCGCCGAGTGCAGTGCCGCTGGCCGGCCCTCCGGCGCGTGTCAGGGCAGCTACGGTACAGTTGTCCGTGGCAGTAGGCTCCTCATAGTCGTAGAATACCTGCCCCTTCTTGCTGTCTATCCAGATCACGGTATCGCGGGGGCAGGAGATGACGGGAGACTCCTTGTCTATCACTTTCACATAAAAGGAGCACTGCTGCTTCACACCGGCTTTGTCTGTAGCCACATAGGTATTGAGCGTAGCACCGGGGGCGAAAAGTGTACCCTGGCGCTGGCCCTCAGTCTGCACGACGCTGACGAAGGTGGACTTTGAGACCACAGGCACGGGATAGTAGACCATAGCGCCGCAGCGGCCGGGATTGGTCTGCTGGGTCACGTCCTGCGTGCAGGTCAGAGTCCACTGTGCCCTGAGAGACAAGGGGAAAACGAGGGCTAGTATGATGAGGCGGAGGTACATACCACGGGCAATATAAGACATCTCAGATGAGTAACGGCAGGGTGGCTTTTTTCTTTTTCGGTGGTGAAATGAAATAACTGTTGGGAAATTCAGACTAAATTTTACTTTTGCACCCACTGACGAAATGCGGAGTGGGCTGTTGCCTGTTCTCATTCTATCAAATGCCTAGGTGGCGAAATTGGTAGACGCACTCGCTTCAGGTGCGAGCGCTGCAAGGCGTGGGGGTTCGAATCCCTTCCTGGGCACATCTGAGAGACCCGCTCTTTTTAGAGCGGGTTTTTTTATTCATGCCTTTCCAGCGAGGTAAAGTATCCCTACTTTTACTACAAAACCATCACTATGCTCACAGCTATCCACCCCAAGCTACCCATGAGGGACAAAGCATTGACACGAGACTTTTATATCGGGCAATTAGGTTTCCAGGAATACGGTAGTGCCGATTACGATGGCTACCTGATGGTAGAGAAAGACAATATCCAGATACACTTCTTTGAGTATAAAGACCTGCAGCCGGGTGAGAACTATGGGCAGGTATATATCCGACTGGATGACGTCGATGATTTTTACCATCACCTGATCAATAACAAAGTGCCTATCCATCCTAATGGTCATCTACAGACCAAGCCGTGGGGCCAGCGGGAGTTTGCCCTGCTCGATCCGGACCATAATCTGCTGACCTTCGGGCAGGCGGTTTAGAGCATTCCCGGAGCCGCAAGCTCTTTCCCAAAAATTGAGAAAAAGCCTCATGGGTATGGATTTTGTAACTAATTTCAAGTTCCGGCGTTAATATTTTATGTTTAACAGTCCGGTATGCTAAAATCCGTAAGAAACCTTTCTCTATCAAAGTGAAGAAAATCGCAATATTCATCTGCGCTGCTATCATAGGGCTCACGGCTGTATTTGGCCTGTCCGGATTTGCCAGCTCAGGCTCCTTTTTTGAGCTGTCAAAGAACCTTGACATTTTCACCACCCTATACAAGGAGCTCAATACCTACTACGTAGAAGATGTGGACCCCGACAAGCTCGTACAGACCGGTATAGAGGAGATGTGCAGCTCTCTGGATCCGTATACAGACTTTATCTCCGAGGAAAATATGGCAGACTACCGCACGCAGACCACCGGTCGCTATGGTGGTATAGGCGCTATCATCGGTACGCGCGGAGACTGGGTCACGATCACAGACCCCTATGATGGCTTCCCTGCGGCCAAGGCTGGCCTGCGCGCAGGAGACAGGATCGTGAGCATAGATGGCAGGTCTGCCAAAAAATTTGCCTCTGATGATGTGAGCCGCATGCTGAAAGGCAAACCCGGTACCGCTATCGCGCTGAAGATAGCCCGCCAGCAGGCAGACGGCACCGAGAAGGAGCTGGACGTGACGCTGACCCGCGAGGAGATCAAGATCAAGAATGTACCATACTATGGCACGGTGACCAAGGACATCGGCTATATCAGGCTCACGGGCTTCACCGAGAAGGCCGGCTCTGAGGTGCACAATGCCCTCAATATGCTGCTGGCCAAAGACCATATCAAAGGCCTGATACTGGACCTCCGCGGCAATCCAGGCGGTCTGCTGAATGAGGCGATCAATACGTCTAATGTTTTTGTAGATAAGAATACGCTTGTAGTATTTACCAAGGGCAAGACGGATGACCAGAACAAGGAATATCCATCTCTGAATGAGCCGGTAGATACCAAGATACCTGTCACCGTACTGGTAGATGGCGGCTCTGCCTCTGCGGCAGAGATCGTGACCGGCTCTCTGCAGGACCTGGACCGCGCAGTAGTGATAGGCCAGCGCACCTATGGCAAGGGTATCGTACAGTCTACGCACTCCATGCCGTACAATGCGAAGCTGAAGATCACTACAGCTAAATACTACATCCCCTCAGGCCGCTGCATACAGGCTATCAACTATGCCGACCGCGCCGAGGACGGCTCAGTGAAGCGCAAGGCGGACTCGCTAAAGGTGGCCTTCAAGACCAAGGGGGGCCGTACAGTCTATGACGGTGTGGGCATAGACCCAGATATCAAGACAGAGCCTGAGAAGGTAAGCCAGATCACCATCGCACTGGTCACGCGCAACCTGATCTTTGACTACGCTACGGAGTACAGGGCCAAGCATGAGGCCATAGGCTCGGCAAAGAACTTCCAGCTCTCTGATGCAGAGTTTGATGAATTTGTAACATACAGCATCAAGCAGGATTTCAACTATACAAACCGCAGCGAGAAGCTGATGGATGAGCTGAAGAAAACTGCAGAGAAGGAGAATCAGTTCACCGCTATAGCTGCTGACTACGATGTGATGAAGCAGGCCATGAAGCAGGACAAAAAGAAGGACCTGTACAAAGAGAAGAAGCAGATCAAGGGCATACTGGAGGAGGAGATCGCATCACGCTACACGTTGAACGCGGGTAGGGTAGAGGCCGGATTTAAAAATGACCCTGAGATAGCCAAGGCGATCGAAGTGCTGAATGACAATGGTAAAATCAAATCTATCCTGACCAAGAATTGATATGAAGAGGAAAGTAGTATATGGACTCATACTGGGCGGGCTGATGGCCGGTGGCTCTATAGCTGCCGCTGATCATTATTTTGATATATCAAAGAATATAGATGTACTGGCCGCTGTCTACAAGGATGTCAATAGCTCCTATGTAGACGAGACGGACCCCAATAAACTGATGCGTACCTGTATAGATGGTATGCTGAAAACACTGGACCCCTTTACCAACTATATCTCCGAGTCTCAGATAGAGACCTACCGCATACAGAACTCTGACAAGCTCGTGGGCGTAGGTATACACTACGAGATGATAGACAGCCTGCCTGTGGTCACGGACCTGATCAAAGACCTGCCGGCAGACAAGGCTGGCATACAGATAGGCGATAAGATCGTAGCTCTGGATGGCACGCCTACCAAAGGCAGAAGCTATGAGGATGTGAGCAAGGCGCTGCGCGGCCAGACAGGTAGCACTGTGAATGTGACACTAAAGACCATAGACGGCGCGACCAAAGAGGTACCGGTCACACGCCTGGAGTTTCAGGAGACCAATGTGCCATTCTATGGCATGATCACTCCTGAGGTGGGCTGCATCAATCTCAAGATATTTAACCCTAATGCAGCAAAGGATGTCAAGGAGGCGTTTGAAAAGCTGAAGAAGGAAAACCCGGGCATGAAAGGTCTGGTCATAGACCTGCGCAATAACGGTGGGGGCCTGCTGCATGAGGCGGTCAATATTGTCAATCTCTTCGTAGATAAAAACAAACTGGTGGTCACGACCAAGGGCCGCCTGGCAGAGTCAAACAACGTGTACCGGACGCTCAATGAGCCTGTAGATACACGCATACCGATAGTGGTACTGACCAATAGTGGCTCAGCCTCTGCCTCTGAGATCGTATCCGGCTCACTGCAGGACTACGACCGTGCTATCATACTAGGGCAGAAGACCTATGGCAAAGGCCTGGTGCAGATCACCAAGAACCTGACCTATAACACGATGCTGAAGGTGACGACAGCCAAGTACTATATCCCATCCGGCCGCTGCATACAAGCCATGATCTATGCCGAGCACAATGAAGATGGCAGCGTAAAGCACATACCGGACTCACTGAAGAAGGAATTTAAGACCGTGAACGGCCGCAAGGTATGGGACGGCGGCGGTATAGATCCCGACGTGCAGATGCCAAAGCCGGAGAGGACACCACTGATCGAAGCACTGCAGAATAAGCATATCCTCTTTGACTACGCTACGCAGTACAAAGAGAAGCATAAGACCATAGCTGCTTCTGCAGACTTCCGCCTCACGGATCAGGACTATGCTGATTTTGTAGCATTTGCCCGGACGCGTGACTACAGCTACAAGACCGAGAGCGACCGCCTGCTCGATAAGCTGAAGGAAGCTGCTACGGATGAAAAGTACTTTGATGCTGTGAAGACGGAGTATGAGGATATGAAAAAGAAGCTGGAGGCAGACAAGCAGACTGCGCTGGAAAAGAACCGCAAGGAGATCACAGCGCTGCTCGAGAATGAGATCTGCGGCCGCTACTACTACCTGCATGGCAAGATAGAAAAGAGCCTGACCAATGACCCGCTGGCTATCCGTGCCATAGCGCTGCTCAAAGATCCTGATGGTGAGTACAAGACCATCCTGGCCAAAAAGTGATCCCTGCCCCCGATACAGGTGCAGCCACTGACAAATGCACACCACACCCGTGGGGAATTCGCCCTGCATTTTTTGCTTCAAATAATTAGGTTTGCCATATGAGCAACCGTCATAGTATTTATAGCCTTGCCTTCATGGCTGCTATATCCTTTGTGCTGAGTGGATGCAGTGGTACTGACTCGTGGAAGCATGTAGATGTTTCCTCTGTGCCGGTGCAGCTGCATATCCAGCGCTTTGAGCAGGACTTCTATCACATGGATACGGCCAATCTGCCTGACAGCGAGATGAAACTGCGTGCGAAGTACGGTGCATTCTATGATGACTATGTGACTGGCATCATGAACTTCGGACGCCCTGCTAACAGGCTGGATACTGCTGGCCATGATCCGCATATAGATATCCTGGCCTTCATGCGCAACCCTGCTGATAGAAACCTCTACGATTCCGTACAGCAACACTACTCAAACATCTCGTCTGTAGAGCATGACCTGACAGACGCTGTGAAGCACTTCAAATATTACTTCCCTAAGAAGCCTGCTATCACTACGGTCTACACATTCATCTCTGAGTTTGGCAATGGTGCGATCACCTATGGCGATACTACACTGGGCATCGGCCTGGATATGTACCTGGGCCAGCACTATGTGTACTACGAGAGTGTACAGTTTCCCGAGTTTATGAAGCGCAAGCTGAGCCGGGAGTATATCGTGCCCAATGCTATGGAGGTGCTCTACGGCCTGCACTATGACCAGACGGCATACAATGCCGAGCGCCCGCTGATAGAGGCTATGATCAGTGAGGGCAAGAAGTTTTACTTTATGGAGTGTATGATGCCGGATGCACCTGATAGTGTGCTGATAGGCTATACCACGGCGCAGGCCGACTGGTGCCGCAAGAGTGAAGGCTCGATCTGGAAATACTTCAATGAAAAGGACCTGCTGTATAAGGTCAACTTTATGGAGCAGAAGCGCTACACGTCAGACGGGCCTACTACGGCAGGTATGCCACCTGAGTCTCCGGGCCGGGTGGGTAGCTGGGTGGGCTGGCAGATCGTGCGGAAGTTTATGAAGAATAACAGGGGCAAAGTATCTCTGGAGGAGCTCCTGACGAAATACTCTGCAAAGCAGATACTGGCGGAAGCCGACTATAAACCCAAATAGCAAGACCGGAAAGTGAGTAGCAGCGACGCATCAAATAAAAGAGAAAAGAACATCAGCAAGGCAGGCCGTATCCTCAATTCGGCTATGGCTTTTGTCATTGCCTATCTGTCTATCATTGTTCTGTTTTATCTCGTCACTGCGCTGGTAGGACGGGTATTTGGCTTCGACCCTCAGATATATGTTTATGGTATCAAGTTTATAGTAGGACGCCATAGATGGACCACGGGCAACGCTATCGTGATATGGAGTTCTGGCACTATATTCAGTATCCTGCTGGGCAAGCTATGCTCGGTTTTATACCGGATGCTTAGCGAGCGGCTCATTTTATTTAACCTGGTGGCTCTATGGGGGACTATCATCTGCTACTCCCTGGCTGCCGCTCAGGTGCTACTGCCTATATTAACAGGGGGATATGATGAGACCTCTCCGTTTTACACCAATCTGGCTATTGCATTCAATTTTGCCGGTGTACCTGTGTGGGCACTTTATGCCATTGGCCTGGCTGCTATACTACTGCTGGCAGCAAGTACCTCACGTACAGCCCGTATCTTCCTGGCGTTTTCTTACTCTTTCTCCAAGGTGAACAGAAGGAGCCGCAGGCGTAAGTACTTCGTAGAAACCGCTCTCCTTCCCTTTGCTATAGGCAGTATCATCGTACTTCTGTTTTTTCACGAGACCTATCAGTTTTACAATTTCGACCTGCAGAACCTGCTCTATATGGGGGTGATCCTGCTGGTACTACTGCTATCCCTGCTGCTATCCGGTATGAGTGAGATCAATCAGGATGATGTATTGCGCTACAAAAACCTGCAGCAGATCAATGCTGCCCTCTTTGTGGTCATGATGGTCATGCTGATCTTTATGGTCGTGCTGAATCAGGGCTTCTATCTGCCGTTCTGATCCGGGCATAAAAAAGGGACCCAGTGGATCCCTTTCGAATTATCTTTTAGAAATTTATTGCTGTCCGTTGCCTAGTGGGTTTGGCTCGCTCTTGTCTGGCTCCTGAGGGCCACCGGCAGGAGCATCACCTTTACCTTTCTTGACTGGCTTAGGTCCCGGAGGAGGCAGCTGTGTGCCGCCAGGTGTAGGTGATACATTATCTGTAGGGGTCTCGTCTACTTTGGCCTTAGCTCCCTTATTAAATTCAAATGTCAGGGAGAAGCTGAAGGTATTATCCAGTGGGTTGCGCTGGTTTGACGTAGGTACGAGGTAAGACATGTGCAGCGTTGCTACATTATACTTTACAGTAGCACCTACGGTCAGGAACTTACGATTACCCTTGGTAGGGTGCTCATAGAAGTAGCCCATACGCAGGCCAAACATCTTCTTGTAGTAGTACTCTGCGCCTACGCCTACAGAGATAGAGCGCAGCTCTTCTGTCGCACCACCCGGCGCATCGTAGAATGAAGAAATGACACCAGTGATCACACCTTGATTCTTGTAGGTAGTGCTAGGCTTATTGGTACGTGTCACAGAGTCATAGTAATACTGTGGCGTAGGCACCAGAAGCTTATTGACATCCAGATAGGCTCCTACAGTATGTTTGTCTTCCCTGTCCAGGTGTACCTTGTAGCCGAGGCCTATGCCGAGATTGGCGGGCAGGAAGTCTTTTACCACGTTTGAGGTATAAGACATTTTGCTGCCCAGGTTTGTGATAGCCAGACCCCAGAGGAGCTCATGGCTGATATTGCCACCTTTCTTATTCTCAAAGTGCTTGTCTACCATCACCGTGATGTCTGCGGCACCCGCTATGCCTGGCTTATTGCCGGGGATCACGGTACCTGCATTGGGAGCGATGTTAGAGTATATAAAGCGCAGGGTAGCGCCCACTGCAGCTATATCACCAAAGCGGCGCGAATAGCCTGCATCGAGGAAGAATTCATTTGGATGTACCTGTATGGTATTATTGCCGCTCTCATCTGTGTACTGTATCTGTCCCAGAGAGAAATAGCGGAGAGACATATGCACGGTCTGCACTTTCTTGATGCGGTAGTAGCCGGTCAGGTTGGCCAGATAGATATCACCTACCAGAGATTTGAGCCAAGGCACAAATGAAAGACCTACGCCAAAATCTTTATCAATAAAAGCCATCTTGGCACCATTCAGCTGGGCGCCGTTGGCATCAGGGCTGATGGCTATACCCACGTTACCCATGCCTCCTGAGCGGGTATCGCCTGTGATACGCAGGAAGGGAACTGCTGTGGTGATGGTATTGACACGGTTGGCCAGATCCGCTCTAGAGACTCCGGTCTGGGCAAAAGTGAGAAGCGACCCCAATGCAGATACCACTACCAGAATGTATTTCTTTCCGTTAAAGTGCATTTTTTGTTCTTATTATGATCGAATACTTAGAGGTAAAGGTGCTTCATGCATTTTTTATGGTGGATGGCAAATCTAACCTTTTGGCCCTTCATTGCCAACTTATATCAGGGTTTTATTATGTATGTGCAAAGGCCTCCCCGTCTCCATACTGGGACGCCCTCTGCAGGCTGCTACTACCGGAGTACCACTAGCTTCTGAAACTGGTCAGCAGTATTGCCCTGCTGGTCTTTGACGTGGATCTTATAGATATAGACGCCCTTGCCTATTTTATCGCCATAGTCGTCCAGTCCATCCCAGCGCAGGTCATCTATGCGGTAGCCGCTGGCTACCACGTCTTCCTGTATGGTCTTGACCAGGTGGCCGGACACGGAGTATATCTGTACCTGTATCTTGAGCTCCTGGCCAGGCCTATTGTGCTCAAACATGAACTGGGTCCTGGTAGTAAACGGATTAGGATAATTGTAAACGTGCTTCAGGGCCAGTTTGGCAGAAGATTCTACAATAAACTCCGTATTGTCCTCCGCAGAATTATTGAGGATGTCCCAGGCTTTCATTTTCAGCGTATGAGGTCCGTCTGTCAGGCTGGAGAATGGATAGCTCACAGAGCCGCGGCGGAAGTTATTCAGCGCAGACTGGTAGTAGTCATTCAGCACGATAGGGTTCTTGCTGTCTGCATCCAGTACTGCGGTCAGGTCGTGGCCGAGGCCATTGCCTGTAGTATTGATACCGCTGGTATCCCAGAGCTGTGCCAGTAGCTTCGGATTGGCATCAGTGATACCGCCGTAGACAAACTTCTCATCGTTCATATATAGCTTGATCTTCGGGCCATCTTTATCGCTGAGGATCGTGTCTGACGAGCCACCTATCACGATGTCATTCTGATAGCCATTGGCGTCCGTGATGTTATTGGTAGCATAGTAGCTGATCCGGCCATCGCCTATGGCGTAGTTGATATCCTTGGGTACGATGAAAGAGAAGCTGAAAGCACCGTTCACTACGCTGCACTGACCTTTGAAAATGCTGTTCTTGTAAGTGTTGAATATCTTGAGCGGATAACTCGGATCGTTTTGTAAAGTCTTGAAAGTAGTCAGCTTGTCAAAGACGAGTGGAAAGCAGGAGCCATTAAAGGAGGTAACCCGATTATTGCCCGCATCGCGTACCTCACCGGATATGGTTACGTACTTGAGTGCCTTCAGCGTATCATGTGGCTGGCCTACCGGCACATTATCTACTGCCGTGGTCACTACATTGTACTCTGGGTAGTCTAGCGTGAGTGCCGGGTCTCCGAGCAGCACAAACTCACGGGTATTGGTAGTATAGTATGGATAGGTATCCACTACGATATTCTTGGTCTCCATCATAGCCTCGCCTATGGTAGGCCGGCGGCCATGATATAGCGTAAAGAGAAATGGGAACATAGCCTCCTGGAGTGCACTATTAGGATCCTGGTAGACTGGCCGTACTGTAGTGACCATGCCTATGGCACCACCCTGTGCATTGGTCATCAGATATTCTCCCGCGGTCTTTTTGGTAGGATCTTCAAAACGACTGAAGTCGCAGGTAGCAGTGACAAAGAGCGGCAGTTTCTCTTTGTTCTGGAGATTTTGGATATCGCTGATATTGAAAATACGTGCATTAGCCCAGTTATTGATACCACCGTGGCCGGTATAGCTGATCACGAGTGTGCCTGTATTGATGCGGTTCAGGATGGCAGTATTGACATCCGGGAAGCGGAAGCCGCCCGGCGTAGAGACACGCTGGTAGGCATCGCAGATGATCTTATCTACGTTATAGGCAGGAAAATTGACCCGTATGATCTCACCGAGCTTATCGGCCTCTACCTCAAAAGCAGAAACACCCTGCCAGGGCTCATCTCCTACGAAGCTCAAAACATTGCGCCACGACGCAAGAGAGGAAGCAGATTTATACAGCTTGATCTTATTGACCATGTCGGTTGCCTCGCCCTCATCTGCAGCTGGCAGGCGGCCTATAGAGATATCTACCATCTGGCTGGCGTCATTCATATCGCCACCTTCACTGGCGTCCAGACAGCCGAAATAGTCATCTGTGACGTAAGACGCCAGTATATTGTATGACTCCAGACTCTGGTAGGTAGGAAACTGGTTGTTATTGTCAGGTGTACGATCCTTTGGATCAAAGGAGCCATCCCCCATGAGCAGCAGGTACTGAGGCAGCTTGGTAGAGTCAGAGCCGGCCTTGTCATATACCATGCGCACGAAGTCGCGTATAGCAGATATATCAGCCTTGCCGGAGCCAAATTCATTATAGACCTGATTCAGCGTCACCACCTTGACAGAGATATGGTCCGTCTGGCTATGCCAGGCTGCGAGATCGTTTGATGCATTGAGCAGGTCATCGGGCGTGATGATGAGCATAGCAGGCTGGCCTATGCCGTGCAGGTTCTGATTGCCTACGCTGCCCACTGGAGCAGGGGTGGAGTAGCCGCCATTGACGTCCACTGCTGCAAATTCACGCAGGGTAGGTGTATTAGCTATAAAAGTACCACCGCTCCCCGCTATATTCTGTATGGAGGTGATCTCTGTCACATCCCACACCTGCATGCCGGAGGTGGTATTGCCTATGGCAAAGGCTGTAGGAGTGGTGCCCGCGGATGCCAGGCTGCGGAAGCCCATATAGTTGCCAGTGAAAGTAAGGGACCGGGTGGCATTCAGCGTCACATTGTAGATATATCCAAATGAATTGCCGTTTGCATCTGGATTGCTGAAAGTATAGACCAGGTCAAAATTGGATGATGGGGCGGTGAAAGATGCCGTCTTTGGCGCGGTAAAGTTAGCCCCATTGTCTGTGTGGTAGGCATCAGGATAGTCTGCATTGCCTATGCCTGATATCTGGTGATTGAGCAGGGTTTGCCCGTTCACAGATACGTTGATAGTAGAGGAATAGCCGGAGGTGGCAGCGGCAGAGGAATACAGTTTGACAGGGGTAGAGCCGACCACATTAGGCAGGCTAAAGCTGACATTGGTCGTGGGGCTCAGGGTGCTCATACGGTCTCCCAGCCAGAGTTTGCCTGAGTTGAGCAGGTTATATTTATCAGACTGGTGAGCCAGATGCTCATCAAACTGGCTGATGGTCTGCGCCGCAGGTCCCGCTATGGATACAGTTTGTATCCGTTTACCCGTTCCCTTGTCAGGGGTGATGTAGTAAAAGCTATTGTCCGAATAGAGGTTTTTGCTATAAGTGTACCGATGAGCTGCAGTATCATAGCTCCAGCTATCCGGCCCTTGAGCATAAAAGAGGATGTAGTCACCCTGGTCTATCCGGTTATTGCCATTATTATCTGCTATGTAGGTGGAGTTTTCCTGCAGGTCATCCAGACGTGATACAGCATTGCGGTCAGGCACCATGCCGCCGCCATTGCCATATACGGCGATGGTAGATGCAGGTATATTGGCCAGGTCAAAATCACATTTGGTCTTGAGAAAATCGTAGTCCAGCTTGTACACGCCGGTAGCACCTACGGATACTTTGTACCATGTACCACTGCTCAATACCGAGTTGCTGGCATAGGCCTGGGCACTGCGGAGCTGCCGGTCAGAAGTTACACTAAGATTCACTGTAAATCTGGTCAGCTTCTCTACACGGCCGGTCAGTGGGTTTTTGCGTAGCGGAGA
This sequence comes from uncultured Chitinophagaceae bacterium, assembly GCA_964571705.1. GTDB lineage: Bacteria > Bacteroidota > Bacteroidia > Chitinophagales > LD1 > UBA1941. The sequence continues at coordinate 23,908 of CAZNDJ010000029.1, forward strand.
GAAGGAGAGCATGGCATAAGGTCTCTTGCGAAAGAGGCCGGTACCAGCATGAATCGTAATGGAAGTAGGTATATTATCGGGTTTGACGTCTGTATTGTTTACAGCCTCGTATATCTCATTAGACAGTGTGGCTGCTACCGTACCAGTCGTGGCCACAGGTATATTCATACTGTACACCGGCAGAAAGCCATTGCGCTCAGAGACCGCTGCGCCGGTGAAGTGTGGCATAGTGACTTTGGCGCCCTGTGCAGTAGCGTACGACCGGTAGGTCGTATCCCACTGGATAGTACGGTCTGCACTTTGGGCTACTGCATTTATTTGCAGTATTATTGCCACGGACAGGAGGGTTATATGGATTCGGGATAACATTTTGGTACGTTTGTCGTTTGTCATTTGTATTTTCGGTCCGCTAAAAACGACGTGCCTGTTTTTTTATTATGACGATTTTTAAAATCAAAAATATTTTCTGCGGACAGGCGCAATTTATCGCATTTTTCCTGATTCTGACGGGTATATCGGCATATACTGACGGCCAGGCAGTAGAGATGTCGCAATACTGGTCATCCCCGCTGCATGTGAATCCGGCACTGGCCGGTATCTCATACGGTCCCCGCGCCTCTGTGAGCTATCGCAATCAGTGGCCAACCTTGGGAGATGGTTTCAATGGTGGCTTTGTGACCTATATGGCTGGCGTAGACGGCTATATACAAAAGGCCCATAGCGGTATAGGTCTGCTCTATACCGGGGACTATATAGCCAATGGCATCCTGGCCTCCAATAAGGTAACCTTGTCCTACGCCTTTCAGATCAAACTGTCTAAGAAAGTGGGTATGCGTATAGGGCTGGAAGGCTCTCTGATCCAGCAGCGGGTCAAATGGGACCAGCTGCAATTTTATGACATGATCAACCCTTACACGGGTTTTACTGATGCTAACCTCAACCAAAATCCTACGAACGAGGTGATACCGGGTAAACTGAGTACCCTGCACGGCGACGCCGGGGCCGGTATCCTTTTCTTTTCAGACAAGATCTATGGGGGATTTGCTATACGCAACCTGCTCCGGCCCAATGAATCCTTCTATAGCGGGAGTAGCGGACAGGCTCCATTCCGCATGGTAGCGCACCTGGGATCCAACTTTGATATCAAGCACAAGCGCAACTACAAGTACAATATTTTCGTATCACCTAACGTTCTAGTAGCAAATCAGGGCAATGATATTCAATTCAATGCCGGCCTGATGGCAGGTGTGAGCCTGGTGTACTTTGGGAGCTGGTTCCGGTATGCCTTTCGCAACCCTGATGCGCTGATACTGGTAGTGGGCATCAAGAAGGGCAAATTCCGCTTTGGCTACAGCTATGATATCACGGTATCGAGGCTGACGGGCCGGACCGGGGGCAGCCACGAGCTTTCACTCGTTTTTAACTGGTCCGGGAATGACGATAATTCGCTCCATCCCAAGGTCAATAAAAACTACATTGAGTGCCCTGAAATTTTAAAATTTTAATTGTTCAGAATTTTTTTATTTTAGCAAACTCTTAAACATTAACTCTGAAAAATCAGCGATGAGAATCAATTTCACAAAATTTTGTGCATTGGCTGCCCTGCCGGTTATGTTCGGTGTGGCGTCGTGCAGCAAGCCGACTTCATCCGCTACTGGCTGGGAGTACAATAACAGCAAGAATGGCGGTTTTGAGGTGAGGGACTACAAGGGTCAGGAGACTGGTCCTGGTCTGGTGTATGTACAGGGTGGTACATTCGTGATGGGTAATACCGAGACGGATGTCCTGTTTGACTACCACTCTACTCCGCGCCGCGCTACTGTGAGCTCGTACTACATGGACGAGACCGAAGTGGCAAACGTGCACTACAGGGAGTACATCTACTGGATGAACCGTGTATTCGGCACAGACTTCCCTGAGGTAGTGAAGAAGGCAATGCCTGACACGCTGGTATGGAGAGATGAGCTGGCCTACAATGAGCCATACGTAGAATACTACTTCCGCCACCCGGCTTACAACTACTACCCGGTAGTAGGTGTGTCATGGCTGCAGGCTACTGACTTTGCCCGCTGGAGGACAGACCGTGTGAATGAGCGTATCCTCATCACCCGCGGTGTACTCGCTGAGAATCCATCTCAGGTAGGTAACGATAACTTTAACACTGAAGCATATCTCCTCGGTCAGTATGAAGGTTCTGCGGGCAAGCGCCCTATCAAGGACCTCAATCCAAACGGCAACGGTACCCGCAAGGCTACCTTTGAAGATGGTATCATGCTGCCTGCCTACCGCCTCCCTACAGAAGCTGAGTGGGAGTACGCAGCCCTGGCCCTGATAGGCAACCAGCCTGCAGCAGGCGAAGAGCGCGTGACTGACCGCCGCATCTATCCATGGAATGGTACCTCTACCCGCTATCCTAAGGCTGGTATGTGGCAGGGTACTTTCCTCGCAAACTTCAAGCGCGGACGTGGTGATAACATGGGCCAGGCAGGCAAGCTGAATGATAACGCTGATATCACCGCACCTGTGAAGTCATACATGCCAAACGACTTCGGTCTGTATAACATGGCTGGCAACGTGAATGAGTGGGTACTCGACGTATATCGTCCTATGACCTCTGTAGATGGTAATGACTTCCGTACCTATCGTGGTAATGAATTCCAGACTAAGGTAGTAGACGCAGAGGGCAAGCCAGTAGAAAAGGATAGCCTCGGCCGTATACAGTACCGCCTCGTGACCAAGGAAGAAGCTGCTAACCGCCGCAACTACCGTACGGGTGATGTACGTAACTATGTAGACGGTGATGAAGTATCATCAGTAGACTACAAGTTTGGCCAGTCATCTCTGATCAATGATGAGTCCCGTGTATTCAAGGGTGGCTCATGGAAGGACCGCGCATACTACCTGTCTCCAGGTACCCGCCGCTATCTGGATCAGGCGCTTGCTACGGATGACATCGGTTTCCGCTGCGCTATGGACCGTGTAGGATCTCCATCCGGCAATAAGCAGAAGGGTGGCAACAACTTCAAAGAAAAAGGAAAGAGGAAATTCCCTAAGGGAACCTGATCATAAAAACACTAAAAACCCCGGCTATCACCGGGGTTTTTTATTTTTACATACCATGATGACTATAGCAGACCTCCACCGGCTATATCTCGCCTCTGCCGGCATCACTACAGATACGCGGGCCATCTTGCCCGGGTCTATATTTTTTGCCCTGAAGGGCGATAAGTTCAATGCCAATCTTTTTGCCAAAGAGGCGCTCTCAAAAGGCGCTGCCTATGCTGTGATAGATGAGCTGCAGTCTGAGGCAGACAGGGGTAATCCGCATCTGATACTGGTAGAAGATGCCCTGAAGACGCTACAGGAGCTGGCAGGGTACCATAGGAGCAAACTAGAATCCCCTGTACTGGCTATCACAGGCTCTAATGGCAAGACCACCACCAAGGAGCTGATAGCGGCTGTACTATCTACCAAATATAAGACCGTAGCCACCAAGGGTAATCTCAATAACCACATAGGCGTGCCGCTCACCCTGCTGAGTACACCTCTCGATACTGAGTTCCTAATAGTAGAGATGGGAGCTAATCACCAGAAGGAGATAGCAAGCTATTGTGCATACGCCGATCCTGACTATGGACTGATCACTAATGTGGGTAAGGCGCACCTGGAGGGATTTGGCGGAGAAGAGGGTGTGCTAAAGGGTAAAACTGAACTCTATGGCTATATAGGCCGCAAGGGAGGCAAGCTATTTGTCCACTCCGGTAGTGGCAAACTGACAGAACGGGCACAGCTATTGGCTAGTCTTGACCGCCTCATATACTATGGCCAGAAGGCAGGGGACTACTGCAGTGGCAGGCCTATGCAGACAGGAGAGTTTCTATCGGTAGACATGGCAGATGGGACGCATATCCATACACAGCTGGTGGGGCAGTATAATTTTGACAATGTCATGGCCGCTGTTTGCATCGGCAGGTACTTTGGGGTGAGCATGGCGGATATCAAGCAGGCAATAGAGGCGTATATACCATCTAACAATCGCTCGCAAAAAGTAGTCATTGGCTCCAATACCATCCTACTGGACGCCTATAATGCTAACCCATCAAGCATGACAGAAGCATTGAAAAATTTTGCGACACTGGAGGCACCGCATAAGATCACCATACTAGGGGAAATGATGGAGCTAGGTGAATACAGCGAACTAGAACATCTTAAGATCATCGATATCGTGAATGATATGGACCTCACACAGCGCATCTTTGTAGGAGATGGATTCCACATGCTGAAAGGGGCTAAGGATGTCCTCTATTTTGCTAATACGGACCAGCTCAAGGACTGGTACCAGTCGCAGCGCTTTGAGCATACCACGCAGCTTATCAAAGGCTCGCGCAAGAATGGCCTTGAGCGCATCTTGCAATGAGGCCTAGGCCTGCTTCCTTTTGTTATTTTCCCACTGCCAGGCAGTGCGTAGCATAGTATCCAGATCTCGTGAAGCTGTCCAGCCTAGCTTGGTCTTTGCCTTTTCATTATTGGCATATATAGATACCACATCACCTGCACGGCGCGGCTGTAGCCGGTAGTTTAGTTTCAGGCCAGATACCCGCTCAAAAGCCTGGATCACCTCCAGCACTGTGACTCCATTGCCCGTACCGAGATTGAAGATATCATAGTTAGGTACATCAGCATCCTTATCCAGTCGTTGTATAGCAAGGGTATGTGCATGGGCTATATCCATCACGTGGATATAGTCGCGCACGCAGGTGCCATCCCGCGTAGGATAATCGCTACCAAACACATCAAAATGGTCATACTGGCCCAGAGCAGTGCCAGTCACCCTCGGGATAATGTTATAGACGATACCATCTTTGGGATTCTCGCCGATCAGGGCAGACTCATGGGCCCCCACAGGGTTGAAATACCGTAGGATCACATATTTGATATCAGCTATTTTAGAATGATCTTCTATGATCTTTTCGCTGATCTGCTTAGTACGGGCATAGGGACTCTCTGCCTCCTGGAGCGGGGTCTCTTCCGTCACGGGCAGTTTCTCGGCATTGCCGTACACAGAGCAGGAAGAGGAGAAGACGAATTGTTTCACACCTTTCTGGTGCGCCGTGTGAAGCAGGACTACGAGAGACTCGAGGTTATTGTGATAGTACATGAGCGGATTTTGTACGGACTCAGGTACAGATTTGAGCGCTGCAAAGTGAATGATGCCGCTAATGTTCTTTTCCGTTTCAAATATGGCTTCTACAGCTACAAGGTCACAGAGGTCCACATCATAGTTAGTGATCTTGCGGCCGGTCACTTTTTCGATGTTGTCTAGTGCAGACGGGAGAGATCTTTTGAAATCATCTACAGATACTACCTCGTGGCCGTGACCCAAAAGGTCTATGATAGTGTGCGAACCTATGTATCCAGCTCCTCCCGTCACCAATATTTTACCCATTTTATATCCTTCTATTTTGAATGAAGAGCTGAAATCTAAAACGGAAAAATGTCTTTTTTTAATCCAGCCCAAAAGAATCTTCTTGACTTGCGATAAAGCAGCTAAAGTTCAAGGTGAAAACTGATTTTAGGTAAAGACCAAGTTTTTTGGGGTGTACCACGTGATTTTGAGGGGATTATATTCAGTCATTTATGCCTACTTTCTAAAAAGTCATTACCTTTGTCTGTCAATTAAAGATAAACTCAAAGGCTTATAAATCAGTTGGATAATGTTTAATAAATATTTGTATTCCGGAGATTTATATACTTGATTGTGAGCTTAGAAGCTAACAAATTAACCACGACACCCAGAGAGCATTAAATATACTTTTAAAACAAAAACATGAGAAAAGCAGACATCGTAACAAGGGTTTCAGAACTCACAGGAGTCGCCAAGGTGGACGTTTTGGTATCTCTTGAAGCATTCTTTAAGGAGATAAAGAATTCACTGAAGGCCGGCGAAAATGTTTACGTGCGTGGTTTCGGTAGCTTTATAGTCAAGAAGCGCGCTAAAAAGATAGGCAGGAACATCAAGAAAGGCGTGGCCATCGAGATTCCAGAGCACTACATACCAGCATTCAAGCCTGCCAAGACTTTCGTAGAGTCAGTCAAGAAGGCACGCGTAGCTACAGCAGTCAAAAAATAATTTTTGATACAGGTCATTTAAGATTAGGTTTGCAGTCCTCCCAGCTGCAAACCTTTTTTTTGCCCACAGCGGAGCATTTTTTGTAATGAAACTCAAGACTACTCAATGGATCGCTATCGCTGCCAGTATCGCACTGGTGGTGGTCATTTACCTCTTCGCAGATAATACGAAGCCGCTCGTACGCGCCGAAGCGCCTATGGCTGCACGCGACAAGGGCGCGCAGAAGGAAGACGAGGCAGGCAGTGCCACCACCTTTGACTGGGAGGGGTATATGAAAAAGGTAAAAACAGGTATCACCAGCCCGGATACGCTGAAGCTGCTCGATACCTGGGAAAACAGGCATGCAGAAGCTGATGTGAAATCTCTGGTGCAGTATTACCACATGCGCGGCGAGTCTGTAGCCGAGGCGCACTATACAGAGGAGCTGGGCCGTGCCGCGCACCAGAGTGAGGTGCTGGTCCGCGCCGGAGACCTCTATGCCGCCACCGCCGGCATCAGCAATGAGGAGGAGATGCATCAGTACCTGCTGAGCAGGTCCGTAGAAAGCTACAGAGAGGCTGTACAGCAAGACAGCTCAGCGCCTACCCGACTGAAGCTGGCCAGCGCCTACATGGACCAGGGCACTACGCCTATGCAGGGTGTGAGCATCCTGCTGGATGTGGTCAATAAGGACCCTAATAACGCTGACGCTCAGTTCCTTCTGGGCAAATTTGGCATTGTTTCCCGCCAATTTGATAAAGCTATTGTAAGATTGGAAAAAGTTGTATCTTTGCGACCCCAAAATTACGATGCGGTTTTCCTCCTGGCTGTGGCCTATAGCGGCAAAGGAGACAATAAGAAAGCCGGGGAGCTTTTGGACAAGTGCGCAGGGATGGTAGACAAGCCTGAGCTGAAGCAGAAAATAAAAGAATATAAAGAGAGCCTCGGAAAAGGCCAGTAACATATTTATTATCAACCAAAAAATTACTCAACATGCCTTGCGGTAAGAAAAGAAAAAGACATAAGATAGCGACTCACAAGCGCAAAAAGCGACTGAGGAAGAACAGGCATAAGAAGAAGTAATACGCCGCGGGCCTACACGGCCTGCCCGGCTATATATAGATGCAGAAGCGCAAGAAAATCCTTGCGCTTTTGTGTCTTAATTTAACCTTCCGTTTATCCTCACTTTTTTTCCTTTGCTTAAATCTTATAGGTCTTGAATAAGGAGCTGATCATAAATTCTACGCCTGCGGGTGTGGAGGTCGCCCTGCTCGAAGATAGAAAGCTGGTAGAGCTCCATCAGGAGAAGCCCGGCAATCAATTCCACGTAGGTGATATCTATCTCGGGCGGATCAGAAAGATCATGCCCGGCCTCAACGCAGCCTTCATAGACGTAGGTCATGAGAAGGATGCCTTCCTCCACTATACGGACCTCAGCCCTGAGTTTCGCACACTGGCCAAATATACCGGCCAGGCAGTAGCAGGCCACTCTGACGGCACGCTAAACGATATAGAGATACTCCCCGAGATCAATAAATCCGGCAATGTACGCGAGGTACTGCAAGGCAAAAACAATATCCTCGTACAGATACTCAAGGAGCCCATCTCTACCAAAGGCCCTCGCCTGACCTGTGAGATCACTCTCGCCGGCAGGTACCTGGTGCTTTCCCCTTTTACTAACTCTGTAGGCGTGAGCCGCAAAATAGACTCTGCCGATGAGCGCAAGCGCCTCAAAGTGCTGGTAGAGAGCCTGAAGCCCAAGAACTTTGGCGTGATAGTACGCACAGTGGCAGAGGGCAAAGACTCTAAGACCCTCCACGAGGACCTCCTCATGCTGGAGGCCCGCTGGAAAGAGATGAGCAATAACCTGCGCGGCGCCAATCCTGTCAAAAAAGTACTCTCGGAGCTGGACAAGACATCCGGTATCCTCCGCGATATTCTCAGCCCGGAGTTCAACAGGGTGATCACCAATAATCCTGCTATCGCACGCGAGCTGGAGACCTTTGTAGAGCGGATATCTCCTGATAAAAAGAACATCGTATCTACCTATACCGGCAAGACGCCGATCTTTGACAATTTCGGCATCACCAAGCAGATCAAGGCATCTTTTGGCAAGCAGGTAAATACCGGCAACGGGGTCTATGTGATCATAGAAAAGACCGAAGCCTGCCACGTGATAGATGTCAACTCCGGCCACCGCGTCAGTGTAGAGGGCAATCAGGAGACAAATGCCCTGCAGGTAAATATAGAAGCCGCCGAAGAGATCAGCCGCCAGATGCGCCTGCGCGACCTGGGCGGTATCATTGTCATAGACTTCATAGACATGAAGAACCCTGACAATAAGAAGATACTCTACGACAAGATGAAGGGATTCATGGACAATGACAAGGCGACGCATACTATCCTGCCTCTGTCCAAGTTTAATATCATGCAGATCACGCGTGAGCGCGTACGCCCGGAGGTCAATATCGTGACCACTGAGGAGTGCCCTACCTGTGGCGGTACCGGCACTATAGGCTCCTCTCTGCTGCTGATAGATGAGATACAAAATGACCTGGACCACCTGCTCAATACACACCGTACGCTGAAACTATACGTACACCCTATCATAGCGGCCTACTTTACCAAGGGCTTCCCGTCGCTGCGTATGAGGTGGTTTATGAAATACAAGCGCTATATCCGCATCCATACGAATGAGAACTTCCCTATCACGGAGTACAAGTTCTTTGACGAAAATGATGAGGAGATCAAGATCGACTAGCCTTTTTCAGGTTCCTTTCTATCCAGATATAGTAGTGAAACATCTGTTGGATACGAGCCTCCTCGGGTACCTGGCGCAGGCCTGTGAGTTTTTCCTTTAGCTCCTCAAACGCACTGCGCACCTCATCAGGATAGGCCTTCTTCCAGACATTGCTGAGGAAGTTTAGCATCAGCTTTTCTGTCTGCAGCGGTGTACGCACAGACTTGATAAATTTTGTAATAGAGATAGCGTGAGACTGTGCGACCGTATAGTTTCCCAGCAGGCAGTGGATGGCTGCTACATATATCCTGCAGGCTATCTGTGCATCTATCATGCTGCCCTTCTCTGCTTTCTCTATCACTACGCCAAACCAATCCAGGCTATCGCTATAATCCTCCGTAGCGAATGCCAGCCGCGCAGCAAAGTAGTACGGCATCAGCTGGCTGATAGGTATGAGGTCCTTCTCCGGATGAGGTGCCTTTTTGAATAGTGATAATATTTTTTGTGCTTCAGCTTTGGTCTTATTGCCTGTAGGGTATTGTATCAGGCAGATGCTGAGCATAGACTCGATGTAGTGAGCATCAAAGGTTTTATCCAGAAAGGTCTTATCCAGCGGCAGCTTATGATAATTGCGGGCTTGTATCTTTTTTAAGAATGCCTCAGCCTCATCAGGCCTGCGAGCGCCTACGGTATAGTTAAATACATTCATGACTGCGGCCAGGTAGTCATGCTCTGTGACGCGGGTCTCGCGTGG
>CAZNDJ010000030.1:0-32147 GCA_964571705.1 uncultured Chitinophagaceae bacterium
AAATCCTATGGTAGCGGCCGTAGCAGGCACATAGCTGCCTATCTGCGCCATCAGCACGATGAGCGCCGTCTGGCGCAGCAGAGCAGACTTACCGCTCATGTTAGGCCCCGTGATCATCAGGATCTGCTGCTGTATGTCATCCAGGTAGACGTCATTAGGCACGTACTTGTCGCTCACATCCAGTTGCTTCTCTATCACCGGGTGGCGGCCATCCTTGATGTAGATCGTATGGCTGTCATTTACCTCCGGCTTTGTGTAGCCGTTGCTGGCTGCTACCTCTGCCATAGAGAGCGTACAGTCCACCTCCGCAGCAGCCTTTGCATTCTGCTGTATCGTGATGGTAAACTCCTTCACATACCGCACCAGCTCGGCAAAGAGCCGCTCCTCCAGCGCCTGTATCTTCTCCTCAGCGCCCAGTACTTTGTGCTCATACTCTTTCAGCTCCTCGGTGATGTAGCGCTCACAGTTGGCCAGTGTTTGCTTTCTGATCCATTCGGCCGGTACCTTGTTCTTATGCGTATTGGTCACCTCCAGATAGTAGCCGAATACATTATTAAAGCCCACCTTGAGCGAGGTGATACCGGTCCGCAGCATCTCCGCTTCCTGTATCTTCAGAATATATTCTTTGCCCGAGTGCTTGATCTCGCGCAGCTCATCCAGGTCTTTATCTACACCGCTATTGATGAAGTCCCCCTTAGAGATCATGGGCCCCGCCTCATCCCGCAGTACATGCGCGATGCGCGATGTCAGGTGGGGGAGGAGAGATACTTTATCTGATAGTTTGGTCAGGCTATCGTGCCCCGATCTGCTCAGTGATTCTTTGATAGGCTCCAGTGCCAGCAGGCCGCGTTTGAGTTGCGATATCTCGCGCGGGTTGGCTTTGTCCAGCGCTACCTTAGAGATCAGTCGCTCCATATCGCCCATCTGGCGGAGGTGCTTGCGCAACTCATCTCCGGCGCTGTTGCTTTTCACGTAGTACTCCACCGCATCCAGCCGCTCCTGTATCGCGCCGAGGTCTATGAGCGGCATCACGATCCAGCGCTTCAGCAGGCGCGCACCCATCGGGCTCACCGTGCAGTCCAGCACATCCAGCAGTGTGCGGCCACCCTGGTGCGGGCTGTAGACCAGCTCCAGGTTGCGTATAGTAAAGCGGTCCAGCCACACATAGCTCGTCTCGCTGATCCGCGTCAGGCGCGAGATATGCGAGAGGTTGTGGTGCTCGGTATCCTTTAGGTACTGTATCGCAGCGCCGGCAGCCACGATGGCCACCTCTTCATTTTCTATCCCAAAGCCCTTCAGCGAGTTGGTCTCAAATAGCTTTAGCAGCGTGTCATACGCATGTTCCTTGCTATACACCCAATCCTCCATCCTGTTGGCCGGTATGCGGGTGCCAAAGTGCTCTACAAACTCCCGCTGCCGCGCACGCGGATACAGTATCTCTGCCGGCGCGAGACCCTGTATGATCTTCTCGATATAGGCCAGCGTACCCTCCGCTATCAGAAACTCCCCCGTAGAAATATCTACAAAAGCCGCCCCGTACACGTCCTTCTCAAAGAAAACCGACGCGAGGAAGTTATTCGCTTTTGTATTCAGGATATTATCGCCCGTCACCACGCCCGGCGTCACCATCTCGGTCACCCCGCGCTTTACGATGCCCTTGGCCAGCTTCGGATCTTCCAACTGATCGCACACCGCCACCTTGTAGCCTGCCCTGACCAACTTCGGCAAATACGTATCCAGCGAGTGGTGCGGGAAACCCGCCAGCTCTACCTCCGTAGCCTTGCCATTGGCGCGCTTCGTCAGCGTGATGCCCAGCACACCCGCCGTCGTTACCGCATCCCGCGAGAAGGTCTCATAAAAGTCCCCCACACGAAAAAGCAGGATCGCATCCGGGTACTTTGCCTTAAAGGCATTGTACTGCTTCATCATCGGTGTCTCCACCTCCGAGCCATCATTTTTGATGAGTGTTTTGGCCATAGCTTAGAGGGCCGAACTTACACTATTCTAAGGGAAGGATATTAACATGAATTGCACAGATAAAACGAGACAGGGTATTGTCTCACTTGTCGAAGTATATTATTTTTACAAAAACGATTAACCTATGCAACAAGAACGCACCTATGATCTTGATCTGATTATTGATCAGTACAATCTTCGAGTACAAAAGGTTCAGCTTATAAAGGAAGCTGACTGCATCATTTTTACTCTTACCACTGAAAAGGTTTTTGCTCTCAATTTATCGTTCTTTCCTGAATTGAAAGATACAACGCAATGGGACTGGAATGAATGGATTCGTTTGAGTAATGGTAAAGGCGGGATTGATTATAAAGACTTTACAAAAGAAATGTATCTAAAAAAATTACTGATAACCTTCTTTGAGAAGTACGATTCCATTCATAACCATCCACCCGCTGGAGAAAACGTACTTAATATGCATTGGCAGTTATATTATTATCAGAAGAACTATGCTGCGACAAATATTGAATAAGTATTTAGCTGCAAAATTATAATCTCATCATATGTCAGAGGAAGTTAAAGACAAGCCAATCAAGAATTATTGCAACAAATGTTTGGGAGAAACAAACCATGGAGTTTTGTTTGAAAAAGTTGTCTCATCTGATGATGATAACTATATTATGGAATGGAAATACTTCGTGCTTCAATGTTTGGGATGTGAAGAAATTTGTTTTAGAAAGGAAGTACACGATTATGAAGTTACATATCCTGATGAGTATGATAATTGGACTCATGACATTACTATGCACATTTATCCATTGCCCCTTAAAAATAGAAAGCAATTAAGTCGTCAATATGCGCTACCTTCTCAAATTCAAACTGTATATAGGGAAACCATAAATGCACTCAAAACAAATTGTTACTTATTGGCGGGTGTTGGATTTAGAGCAGTCATCGAGGCCGTTTGTTTAGATAAGGATATACCAGGTCGAACGCTTGAAGCAAAGATTAATAATCTCTCTAAAAATAGGTTGATTACTGATGCGGAATCTGAGCGGTTGCATGCTGTTCGCTTTTTAGGAAATGATAGTGTACATGAAATGGCAGTTCCTAAGGAACGGACATTGTACATTGTTTTGGAAATAATCGAGCATTTATTGAAAAATCTTTACTTGATTGATGGTGAAGCTCGCGCTTTTCTAGATACGTACATTCGAGATTTTGAAGATTTTGATTCGTTACTCACGAAGAAACTTAAGAGATTTTCAAAAGGGGATGATTTCCCTTTAGCTAAATACTTGGAAAAGGACATTAGACGATTGAGGGATCAGGTCAAAAAGTTTGAAAGCGAATTGATCGACAATATTAAGAATGGAAATTTTACCAGCCTAGCAATCAGTGAAGTAAAAGCGTTTGGAAATTCCATTGAGAAGGTACAGCATTTTATTAAGTTGTAATTTTGAGATTTCGATATAGTTATTTTGGGTATGCGCAAACTCCAAAACTCCGAGCTCCCCCGCCTCACCCCCGAGCAGTTCAAAGCCAATGAGAAGCTACCCGTCATCATCGTGCTGGACAATGTCCGCTCGCACCTGAATGTCGGCTCCGTCTTCCGCTCAGCAGATGCTTTTCTCATAGAGGCCATCTACCTCTGCGGCATCACCGGCACCCCCCCGCACCGCGACATCCACAAGGCCGCCCTCGGCGCCACCGAGACCGTAGAGTGGAAATACTTTGAAACCACAGCAGCAGCCATCGAGGCTCTCAAAGCCAACGGCTACCAGATAGCCTCCATAGAGCAAGCCGAAAACGCCACCATGCTGAATGACCTGAACTACGCAGGAGAAAAACTAGCCTTAGTATTCGGTAACGAAGTAGACGGCGTAGACCAGCAGATCGTCACCGCCTCTGATAAAGTAATAGAGATACCACAATACGGCACCAAGCACTCACTGAATATCTCAGTATCTGTAGGGATCGTTCTGTGGGAGATCGCTAGAAAATTGACAATTGATAATGGGTAATTGACAAAACTCAGTTGTCCATTGTCAATTATAAATTGACAATTATTTGAGCCCCCTCATACTCATACTCCTCGTTAGAGCAGATGATCACGATACGCTGCTGTGGATCATTCTTCACCAAGGTATTTGTCCAGTCGCGCCAGTGGTGGTCCATATTGGCAGTAGGCTCGTCGAGCAGCAGGATATCGCTCTGCGTGTAGTAGGCCAGCGCCAGTTTCACCCGTTGCTTCATACCTGATGAGCAGTCGCGTATTTCTTTCGTAGCGGGTATATCTATTGCTTTGAGCAGATCAGCCGCAGTGATGCCATGCAGCGACCGCATCTGCTGGTGAAAGGCCACCATCTCAGCCACAGTCAGCTCCTCCGGCAGGTCTAGGTAGGGTGCGCTATAGCTGATGTGTTTGTATATCTCATCGGCAGCGATGGTCGAACCGTTATGCGTATAGATTACCTTGCCCTCATTGGGCGTCACCATCCCGGAGATCACTTTTAGCAGCGTGCTTTTGCCGGAGCCGTTGGCTCCGGTGATCGCATACCTGCCGCCAGGCTCAAAGACTGCCGACACGCCGCGGTAGATCCACTGGCTGCCGTACTTCTTGGAGACCCTATCCAGCTCAATCTTCATATTTGCTATTGAATCCCTTCATGATGCCGCGCACAGACTCGCGGATAAAGGTCACGATCTCATCGCGCTCCGGGCTATCCGGTATTTCTGTCTCCACGAGCTTCAGCGCATTGGATACGTTCAGCCCCCGCACATAGATGATGCGGTAGATGTCCAGTATATGGTTGATCTGCTCCGTGCTGAAACCACGGCGGCGCAGGCCTATCGAGTTGACACCAGCGTATGATGACGGGTGCCGCGCAGCGCGCACGAATGGAGGGATGTCCTTATTCACCAGGCTGCCACCAGAGAGGATCGCATGGCGCCCTATTTTTACGAACTGCTGGATATTGCACGCGCCACCCAGTATCGCAAAGTCCTCTATCTGTATATGCCCGGCCAGATTAGTGTTGTTGGCCAAAATGCAGTTGTTGCCTATCAGGCAGTCGTGCGCTACGTGTACATAGGCCATCAGCATGGAGTTATTGCCCACCTTGGTGGTCATGCTGTACTCGGTACCCTTATTGACCGTCACAAACTCGCGGATGATCACATTGTCGCCTATCTCTACCAGAGATTGCTCGCCTTTATACTTCAGGTCTTGCGGCACCGCAGAGATCACAGCGCCGGGGTATATCTTGCAGTTCTTGCCTATCCGCGCACCCTCCATGATGGTCACATGCGGCCCTATCCACGTTCCCGCACCTATCTCCACATCCTTGCTGATACTCACAAAGGGCTCTATCACCACATTGTCTGCGACCTTGGCATTAGGGTGTATATAGGAGAAAGGTTGATTCATGGGGTGTGGATGTCGGATTTTTATTTCGGATAAACGGTGTCATCAAAGTTTTATTTCGCCGCTATCCCTATGCATTGTCTATTGTCTAATGTCTATCGTTTTCAAAGTTGTATTTTCTCACTACTCAATACGCACTACTCACTACTGTTTAGCTGCCAGCTTCTTCCTGTCTACGATCTGTGCCATCAGCTCGGCCTCGGCCACCAGCTTATTGCCCACATAGGCGCTGCCCTTCATCTCTACCAGCCCGCGGCGGATAGGAGAGAGGAGCTCCAGTTTGAAGATGATCGTATCGCCCGGCACTACTTTGTGCTTGAACTTTGCCTTGTCTATTTTCAGGAAGTAAGTGTCGTAGTCTTCCGGATTAGTGACCTCTTGCAGCACGAGTATACCACCCGTCTGCGCCATCGCCTCTATCTGCAGCACACCCGGCATCACCGGGTTGCCCGGAAAGTGGCCGTTGAAGAATTCCTCATTGATCGTCACATTCTTTACACCCACCACCGTCTTCTTATCTACGTGGATGATCTTATCGATCAGAAGAAACGGATACCTGTGCGGCAGCAGCTTCTTGATGCCCTCAGAGTCATATACAGGTGGCTTGCTCGGATCATACTCCGGCGAGTTGTCATGCTGGCGCGTCTTCTTGATAAAGGCCTTCAGCTTCTTCGCAAACTCTACGTTAGACTTATGCCCCGGACGTGTCGCGATGATGTTCGCATTGACCGGCGTGCCTACCAGGCCCAGGTCACCTACTACGTCCAGTAGTTTGTGGCGCGCAGGCTCATTGGCATGGCGCAGTTTTACGTTATTCAGTATGCCTTCTTCCACGACCGTGATGTCAGGCTTATTAAAGATCTTTTGCAGCTTGGTCATCTGCGGCTCGCTCACTGGCTTGTCTACGATCACGATGGCGTTATTCACGTCACCACCCTTGATCAGGCCGGCATCATAGAGCATCTCCAGCTCATGCAGGAAGCAGAAGGTACGCGCCGGCGCGATCTCTTTCTTAAAGTCATTGACTTTATTCAGCGAGGCGTGCTGCTGGCCCAGTACGTCAGACTTGTAGTCTATCATGGTCGTGACGCGGTAGTGGTCACTCGGCATGGCCAGTATCTCCACTCCATTCTCTTTGTCTACAAAGTTCAGCGTCGTACGCAGCTCAAACACATCCCTGTGCTCAGACTGCTCTTGTATGCCATTTTTCTCCAGCGCCTCTATAAAGGGCTCCGAGCTGCCATCCAGTATCGGCACCTCCATGCCATTGAGGCCTATGAGTACATTATCGACCTGTAGTCCCACGAGCGCGGCCATCAGGTGCTCTACAGTGGCCACCTTCACGCCGTTTTTTTCCAGGGTGGTGCCGCGGTCTACAGAGGTCACGAGGTCACAGTCGGCAGGTATGATGGGCTGCTCCGGCAGGTCTACCCGCTGGAATTTCACGCCGTGATTGGCCGGAGCCGGGTGAAAGGTCAGCGTCACCTGCTGGCCGGTGTGCAGTCCTACACCACTGATGGTGAACTCCTGCTTTATAGTCTGTTGAAATGAATTCATTTACGATTTTTCAAAACTGACCAAAAGTAGGATTTTTTTGGTATTACGCCCTGTAAAGTTAAGCCCCTCTGTTGGACTTGTACAGTCTCGGCATTTGCCTATTTTGCGCAGGTGAAAATCACCCTGCATCCCTACCGGCTCGAGTTCATCTTCCCCTTCCGCATCGCTCACGGCGTGCGGACGCACACAGATGCCGTCTTCGTAGAGCTGGAGCTGGATGGTGTCACCGCCTTTGGCGAGGCTACCCTGCCGCCGTATTTACCCTACACGCAGCAGTCTACTATGGACTGCCTCCGGCAAATAGACGTAAGTCATTTGGACACTGGCTTTACCACCGGTCAGGTGCTGGCTACTCTGCCCACCTCAGTAGAGCCACCTGCCCAGGCCGCTCTGGATATGGCACTCTGGACCCTCGAGGCGAAGATCAAAGGCACCACCGTACCAGCGCTGCTCGGTATAGCAGGGGAGGACCGCAGCATACGCACCTACACCATAGCCGTCTGCGACAGTGAGGAGATGAAAGACCGCCTGGCCTTCGGCAAAGAAAAAGGCTTTACCACCTTCAAGCTAAAACTGAATGGCAAGGACGATGAGCGCATGGTCAGCGATTTTCGCTCCATGAGTGATGCCCCTTTTGCAGTAGATGCCAATCAGGCATGGACTACGATAGAACAAGCAGACCGGCTCGCCAGGATGCTGACCGCCCAGGGATGTATCCTGATCGAGCAGCCTTTTCACAGGGATGATGTAGCCCTCTCGCACCAACTCGGAGAGGCGACTACGCTGCCCGTCATAGCAGATGAGGCCTGCCAGGGCATCTATGACATAGACCGCATAGGGGGCAGTTTTGACGCCATCAATATCAAACTCCAGAAATGCGGTGGCCTGCTCGCTGCAAGGGCGCTGGCAGAAAGGGCAAGGGCAAAACAACTGAAGCTCCTCATAGGCTGTATGTCTGAGTCGGTAATTGGCTGCGGGGCAGCAGAGGCGCTATCACCCCTCTGCCAGTGGAATGACCTCGATGGCCGCTACCTCGTACAAGCGGTACCTTTTACTAATTAAGATCCATCAGGAGTTGAAAATCAAGGATTAACATTTAGAGTTTTAGCTTTTTCTTATTTTCCTTTTCAAATCCTGATGCCATGAGGCAAAGTCTTTTACTCTTAATGTTTATATGTTTCTCGTTATATATAAATGCGCAATGTACGTCCCGCCGCTACCTTGATACCGTTTTTCATCATGTCACGGTGACCAGCGCCATCCAGTTTGGCAGCGCCACCACTCAGGCAGGCCTGCCGCAGGATCTATACCTCGACTTTTATGAGCCTACAGGTGATACACTTTCCAGCAGGCCACTGATCGTTTACGCCTTTGGCGGAGCCTTTCTGATAGGCACCAGAAATCAGCCACCCATCCCGGCGTACTGTACGTACTACGCGCAGTGCGGCTACGCAGTAGCCTCCATAGACTACCGCATTGGCTTCAATGTCCTGAGCACAGGCAGCGCAGTCCGGGCTGTCTACCGCGCCGCACAGGACCTGCGTGCCTCCGTGCGTTTCCTCTGCCAGCGCTACCCACAGTACAGGATAGATACCAATGCCATTTTTCTCACTGGCTCCAGTGCCGGTTGTTTCTCCGCGCTGCATTCCTGCTTTATGGAGCCGTCAGATGTGCCGTCAGATGTGCAGGGCATACCGCTGGAACCTAATGACCTGGGCTGCTACGACTGCGCTACCAATGCTGATAATAACCGCCGCATGCCACTGATACGAGGCATTATGAATCACTGGGGGGCCATGCTGGATACAATATTCATCCGGCCTACGCCCAAAGACAACGTGCCCGTCATCTCCCTGCATGGAGACCAGGACAATCTGGTGCCGTTTACCTCCGCCAGTCCTTTTGGTTATCCGGTGTTTCCTGTGGTGGATGGTAGTGTACCTATACACAAGCGCTTGACCACACTTGGTGTCAAAAATGAACTTCATCCACTCTACGGCTACAGCCATGAGCCATGGCTGCTCGCACCACAGTTGCTCGATACCTGCTTTAAATATGAGAAACCATTCCTTTACTCTATACTGAAGCCGCAGCCACTGGCTATCTCAGGTGATAGTGCTCTGTGCATTAATACCGCTGGCACCTATACCGTGCAGCAGCGCGCAGGCAGCCACTACTGCTGGACCTATCCCGGTGCTGCCACGCAGAGCATCAGCGGCAATAGTATCACCCTGAGCTGGACCACGCCCGGCACCTATATGGTCATAGCCCGCGAGATGAGCCGCAATGAGGTGAATGGCGACCCTGATACATTTTACGTGCACGTAGTGGCGCCACCTGTAGCGGCCTTTGGTGAGGCGGTCACGCATACAGTGGTGCAGGTGTCAGATAGTGCCCAGGGAGCTACCTCATGGCAGTATAGTTTTGGCGATGGCGGTACAGCCATTCAGGCTGCGCCTACCCATACCTATCTCAGTGCAGGTACCTTTACCATCCGCCAGATAGTGAGCAATGGCCTCTGCGCAGATACAGCCTACCGCTCTATTGTGACAGATACCTGTCCGGTGGTGCACCTGCACTATACCCTTTCTCATGATACGATCTATGTCACTGCCGAGCCTGCAGGGCTGCTGAGCTATCACTGGTCCTTTGGTGATGGGGCAGTGGATAGTGGTGCTACATCCTACCATATATATAGCCACTCGCAAAACTACCTGGTGGCCCTCTCCACTATGAATGATAAAGGCTGCGCCGGTAGTGAGTCTGCCATCGTCACCTACACCCAGCCCAATGGCGTGCAGGATATCGGGCTGGAAGGCATCAGCATCTATCCCAATCCTGCCCATGACCGCGTCACCATCAGCTGTGCCGAGTGCAATGTGGCCATCTTTGACTGTGTGGGCAGATTAGCGATTGATAAATATGGACTTAACAATATGATTTTAGATATTAGCGGGCTCGACGCCGGCGTCTATCAGCTGAGCGTCACTACCGGTGGCCGCACAGGATACGGTAGATTGATCATCAGATAGTAAACTATAAATGAAGAAAAAGTACTTAACGATAGGGCTGGCATTATTCATGACCGGTTCTGTATTTGCCCAGAAGAAGATCCTTTTTGATAACTCTAAGGCTGAGTCTGCCAGCAATGCTGACTGGGTCATAGATGCTGACCTGCACGATCTCTATTTCAGCAGCACTGGTGGCGTGACCAATACCGGATCACAGTCTGATGCCCAGCGGTATCCCACACCTGCACAGTCCACCATCACTAGCCTCACACCGGAAAACTACTGGACCGGCGGCATCTCTGCCTGGGGCATAGAGTGTGTCAAGTCCGGCCTGGCAGTAGAGTCACTGCCATATAATGTAGCCATGTCATATGGCAATAGCAGCAACCCTCAGGATCTGTCAAACTATAAGGTCTTTGTAATAGATGAGCCGAATATCCAGTTTACTGCTGCGCAAAAAACGGCCATTGTCAACTTTGTGTACAATGGCGGTGGCCTGTTTATCATCTCTGACCATACTAATAGTGACCGCAACTTTGACGGCTGGGACTCACCAGCCATCTGGAATGACCTCTTCTCTACTAATAGTGTGCATGCCAATCCTTTTGGGTTCAGCTTTGACCTCGATGATTTCTCTGGCTCATATGGCATTACCAATATCTCAGGTGACTCCTGTATCAATGGCCCATACGGCACCGCTACGCAGGTGAAGTGGAGCGGCGGTACATCTATGACCCTCAATACATCTGCTAATCCTACTGTCAAGGCGGATGTCTACAAGTCAGGTGGCTCAGGCTCGACCGGTGTGGTGTTTGCGCATGGCTATTATGGCAAGGGCCGCTTTGCTGCTATGGGAGATAGCTCTCCTACGGATGATGCCAGTGGCGATACCGGCGACCAGCTCTACAATGGCTGGATCACTGATGCCAATGGCAATCACAAGAAGCTCATCATGAATGCCACCATCTGGCTGGCTGGCCAGGAGGCTGCAGCAGGGATAGATGCCCCCTTTGCCGATGCAGCAGTCAATCTCTATCCAAACCCGGCAGATAATATGGTAAAGGTCGTAGCCCCGGAGTTATGCACATTGCAAATATTCGATATGTCTGGTCGCGTATGTGTTGAGACACAGATTGATGCCGGTGGAGGTAAGTCTATAGATATCAGCTCTTTATCTTCTGGGGTTTATACTTATAAGGTAAGTGGCGTGGACGGCTTTCACGCTGGTCGCTTTGTCAAAAAATAAGCCATTTTAACCTAAGCATTACATTGATTTTTAGAAATAAATTAACTTTGCAAAAAAATAAATTAGATGAAAAAACTTACTACTCTCTTTGTCATGATGCTGGCGGTCGTATTCGCTACTAACGCTCAGAGCATTATTTCTATCGACTCTGCCCGTACTAACGATCCTAACACTGGCGTACCAGTGGATAGCGGTCTCACTGTTCAGCTCACAGGTGTAGTATATGGACCGGATGCTTATCCTACTCGCAATGGCCATCAGTTTATGCTGCGTGGCGCTACCAAGTCTATCAAGGTCTACTCTCAGGGACGTTTCCAGTATTCTCTGACCGAAGGGGACTCTGTGACTGTAGTAGGTGTGATAAATCACTATCATGGCAACGTGGAGGTCAAGCTCAGCTATACGCATGCCGGAGATACCATCATCCGCCTGGGTGCCGGTACAACGCTGCCACCTGCAGTGATCACCGCTGCAGATCTCAACTCTAACGGCGAACTGTATGAGTCTTCACTCATAGAGATAGATAACGTAGATATGGCTCAGCTACAAAGCTGGCCTAACAGTACCAATCTCGCTGGCGTTGACCATTTCACGGCTCACGTAGGAGGTCTGTATTTCTACGTAGATTCTTTTATGTCTCCTGATTTCTGGGTAGGTGGTGCTCCTGCTGCTGGTATATATAATGTGATAGGTTTCGGTAGCCAATACAGTACAGCCGCTGCTCTGAATAATGGCTACTCTCTCCAGCCACGCAAGCGTGCTGACTTCATCCTCCAGAATGTAGGTGTGAAGGATATCGCAAACCCTCTGACAGCATCTGTATATCCTAATCCGGCTGCTACCAAGGTAACTGCCGCTTTCAATAGCGACGCTGATGGCGAGTACACAGTACGCATGACTGACCTGACGGGCCGCGTAGCCCTCACACAGGAAGGCCACGTAGTAAACGGTGATAACGCTCTCTATATCAATACAGCCTCTCTGAGCAACGGTATGTACATCCTCGAGCTCACTGCCGCTGGCAAGAACCTCATCACTAAGATCAACATCGCTAAGTAATCTTAGCCCGATCAATACTCAGAAAGGCCATTCCATCCGGAGTGGCCTTTCTGTTTGATAGACAGTACTATAGAAACCCGCGCTCCGGTTCAAAATCAATTCCACCATTGGATTTGTATTAAAGTCTCCCTTTAGGTCTTAGGTCCCGCTATGGTCGGGAGAGATTTAAAGGGCCACTGTTCGCAAGGCCGGCTCCGGTTCAAAATCAATCCTTGTAGCCAGCCAACAGTCTACTGCCACCTAACACCTATTTCCCGGCCTCTGTTCAAAATCAATCCTCATAGTCCAGCCAACCGCCACCTATCAACCAACACCAGATTTCTAGCTCTGGTACAAAATCAATTTCCCTACATTTGATTCATGCTGAGTTACTGGGAGAGAGAGTCATTTCTGACATACGACCATATCATTATCGGTGGGGGCATCGTGGGCATGTCTACAGCCCTGAGCATCCGTCAGCGAGATCCGTTAGCCAGCATTCTCATCCTGGAGCGTGGTCTGCTACCCACCGGAGCCAGCACGCGCAATGCCGGCTTTGCCTGCATCGGCAGCCTCACCGAGATACTGGATGATCTGCATACCATGACACCCGCAGAGGTGGTGGCGCTGGTAGCGCTGCGCCGCGCCGGCCTGCGCCGGCTACGGGACAGGCTGGGAGATGATGCCATCGGCTATGCCGAAAACGGCAGCTACGAGCTTATAACTGAGGGAGAGGTAGCCGCACTGGATCACCTCTATCATGTCAATGAATTGCTCCGCCCGCTGCTAGGATCAGAGGCCTTTAGCCGCTGTGATGAGAAGATCCGGCAGTTTGGCCTGGGTGAGTCAGTCCGCCACCTGATCCGCAATCATCACGAGGGCCAGCTCCATAGTGGCAGAGCCATGCGCGCGCTCATAGGCCGCTGCCTGGAGCAGCGCATAGAGATCAAGACGGGGGCTGAGGTAATACGCGTAGAGGAGCAGGCTCATTACGCAGAGGTGCTAGTGGCCCATACGCATCTGGCAGAGCAGGTAGCCTTTCGTGCGGGCAGCGTCGCCATCTGCACCAATGCCTTTACCAATAGACTGCTGCCCGGCCTGGATATTCAGCCGGGCAGGGGGCAGGTGCTCATCACTAAGCCAATCCCCGGATTAAAGGTCAAAGGCATTTTTCACTTTGATCAGGGCTATTACTATTTCCGTGAGGTAGATGGTCGTATCCTTTTTGGTGGTGGCCGGCATCTCGATTTTGAGGGTGAGCGCACGGAGTCCTTTGCCCATACGGATCTTATTCTCTCTGACCTCCGGTCAAAACTGGCCGGCATCATCCTGCCGCATACGCCATTTGAGATAGACTACACCTGGTCCGGTATTATGGCCTTTGGCAGTGACAAGGCACCCGTGATCAGGCAGCATAGCCCGCATATCTATCTCGGTGTTCGTATGGGCGGTATGGGAGTAGCTATAGGTAGTGAGGTGGGAGAGCAGCTGGCCGCCATGATGGTGGAAACAAAGCCATAGCCACTATACTTTTTAATAGTCAGCCTGAGCAATATTTCCCCATTTTGCACGTCTGTATCCGATAATCGGTGTTTGAAGTTTATTCTTCGGCACTTCGGTAGGGTTGGCTTGATTTTAGATTGGTATTATCCATATTTTTGTGGCGTGAAAACCAAAATTTTATACCTCTCAGTTCTGGTTCTTACTCTCAGCTCTTTCTCCTGGTGGCAGATAGAGGGCTGGCTGCTGGAGCGTGAGAAAAAGGGTATCAAAGTTTTCACCCGCAAAGGCAAATGGGGAAAACTCCGCGACTCCAAAGCCGAGATGGCCCTTACATCTACCAATGTAGAGCAGGTAGTACGGTTTATCACAGATTTTGACAACTATCCTAACTGGATGCCGCGCTGCCGGTCTGCTAAAGTGCTCGCCCGCCTCAGTGATAATGAGTTCATAGGATATACAGTGGTCAAATGCCCATGGCCGCTCGCTGATCGGGACTGTGTAGTCCGTGTGCGTATAGACCGCAATCCTGCTACTGGTGTAGTGGTGATCACCGAAACCTCAGAACCTAAATATATCAATCACAAATCTGATGTGGTCCGTATAGAGCAGATGTATGCTACCTGGCGCATAGTACCCAATGGGGCCGGAGCCACCGTGACCAATGAATACTCCAGCAATCCCGGCGGAGGGATACCTGACTGGATGACCAATACACAGTCGGTAGAGCAACCCTATGAGATGTTCACCACCATCCAGAATGCGATACCACGCAATGGTTCTGGCAGCAGCAAATAACCCAAAATCCACGTCATGGCACCAAACATTTACGAATACTCGGCACGCGATGTGGCCGGCCTGCAGGTCAGCCTCGCTACCTACAAGGGTAAGGTCCTGCTCATAGTCAATACAGCCTCTGCCTGCGGCTATACCCCGCAGCTCGGGCTGCTGGAGGAGCTGCACCAGATGTATCAGGACCGTGGTCTGGTAGTGATCGGTTTCCCATCTGCCAGTTTCGCGCAGGAGCCACTGGAGGGAGAGGAGCTGACGCAGTTTTGCGAGCGAAACTATGGAGTTACATTTCCGGTCATGAGCAAGGTAGATGTCACTGGCAGTACCATTCACCCTGTCTTCCACTTCCTCTCCGAGGGCAGGGAGGAGGCCCGCCCGCAGTGGAACTTCTTCAAATACCTCGTAGATCGTAGTGGTAAGGTAGCCAATATGTATCCGTCTAATACTGAGCCGGCAGATGAAGCGCTCGTAGCACAGATAGAGCGGCTACTGGGTTAGGCGGTGTTAATATGTCAATATCGAGTCAAACCGGCTTAAACTTTATCAGGATATATTTGAATTATCTTTTTAAACCAATATAAATCGTCAAACAAAATGGCAACTAATTTCACAGATGCGACATTTGACACAGATGTCATCAAATCAGATAAACTCACAGTGATAGACTTTTGGGCAGAGTGGTGTGGCCCGTGCAAGGCTCTCGGCCCGGTGATCGAGCAGCTCTCTACAGAGTATGCTGGCAAAGTAAACATAGGCAAGCTGTACGTAGACTCTAATCCGGAGGTATCTATGAAGTACGGCATCCGCAGCATCCCTACCATCCTCTTCGTAAAGGGAGGCCAGGTAGTAGACAAAGTAGTAGGCGCAGTGCCTAAGGCGCAGCTCGCAGCTACTATCGAGAAGCACAAATAATCTATGCCCACCGCATAGTAGTTTTATATAACTTAGACGTCCCGGTATATGCCGGGACGTTTCTATTTGCATCGCATGGATCAGCCCCTCTCACAGATACAGGACTTTGACAACCTCGAGCTACTGGCCAATCAAGTAGTGGAGGGATTCATCATCGGCCTGCACAAGTCTCCCTTTCATGGTTTCTCGGTAGAGTTTGCCGAGCACCGGCTCTACAATCCTGGTGAGCCCACCCGCAATATGGATTGGAAGGTCTATGCCCGCACGGACAAGATGTTTGTGAAGCGCTATGAAGAGGAGACCAACCTGCGCTGCCAGATCGTGATAGATGCATCATCCTCCATGTACTTTCCTCAGGATGCGGCTATGAATAAGATGAAGTTCAGCGTCTATAGCGCCGCTGCTATCATCAACTTGCTCAAGCGGCAGCGCGATGCCGCAGGCCTGAGCGTCTTCAGCGATAGTGTAAAGGTCAATACCTCTGCCCGCAGCACTACGAAGCACCAGCAGATGCTCTTCGCACAGCTCGATGCGCTGCTAAAGGACAAACCGGCTAACGTAAGAACCAATGCCGTGCAGGCCCTGCACGAGATAGCCGATACTGTACACAAGCGCAGCCTAATACTCGTCTTCAGTGATATGTTTGATGATCTGGGTGGCAATAAATCGGAAGAACTCTTTGCGGCGCTCCAGCACCTGAAGTTCAATAAACATGAGGTCGTACTCTTCCACGTAGTGGACAAGTCAAAAGAGATAGACTTTGAGTTTGAAAACCGACCATATGTCTTTGTAGATATGGAGACAGGAGAGAAGGTCAAACTGCAAGCCGCACAGGTCAAAGAATACTACGTGGACCAGATGGCAAAGTTTGAAAAAGAACTCAAACTTCGCTGCGGCCAATACAAGATCGAATTCGTAGAGGCCGATATCAATCAGGGCTACAAGCAGGTACTAATGCCATTCCTGATGAAGCGGTCTAAGATGTTTTAAACTGTATATGTAGTACGATAGCATGAAAGCGCAAATTGTGAAAGAACTGAGGGTTCATTTTATATTATCCCTTTTTGTATTGTCTTCTGTATTTTGCTCTGCGCAATATTTTAAAGTCAGCACTATCTACAAACCTTCACAAGCTGACCCTAAAGACTTACAGTACCCGGCCTTCTCACTGGCATCTGATCAGAAGGTAGCGGACTCCATCAATGCAGATTTGAAACGTTCTCTGCCTTTTTTTTCAAATAAAACACGAAGGCCACCAGATGTCTTTTTTTTGAGATTTAAGGTGCTTAGAAATGATCAACGGCTCCTTGCTTTATTTGTCAGCTACAGTAATGCTACCGGTTACTTTGGCCCAGGCAGAGAATACTATATGTACGATAGCCATACAGGATGTCGTGTAGAGATCGAAGAGCTTTTCACAAACAAAGGCGACGAGATGCTGACCAAAGAAATCTGGAAGCGGACAGAAGATAGCATAGAGAAGTTTTTTGGGAAAGATACCTTCATAGTGAAGTTCACTCGCGATCAATATACAGATGAGGATCTAAGGCATAACCTGACCTTATCTATGTTAAGGTCCCGTACATGGACTGATGACGACGTTCGTTTTGAGCCTGAGGTGGATGGCTTTAAAGTGATAGTCGTACATGCTATTGATCCTGTCAACGAAGATAAGGTACCTATGAGAGACTATCTTTATACATTCAGAGGTGAAGATTGTAAGAAATACCTCAGCGAATACGGAAAGTACATTTTCAACCAATGACACTCAATTATAAATCCTTCGGCTCTGGCTTTCCGCTCATCATACTACATGGTCTGATGGGTTCACTGGATAACTGGCAGTCTATCGCAAAGCACTTCAGCGAGCGCTATCAGGTCTATGTCATAGACCAGCGCAATCATGGCCGCTCACCGCATAGTGCAGAGATGAGCTATGCCCTGATGGTGGCAGACCTGCTGGAGTTTATGCAGGTACATGGCATAGAGCGGGCACACCTGCTCGGTCACTCTATGGGCGGCAAGGTCGTGATGGAGTTTGCGCTCCGCTATCCTGAGAAGGTAGACAAACTGATCGTGGTAGATGTAGCACCGGTAGAGTATGAGGACCGTCATAGCCAGGTATTCAAGGCCCTCTTTGCTGTAGACCTGGCCACACTAGAGAGCCGCCAGCAGGCAGAGGCTACCCTTCGCCAATATCTCGGTGCAGACGAATCTACCGTCCAGTTTCTAATGAAAGGACTCTATCGCGATGATGACAATAAGTTCCAATGGCGCTTCAATGTTCAGGCGCTTCACGATGCATACTATGCCATATCAGACGGAGTGAGGTCAGACAGTTCTATCGAGGGGCAAGCACTTTTCGTCAAAGGTCAGAAGTCCAACTACATAGATGCGTCCAACTACTCTGAGATCATGGACCTATTTCCCAATAACGAACTCGCAGAGATAGCCGGTGCTGGTCACTGGGTCCATGCGGATAATCCGCAGGCTTTCATCGATGCTGTAGATTCTTTTCTTCAAAAGTAAGCGGGTCTTTACTTGTCAAACCATACCGGAGTCTTATCATCCGGATCATGGTTATAGGTGATGGTGAGCTCCTCTCCGGCAGCTATATCCCTGCGGGTGATAAAGTGTATTGTGCCATCATCATAGTAGGTTTCGTAGATGCAGTTAGGCTCATAGTCATGATTGTATAAAGAGCCGTACCCGAGGCAGATGGCATAGTTCTTATGATCATCTCCCCAGAGGAAGTAGTAGTTGTAAAGATGGGATTGATCTATGAGTGCAGAGTCCTCCTGCGGCAGCACCAGTACGGGCGCTATCTCCACCAGTGTACCAGCCTCTATGAGCTCAGATGTGTACACGCCTTTGCCCTTGCCGGGACTGTCTGCTATGTAGAGGCTACCCAGCAGCATCAGCTCCAGTCAGATTTATCCATGCGACGAGAGGCCTTCTTCTCAGATGTCTTGCGCTTGGTGGCTTTGATCTGTTCCTTCACGGCTTTAGGCATCCTGGTCGCTTTCCTTTTCTTTGGTTTGATCAGGGCCTTCTCCAGCGTGTCATAGAGCTTCTCTAGTGCCGCTTCCTTATTAGCAGCTTGTGAGCGGGATTCACTGCTGGCTAGCTTCAGGTAGCCTTCTTCATTGATCTTTGTTGTTAGCTTTTCGGAGATAAGAGCTTTCTCCTCCTCTGATAGTAGCGGAGAGTTCATGACATGAAAGGCCAGCTCGATCTTGGTCGCTACCTTATTTACATTCTGTCCTCCCGGGCCGCTGCTGCGCACGGCTGTAAAGCTACACTCACGCTCCAGCTCCCTCTCTCTGATCGGTGTCATACGGCCAAAGGTAGAATAAATAAAAACGGCTGTCAAAAAATGACAGCCGCTTATATGTTCTGATGATACCTTTAGAAAGGCAGTTTTATGCCTTTGGTTGCGTCCTTTAGCTTCTGAGCCGCATCCTTTGCTGCTTTGTCTGCTGCATCCTGTGCCTGCTTTTTAGCTTGCTCGGCAGCTTTCTTGGCTGCGTCCTCAGCTTGTTGCTTGGCTTGATTAGCGGCGTCTTTCATGGCGTCCTTTATCATGCCGCCTGCAGAGCCGCCTATGCCTGCTACACTACCCACTGTCACCGTTGGCTTGCTCACTGTGCCGCCTACTTTCAGCGTCACGTTGATCTTCTCCGGCATCTTGAATGGTACACCCGGTATCTGCGGTATCTTGCTGATCAGGCCGCCTGTAGCCTGATTGAGCTCTGTGGTAGGTATGTCTGCTTTCAGGTCATAGGCTATGGTTTCATCAAAGCCATTTGATCCCTGTATATTGATGTTATAGCCATTGCCAAACTTGATGTCAAATGGCTCTACATCCACTCGGCCATCGTGAAACTTGATGATCGTCCAGGCATTGTTGATCGCCAGGTTGTCCAGAGACTTCACCTTGGTGGCATCTGCTATCTTCTGCAGTATAGGCAGGTTGACTACACGTGCAGATGGGATAGATACTTTACCGCTGCCATTGAGGCTATTGTAGTCTACGCTCATGTCTTCCTTCAGCGCACCAGTGCCACTGAGGTCAGACCCAAAAGAACCTTGTATATATTTCATCACCGGGGCCATCTTTGCAGCCATGTCTACAGCATTGTAGGTCTGAGTGATGTCAAAGTTCTTGATGTCATAGCTGAATGTCACTTTAGGATGATTGGTACCCTTGGTGTCATACAGTGCACTGATCACGGCAGAGCCGCCCAGCAGGTTAGCAGCCAGGTTCTGCAGATGTATAGATTCATCAAAGATATGCACCGTACCATTCACATTGGTCAGCACCAATTTCTCATAGAGTATCTTGCCAAACTGTGAGCGCGCAGTAAAGTCTATACCTTTTGGCACGTCAAAGTACTGCTTGCCACCTGCTGGTGTAGCTGTAGTATTTTTAGGGTCTGCCGGGCTCTTCTGCGCGGTGCTGGTAGTAGCATCATCTTTCACTAGCCATTCATTGGCGTCAAACTGGGTAGACTTCAGATTTACTACGCCCACCAGGTTGCCTTTATTAAACATATAGCCGATCAGGTTGTCCAGAGAGCCGGTAGCGTTGAAATCGCTCTTGCCCAGTACGGCACTAAGGTTGTCGAGAGAGACCTTTTGAGGATTGAAGGTCAGCCCGAGAGAGTACACGCGCACAGGCATCGGTGTAGACTTAGAGTCGTAGACCATGTTGGTCACCTTTACATTGCCCGAGGCCTGTATGGCGGCATAGTTCTTTTTCTGCACATCACTCATGCGGCTCTTAAAGTTCAGGTTGGCCACCAGCAGGCCGGTCAGCTGCTTCAGGCCCTCCATAGGATAGAGCTTAGGTACGCTGGCCAGGTCCAGTTTACCGTTGATGCGTGCGGTCACATTAGGGTCAGATACCGGTGTGCTCACGTGGATCGCTGCATCTATAGGATCATTGGCTATGGCCAGGTGCAGGGCCGGTATATCTATTACAGTAAGGTCTGCAGAGCCTTGCGGCTTATTGATATTCGCAGATACATTGATGTCAGTCACAGCAGATGGCAGCGATGGATATTGAAACATCGCATTCTTCACCTGCAGGTTCAGCTTGATGCCCGGTAGGGTAGTGGAGTCATAGGATCCTTTCACAGCACCATCCAGCGCCAGTGTGCCAGAGGTTTTGATCTTGTCAAAGTCTTTCTTGAAGATAGCCGGCACCAGAGAGAGGATGCTCTTGAAGTCAGCCTGCTTGGACTTAAAGGTCACATCCATACCGATGTCCTTCTTATTCATCTGTACAAAACCATCAAACAGCAGGCCCAGGTCATTGAGGTCTATCTCATTCTGCTTGAAGCTGTACTTAGAGTTCTTTTGATCTACATCTATATCATTCTTGGCTGAGAGCTTGGCACTGCTCAGATAGGACACCGCACCACTGCGGAAAGTAAGAGAGGCAATGTCAGTTTCCGTTTTCAGTTTATACAGATCCTGCGTCACATCACCGCTTCCTTTGAAGTTGAGATCTCCGATAGAGAGATAGGTGCCTCCTTTCTGGTCGTCATACACGATATAGGCATTTTCTATCTTATAGGTATTGATCTCCAGCGAGAAAACAGAATTGCTGCC
The DNA here is from genome assembly GCA_964571705.1 of uncultured Chitinophagaceae bacterium. GTDB lineage: Bacteria > Bacteroidota > Bacteroidia > Chitinophagales > LD1 > UBA1941. The sequence goes on from CAZNDJ010000030.1 coordinate 21,056, forward strand.
ACCGGTTTTCTCCGAAGACGAGGTAGACTTCATGATGTCCCAATTAGCTTTGCCGGCCTTGGTCACCATAGCATGCACTTTAGGGCTTCCTACTATGATCTCTTTTATCTTATACTTTTTGCCCTCTATCACAGACATCACATCTATCACCACGCGAAAGTCCTGCACTGAGAGCAGTGTATCCTTTGCAAAATCATCTATGCCCGCTACAGACAGCTTATTCATGCCGAAGCTGAGGTTAGGAAAAGAGCGGATCAGCGATAGGTCGTAGTCAGCGTAGTCTACCTTGGCTTTGACCTGCTTATTGATCTCCGTTTTGATGGCGGCATTGATCTGGTCTTTAAATAAGAACGGGATGGCTACGAGCGCTCCGATGAAAAGGATAAGAAATACACCGAGGCCTATCAGGATCTTCTTGAGCATGTGTGGGTTGTTTTAGTTCTGTGAGGGTCAATAATTGTACCAAAGTAAACCATTTATACTCAATAGAAATCCACCGCCGGTGTATATGCAAAAAGGGCCGGACAGAGCCGACCCTTTTCACTGTTTTTATCAGACTGTTTTAGCCTACGACTTTCTTGATCTTTGCTATATCGTTAGGGTCCAGCTTGGCACCGTCTACATCTACCGTGGCTATGATGTTGTATTCAGACTTTTCGCCATCCAGGAAGGCACCCATCTTACCCAGGCCGCCCATCACACCACCCTGCTCTTTCATGCGGTCATTCTCTGAGCGGAGAAACTGGAATGGCAGGTCAAAGGTCTTGGTCACGACCTCACCCTCCTTGATGTCAAAGCCCTGGTCAAATTTCACTTTGCCGAGCGTAAACTCTTTGGTTTCCTTATTGTCTCCCGTACCGGTGGTCCAGGATTCTTCTAGTTTGAATTCTATGCTCTTGATGCGCTGGTCACTTTTGCCGGTGATGGTCAGGGAGCCTGATACTACAGTGTCAGAGGTTTTGAAGGTAGGTGGTACGGTCAGCTTGACAGATACGGTACCGATGCCGAAAAATTGTTTGATCTTCTTGATAAAGGACATGTTTGATTGTTTAGGATGTTGTGAAATAATTGACAGTGCAATGATACATGACACCCAAAAACAAGGCCACTCAAATTTTGATCAGAAATCGGAACTCTGACCAGATCGCCTGAGATCAATAGTCATTTTTAGGAAGGTCCGGATCCTTCTTTTTCTTGAAGTCACCATTCTTTAGCGCCTTTATGAATTCTGCCCAGGCGAGCGGGTTGAAGATATTCTGAGGTGCCTGCTGGTGGTAGTAGTAGGCCTGCTGTGCGCGTACCTGCATATAGCGTTGCGCAGCCTCGCCTCCATCTATAGGCAAGTTTTCGCCCAGAGCGCTGAGCAGACTTGCATTGGTGTTTTCCATGGCTCTCTCCTCGAGATCCTTTGGTGGGCGCGCATCGCGAAATGCCTGAGGGAAATTAGGCCTTGATCCCCAGTAGTAGACGTCTACCTGAGGAAATGAGATAGCTCCGCGCCGCATCAGGATAATGGTAGATAGCTTATTATCTTCTACATTGCTAGGCACTATATACGTGACGGGCTCATAGCCAAGCGAGGTAAAGTAAAGGGTATCACCTTCATTCACCGCAAAGGAGAAAAAGCCATCTACCCGTGCTACCCCACCACGGTGAGTGCCCCTGAGCCCGATATGGGCAAACGGAATACCGACCATAGAATCCTGTGACATAGCAAATCCCGAAAACTGCACCACAGGCCGTTCTTTATTTTGGGCAGAGGCCATGACGGGGGCCAGCAGGAGCAGGAGGATGATATGGAGGATATTTTTCACAATGATGAATCTATAACAAAGGTACGAATCTATCTACTTAATCAGTACAAATGCGGTGCCGCTTTAGAGCTTTCGCAAGATTTAACAGCCACGCTGCGTTATTATTGCGCAGTGACTGTCTACTGATTTTCACGGCGGTCATTTCCACCCCACACTGTGGACAAACAATAGGGCCGATGCCTCCAAAAAATTGGGAATACCCTGCTATTCCAGTACGTTTGACCTGTTATAGTGTATTATGAAATCCACGTCTGCTTATTTCTATTCCATATTTGCCACCACACTGGTACTGGTGGTGATGGGTGTCGTGATCTCGATGGCCGTAGAGGCGCGCCGTATCTCAGTGGCACTGAAAGAGAACCTGATCGTAGAGCTGGTGCTGGACGATGAGACCCCGCAGGACAGCATACAGGTCCTCACCGAAGACCTTAAGAAGGAAGCATTTGTCAAGAATGTAGTCTTTGTGTCCAAAGATTCTGCCGCCAACTCACTGAAGAAGGAACTGGGCGAAAACTACCTCGATATCCTGGGCTATAATCCGCTCTACCCGTCCTTTCGTATCAATCTGAAGGAGCAGTGGGCCAACCCTGCCAGCTCTGACCGCATCCAGCGCGAGCTCGCCTCCCTGCCAGACGTACGTGAGGTACATATCCAGAAGACCGTACTCGGAGAGCTGGACAAGACCATGAGGAACTTCACCTTTGTGGGCCTCGTGATCGGGGCGCTCTTCCTGGCTTTTGCTGTCTCGCTGATATTCAGCTCCGTCAAGCTGGATATCTTCTCCCGCCGCCATGTAGTGCGCAGTATGCAGCTCTTTGGTGCCACCCGCTGGTTTATCATCCGCCCATACCTGGGCCGCAGCATTCTGAATGGCCTGATCAGCGGCGTACTGGCCGCGATAGTGGTCTACGCCATCGGCTACTATCTGCATTACGAGTTTGCGGAGCTTGTATTGACCACAGATTTGGTTATTTTCGCCATGCTATCAGGGGTGCTGGCACTGTCAGGTGTCCTGATCACGATGGTCAGTACCGTGATAGCGCTCACAAAGTACCTGAATTACAAACTAGACGATCTCTATTAATAGCGCATCATGGCTACCACGAAACCGCAACCAAAGACCAAGGCACCAGTCGCCCAGCCGGCAGCCGCTCAGGCAGCTAAACCGAAGAAGCCTGCCAGCGACCTGCCATTCATATTTGACAAGACGAACTACATGATCATGGCTGCAGGCGTGGTGGTGATCATCGTAGGCTTCCTGCTCATGGCAGGCGCGGCCAATGATAATCCATCTGTGTTTAATGCAGAGGAGATCTACAGCTTCCGCCGTATTTCGCTGGCACCTGTAGTAGTGATGATAGGATTCCTCATAGAGGTTTACGCCATACTGAAAAGACCTGCTGCAGTCCAAGCATGACCACACTCGAATCTGTGATACTGGGCATCGTAGAGGGGCTCACGGAGTACCTGCCCATATCATCTACCGGCCACATGATCATCACGCAGGCCCTCCTGCACATAGAGAGCTCTAAGTTCCTGAGTATTTATCTCGTCAATATACAGTTTGGGGCTATCCTGGCTGTCGTCGTCCTGTATCTCCGCCGCTTCCTCAATTTCAGGGCGCCTTCTTTTTACTTCAAGCTGGCTGCTGCATTTATTCCCGCTGTGGTCATAGGCCTGGCTGTCAAGAATGTGGTGGAAGAGCTGCAAAAGCATGTAGAAGTAGTCGCGGCATCACTTATACTCGGTGGCATAGCGCTCATAGCTGCGGACTACATTTTCAAGAATCAGATACACGACAAAGAAGAACTGCATACCAAGGCAGAAGACGAGCTGGCTACACCTGAGGATCCAGACAAGTCTGGTATCCGCCTCACCTACATGCAGTCCGTCCTGGTAGGTTTCTGCCAGACACTGGGTATGATACCAGGCGTATCCCGCTCGGCAGCTACCATCATAGCCGGTCTGTCGCAGCGGCTCACGATGCGCGAGGCTGCGGAGTTCTCATTCTTCCTCGGGGTACCTACTATCACAGCTGCTGCATTGTATAAAACGGTAAAAGGTTTTCGCGACATACATGGCGATCAGGTTTCGCTCCTGGTCGTAGGCAATGTTGTTTCCTTCTTCGTAGCCATGATCGCGGTCAAGTATTTCGTAGACTTCATCTCAAAGCATGGTATGAAGTTCTTTGGCTACTACCGGATCGCGCTCGGTTTACTGCTGCTGATACTGCCTTACGTTTTTCATATTTCCCTCCAGATCAAAGAAGCTAAGTAATGGACTTTGCCGCAGGCACAGTACTACTCGTCAATAAGCCACTGAAGTGGACCTCCTTTGATGTAGTCAATAAGATACGTGGCGCGCTGAAGCGCAAATATGGGTCAAAGATCAAAGTGGGCCATGCCGGTACGCTCGATCCGCTGGCCACAGGCCTGCTCATCATCTGTACAGGCAAATTCACCAAGCAGATAGACAACTATCAGGCACAGGAGAAAGAATATACCGGCTCACTGCTGCTCGGCGCTACTACTCCGACACTCGATGCTGAGATGCAGCCTGACAAGCTATACCCTACAGCGCATATCACCCCTGATATGGTGCTGACAGCTGCGGCTACCTTTATAGGAGATATAGAGCAGATACCTCCGGCCTTCTCTGCGCTGAAAGTAAACGGCCAGACATCCTACAGTGCTGCGCGCAAGGGCATAGAGCTGGAGCTCAAGCCACGCACGGTGACCATCCGCGAGTTTGAGATCACGCAGATGGAGCTGCCTTCTGTGTCATTCCGCGTGGTATGTGGCAAGGGTACCTATATCCGGTCCCTGGCGCGTGACCTGGGTCATGCGCTGGACAGTGGTGCCTACCTGACCAGTCTCTGTCGTACGCGCATAGGTGAGTTTCAGCTTACCGAGGCATGGGAGCTGGCCGCACTGCAGGAGTATATCAATACGCAGCCTTAGGGGCTCAACATTTTCACCTTTTCTGTGTTTCTACCCGGAGTGATATGCTATAAATTGTATTCCTTTGCCCTATGCGTGTTTTCAGAGACCTCCATCACCTGCCAGACTTCCGGCGCGCTGTGATCACCATAGGCACCTTTGACGGTGTGCACAAAGGGCATCAGATGCTGCTGCAGCGTATCAATGATGTGGCTCAGCAGATAGGAGGGGAGAGCATCATCGTTACCTTTCACCCGCACCCACGGCTGGTGATCAATCCTGACGACCGCAGCCTGCGCCTGCTCAATACCGTGGATGAAAAGATACAACTGCTGGAGCGCTACGGAGTGGATAATGTGGTAGTCGTACCTTTCTCCCGCGACTTCTCAGAGCAGACAGCAGAGGAGTACATCAGTGATTTTCTGGTCAGAAACTTTCATCCTGCTCACATAGTGATAGGATATGACCATCGCTTCGGGCGAAACAGGGCAGGAGACTTTGCACTGCTGGAAAAGTATCAAAGCGAATACAGCTACCAGCTGGAGGCCATCACTAAGCAGACGCTGGATGATATAGCTATCAGCTCTACCAATATCCGCCATGCACTGCAAGAAGGCAATGTGACGGAGGCCAATGACCTGCTGGGGCATAACTATACTCTATCGGGCATAGTGGTGAAAGGCCTGCAAAACGGACGCAAGCTAGGCTATCCTACAGCCAACCTGCAGGTAACCGACCCTAACAAGCTGATCCCCCGCACTGGCATCTACGCAGTCAGGGTACATAGTGACAAGGAGGTCTATAAAGGTATGCTGAGCATCGGGTTCAATCCGACCTTTGACGGTACGGAGCAGACGATAGAGGTCAATATACTGGACTTCAATAAAGATATATACGGAGAGGCGCTCACACTGGAGTTTATCCAGTTCATCAGGTATGAGAAAAAATTTGACAGTGTGGAGGCGCTGATCACCGCCATAGATGGGGATAAGGCCGCTACCGAGCGCATCGTGCAGCTCTGATATTGTATTGTCGCCGCTTTTTCAGATGTTTTTTCAAGAAATTTTGTGGGTTAAGATGCTATCAGTCAATGCATACAAGCGATACATTGTCAAAAAAAGATTGACAAAAGTGTAACCAAATTTATCTTGGAAATATCAACGCAAACAAAAGCAACATGAAATACATCCTGACTATCGCCCTCAGCCTCCTGATCTTCACCGCAGCCTCTGCGCAGACACCAGCAGCCAAGGAAAATACTCAGGTGACCATCACTACAGCTCAGAGCACACAGGCTCCGGTAGCTGCTCCGGCTGAGCAGGCACCGGCACAGGATGCTACCGCAGGCAGCGGACCTAATATCTCTGCCAACTTTGTAGGTACTAATGACCTGAACCTGCTCCTCCTCCGCGAAGGCATAAAGAAGGCTTAATCAGCCATCACGATACGACCGCCCTTACAGACCCGCGCTTATCGCGGGTTTTGTTTTTTTATCAGGTGCCTGGTCCGGGTCGGTAGCATTTTATTATTCTCTATGCATTATTCGTTATTCATTCCTCTCGCGGCTATCTTTACCAGAAACAACCCGGTCCATGCGTTTCATCTTTAGCCTCATGATAGTGCTTGCCGCGATGCAGCTCTCCGCGCAGCGCATCGGCAATAGTCCCTACCCGCCCATCACCGCCACACCTGATACACTGTACTATGTCAATATAGACGGCATGACCCAGTCGCAGCGGCTCACGGTGGTGACGCTGCAGGGCCTGCTGGCTCAGTCGAGGCCGCGCATCATGGTGGGCCGCGGTACGCGTATTTTCCATACAGACCTTGAGGCCCATTATGGTGTGAAGTATGATTCTACCTATTACAATGATTTCTCCGGCCTCATCGCGCACTTCGCACCTCAGGTGCCGGGCTATATCCTCTGTACCCTGGGAGATAGCAGTAGCAATGCCGCCATCTCTGCCTGCGGCGGGGTAGGGGCCATAGCTGTGACTGCTGCAGACACAGCGGTGATGGCTGCCAATAATATCCCGATGCTGCACAGTGCCATAGGCAGGAGTGAGGGCTGGGCGCTGGACTCTATAGGCGGCACGTATAGTGACCGTATCATCGGCTTTCAGGATTATGGCAAGTATAGCTACCTGTCAGACTACTCTGTTTTTTGCCACGCCATGCACTTCACCTCTGCTATGAATGCTCCGCTGGCCACACGCGCCTTTGGCCGTATGCAGCCCAATAGTGCCCTGCTGGGCTGGGGCAGTGAGAATGACCTCGTACTGGCCGCCTCGGAGCATGGCCTGCATGTACATGCCGCCGACTTTGCCAATAACCTCTCGACCTTTACAAACTTTAATGTGACTGCACAGCAACACCAGCCGAGCATGGATACGGATATCATACCAAACAGGCACACCGTCTGTTTTATCATGACTGACGGGGACAATGTGCAGTGGCTGCTGGGAGACTTTGCCGACAACGCGCGCTGGTACGGCAGTCCGCATCGCGGCCAGGTGCCTATCGGCTGGACCGTGTCGCCTGCGCTGGCAGAGCTGGCACCTACCGTGCTGAAAAACCTCTATGACACAGCGCGTACCGGAGATTACTTCATAGCCGGTCCATCGGGCATGGGCTACCTCTATCCGGATGATTTCAATCCGATAGACTCCGCCGCCGCTATCAGTGACCGCATGATGCAGAAGGCAGACCTCTCTATCGTCAATGTGATATGCAACCTGTGGGAGCCGCAGACACTGGCACCCTACCTGGCGCAGCCACACATAGACGGCATGTTTTTCTATTCTTTCAGTGATGGGTACACGGCGCTGAATGGTCACTCACAGTGCTTCTATGGCAAGCCGATGATCAGTGCGAGGTACACACTGTGGCAGTCGTATTCCTCCGCGCCTATACTGGCACGATCAGTCGCGGCGCTGCCCAAAGATCCGACAGACCCCAATGCCTACACCCTGGTCAGCGTGCATGTGTGGGACCATAGTGTAGATAGTGTCATAGCGGCGGCACAGCTCTTTGATAGTACGATACGGGTAGTCGCTCCGGACGCCTTTATAAAGCTATATAAGAAAGGGACCAACTGCACTGCAGCAGGACTCGGCACCACTGATGTCGCTGCGGCCAGGCAGTATGCACTGTCCAGCAGTCCTAATCCTGCTCATGCCCAGAGCGAGATATCATATACGCTGCCTGCGGCAAATTTCATCAGCCTGAAACTATACGATGCCTCCGGCAAAAGAAGTGAAAGTGCTCTACGCAGGTACACAGACTGCCGGTACACACCACAGCCTGCTCGATACGCGGGATCTGGCAGCAGGTACCTATACTTATGTGCTCTATGGTCCCGGTATCAGCGCTGCGGGCCGGCTGGTAAAAGAGTAATCTACGGCTGGGACAATCTGTAATTCTGTAAATAAGAAAGCCGGCTACTACGCCGGCTTTCTTATTCTTTAGTATTGATACTTACTGCTTATTCAGTTTGCTGTTCTTGACACTATAGGAGAAATAGATCACAAAGCCTATCACGAGCCATACAGCGAGACGTACCCAGTTGGCCCAGCCGAGGCCCAGGATCATGAGGCCGCAGGTGATGATGCCCAGTATAGGCACGAGCGGCACGAGCGGCGTGCGGAATGGACGCGGCTCATCCGGCGCTGTGCGGCGCATGATGATCACACCGGCACATACCAGTATGAATGCAAACAGGGTACCGATGCTAGTCATATCACCCACGATATCTCCCGGTACAAAGGCAGAAAAAAGTCCGATGAAACCAAAGAGGAGCAGGTTAGACTTATACGGCGTCTTGTATTTAGGATGCAGGTCAGAGAAGATAGACGGTATCAGGCCATCCTTAGACATGGTGTAGAATACACGTGACTGGCCCATGAGCATCACCAGTATCACTGAGCTGAAGCCTGCGAGGATCGCTACAGTGACCAGTTTGGCCAGCCAGCCGTAGCCGTGCATGTAGGTCTGTATGGCATAGGCCACAGAGGCTTCCTTGCCCGCCGTGCGGAAATCATTGACGCTCGCCACACCTGTCAGTACATGTGCAAAGAGAATGTAGAGCACCGTACATACCGCCAGTGATCCGAGGATACCGATAGGCATATCGCGCTTAGGATTCTTGGCCTCCTGCGCCGCAGTAGACACGGCATCAAAGCCGATGAATGCAAAGAACACGACACCAGCCGCACCGAGAATACCCCACATGCCGCCAAAGTTGTGCGGTACGCCCTGCGTATCTGTGTAGGTAGTAGCCTCAGGGATGTATGGCGTATGGTTAGCCGGATTGATAAACTGCCAGCCAAATACAATGAAGAGCACCACGATGGCCAGCTTTGTGATCACGATCACCGAGTTGACAAAGGCCGACTCCTTAGTGCCGCGTATCAGCAGCAGGCTGAGCAGGAAGAGGATGAAGAGTGCCGGTACATTCATATAGCCGTGGGCTAGCACAGCGCCGTCGGCACCCATCAGTTTCTCCATAGGAGAGTGGCACCACTCGTAGGGTATCTGGTAGCCTATGTAGCCTAGTAGTTTATTGAGGTACTCGCTCCAGGCTATACTCACAGTAGCAGCACCGAGAGCATACTCCAGTACGAGGTCCCAGCCTATGACCCAGGCCACCAGCTCACCGAGGGTAGCATAGGAGTAGGTATAGGCACTGCCTGCCACAGGTATCATAGCTGCAAACTCCGCATAGCAGAGGCCCGCCAGCGCGCAGCCTATGCCCGCCAGTATGAATCCGAGGGTCACAGATGGGCCGGCATTATTAGCAGCGGCAGCAGCGGTACGCACAAATAGGCCCGCACCGATGATCGCGCCTATACCCAGCGCCACCAGAGAGGTAGCAGTGAGGGTACGGGTCAGGGTATGTCCGCCCTCGCTATCAGTGCTGAGCAGGGAGGCCAGGGATTTTTTCCTGAAAAGAGTACTCATGTATCGTTTTGTATAGGCGCAAAATAGAATTAATTATCTGATTCAAAAAAGTTAACACCGTTTCGGCTGGTCAAAGCCCCCTTTCGCAAAGTTTCCCTTCGGTTTCAGCTATTAGTCATGCCCGGATTGCCGCAGGCTATATATATTTACGCTACCAAAAACATAGCTATGGAGTTACTGGCCCATTTGCTCAAGATATTCCCGCTCATCGTATTGCGCTATTTCTTCTTCGCAGGTATAGCCTACCTGATATTCTATGTGTGGAAGAAGCAGAAATTTACCTTTCATAAGATACAACCCAAGTATCCTGACCGCAAGGTGATGAACCGAGAGGTCATGTACTCTTTATTGTCTCTTGGCATTTTTGCCCTGATAGGCACTGGGGTCTACTGGGCCAAGATAAGCGGCTATACAAAGATCTATACGGATATACATGCCCACAGCGCGGCTTACTTTATCTTCTCGGTGGTAGCCTTTATCCTGCTACACGATTTTTATTTCTACTGGATCCATCGCCTCATGCACTGGGACCGCATATACAAATATGTGCACCGCATCCACCACCTCTCTACTAATCCTACACCCTGGGCGGCTTTCTCCTTTCACCCTATAGAGGCGGTGCTGGAGGTGGCTATCCTGCCTATCATGGTATTCATCATGCCGCTGCATCCGCTGGCTATCTTTATCTGGGTCATATTCCAGACAGTGCTGAATGTGATGGGGCACCTCGGCTTTGAGTTATTTCCGAGCGGCTTCACTAAGCATACGCTGTACAAGTGGCAGAATACCTCCGTACACCACAATATGCACCACCGCTACGTGCGCTGCAACTATGGCCTCTACTTCAACCTCTGGGACCGCATCATGGGTACCAATCACGCCCAGTACGATGCAGAGTTTGAGAAGGTGAAAGCGCGCACGGCCGCAGCCCACCAGCCCGAGCCGGTCCAGGAGGAAGTAACGGAAGCTCCGGAGGTAGCCATATCCTGATCTGATATCATAAGCACAAGCTCAAAAGCCACTCCTTGCGAAGTGGCTTTCTTAATTGGGCTTTGGTTTAACTTGGGGTAAATGTTTTTCCTATCCTAGATATGCTTTAAGTGATTTGCATTTACTGCTGCTTTTGAGGCGGATGATCGCCTTGTCCTTGATCTGGCGCACGCGCTCCTTGGTCAGGTCGTAGCGCTCGCTGATATCCTCCAGGCTCATAGGCTGCTCCACACCTATACCGAAGAAGAGCTTCAGTACTTCGGCTTGCTTCTCCTGCAGGCAGGAGAGGGACTGCTCGATCTCAGTACGGAGGGACTCCTGATAGGCCATCTGGCGGTCGGCAGAGACTGCATTCGGATTGGCCAGTACATCTATGAGGGCGTTCTCCTC
>CAZNDJ010000031.1:0-30126 GCA_964571705.1 uncultured Chitinophagaceae bacterium
AGCACTACCAGGAGGACTTTGAGAAGATCACGCACCGGCAGCTCACCCGGACCTTTGATACCAATATCATCGCTATGATCACCCTCACGCAGCAGGTACTGCCACACCTGAGAGAGGGCGCGGCGATCATCAATACTACCTCCGTCACTGCCTACCGTGGCAGCGACCATATCATAGACTATGCAGCTACCAAGGGCGCCATCCTCGCCTTTACCCGCTCGCTCAGCGCCAATCTGGTAGACAAAAAGATACGTGTGAATGGCGTAGCGCCCGGCCCTATCTGGACTCCCTTTATCCCCAGCACTTTCCCCGCAGATGAGGTAAAGAAATTTGGCAAGGATCAGCCGATGAAGCGGCCCGGGCAGCCATCAGAGGTAGCGCCCTGCTATGTCTTTCTGGCCTGTGAGGACTCCAGCTATATGACCGGCCAGGTACTACACCCCAATGGAGGCGAAATGGTGGGTGGGTAGATTATTGCCCGACTATAAGTAAATCAGATCAGAGGCGATGAAGGCATTATTTGTGCAGCTCTAAGTACTGTGGAGGTTATAGTCACACTTTAATCTTGAGCGTTCTCCACTAGTAGCCGTCTATAGTAACCTAAATACCTATACACATGGACCCTGGCCAAAAAGACCATTTGGCGAAACTAGGCGCCAATATCCGTAAAGCACGCAAGGATAAACAGCTATCGCTGGCTCAAGTCGCAGCCTTCAGTGATCTCGAAAAGGCCAACCTCAGCCGGCTCGAAAACGGGCGAAGTAATCCCTCCTTATTGACTCTTTTGCGCATTGGCCAGGCCATAGGCTGTGATGTAACTACCTTCTTTGATGGCATCCATACCGAAGCCCTACGTGACAGAGGTCATATCGCCTCACTTTAGCAAAATCCTCCTCAGTCCGCCACATGCATAGTATAGATGCAATGCAGGCCACCTCTGCTAATCCATTGAGGCTAATCCTGTTTGGTCAAGTTATTTTCATCTATGCAATGTTAAGGAATAGCGGGCATAGCATTAGCGTATAGATTTTTTCCGCGCGAGCGGTATTCCTTATTACTAATCACAAAAAACCAAGTACATCATGAAAGGAACTAAAGCGGCTGGCTCTTCAGCCAAAAAAAGTGCAGCCGGCGGACCGGCAAAGTCTGACCGCACAGCAGGCAAGACCAACCAATCTGAATCAGCACAGGCAGGCGCTACCGCCAGCAAGCTGCAAAAACTATTTGAAGACATGCTGAAGGACATCTACTGGGCCGAGAAGGCGCTCACCAAGGCGATACCAAAGATGATCAAGAATGCTACCTCTGAGGAGCTGCAGCAGGGCCTCACAGACCACCTGGAGGAGACAGAAAACCAGGTGCAGCGCCTGGAGCAGGTATTTGAGCTGGTGGGCAAGAAGGCCACTGCCAAGAAGTGCCTGGCCATGGAAGGCCTGATCAAAGAGGCCGAAGAGATCATGGAGGAAAACGAAGAAGGCGCCATGCGCGATGCAGGCATCATAGCTGCCGGCCAGAAGGTAGAGCACTATGAGATCGCTACCTATGGTACACTCCGCACCTTTGCGCAGATACTGGGCCTCGAGGAGGCAGTAGGCCTGCTGGAGGAGACGCTGGAGGAGGAGAAAGGCGCCGATGAAAAACTGACAGAGGTAGCAGAAGCTGCCATCAACCTCCAGGCCGCCAGCGAGGAAGAAGAGGAAGAAGACGAGGATTAATTTCTCTATAAGGTATTAGCCAGATCGGACAGGAGCAGCAGACGCTGCTCCTTTTTTTGCGCTGATTGTGAAGCGCTTTTGATCTGATACAAAAGGAATTTGTAAGCTCTGCAAATGGATCTCATGGACTAATTATTTTTGTAGAGATGCACTTCTACCGTATATTATATATCTATAGCTGTGAGGGTATCCATGCACGCACCAGCCTGCATATCCTGTGCAGCAGCCAGGGCCCGCTGGACCAGGCACAGGTCACAGAGTGGCTGCACCGCGATGTGATACGCTCCACTCCTACAGAGAGCGAGATGCAGGTGACAGAGATAGACGTACAGGAGTTTAGCACCGGAGTGGCAGACTACAGGATGATGTTTTGATAGTTGCTATTTCTATTTTCCCACCAGCTCATAGTCAGCCTTTGCCTGAAAGAAGGCATCGGTCAGGGCTGTGATCGCCTTCTGGTTTCTGTCGCGGCGCTCCAGTATCTCACGGCGCGAGGTGGTGATCGCGTGGTAGTCACGGCGTATCTCACTCTCTATCTGTGTGCGGGTGCGCTCCATCTCTGCCCCTAGTTTGGCATACTCCGCATCCAGCAGGTATTTATTGGGCTGGTACACGAAGTGGCTGGCCATCTGCCGCTGCCAGGATTCGAGCACTTTCAGGTTGGCCGGGCCGATGCCCTGCACAGGTGTCTTACGTAGGCGCGAGATATCTGCCGCGGTGCGTATGCCATAGCGCTCCAGTGTAGCACGCCGCGTAGGGCCTATGGACGGGATAGTATGCGTAGCTATCAGGTAGCCCGCCAGAAACTGGTCCAGCTGCCGCTGGTAGTACTGGTCGGCCACCTGCTGGCGGCGGCGGTCATACTCCTGCCGCAGGTGCCGGTAGCGGTGTATGGCCAGCTCCAGCCTGTCTGCCTGCCCATTGTAGCCAGTATAGCGGCCTGCAGTATTGTAGGCGGTCACGGCGCGCTCCAGCTGTAGCCGTGCCTGCTCCATGGCAGAGGAGCGCCTGGCCACCTCTACAGTATAGCCAGACTGCCACGGAGCCCGGATCAGCACCACTGCCAGCACCAGCGCTACCGGCAGGAAAAGATAGGACAGGAAAAAACCCAGCAGCAGTATGAGCACAGCGGCCAGTAGCAGTACACGCTTGATACCTGGCCAGTTATTGATATCACCGGCCAGTGGCGCTGGTGCGTAGTAGCGCGGCGGCGCCTGCGGTATCTGTATAGCCACAGGCGTGAGCCGCTGCACGCGGATGCCATTTATAAACTGGCCGATATCCCTGACATCCTGCTGCGTATCCTGCCGCTCATCCAGAAAGAAGAGGATATTCCGCTTCTCCCTGTACTCACACCAGAGGCAGGTGCCCAGGCTGGCAGGATAGTAGTGTGTGCTCACCTGGCTGCAGTGGCGCAGGCTCTTCTCATAGCCATCCAGCTCGCGTATCCAGTCTGCTGCCAGTGGCCGCGCACCCGTAGACTCAAAGGCCGTATGAAAGAGGTCTGAGAGCGCCGGAGGCAGGTAGCGTATATCAAAGCTATGATCCGGGGGGCTCAGCTTGCTCTGCGTATGGCGCAGCGTGTAGGCAAACCACTGCTGGCGTATGGCCTTCTCCTCATCTATATCCTCGGCAGTCTTATTGCGCCCGGCATACGGATGCCTGCCCAGAAACAACAACTGGAATACTAACACAGCCAGCGAGAAACTATCCGTATCGGCCGTGCGCCGTACACCGTCAAATGACGATAGCCGCAGCAGCTCCGGCGGTGTATAGCGCGGTACACCCACCTCGCAGTAGTAGATATGCCCGGGCTCCTCTATCTGAAAGGAGTCACAATCTATAAAGGCGACGAGGCCTGCGGCATTGACCAGCACATTGCCCTCATTTATATCTCCCATCACGAGGCCGGTGGCATGGATAGCGTGTATAGCGCGGGAGAGATTGGCCGCTACGCGCACCAGAAAGTTATATCCCTTGTCAGGGAAAATACGCTTGCGGTCCATCGGGCTGAAGAGCATATGCAGCGGATAGTATTGGTCCAGCCGCCGCATCACAAATCCGCGTACGGCTCCCTGCACATCCTCTACCACATCTTCGGGCCACGCGCTGTATGACAGGAGCCGCCCAGTAGCCATGGCGGCCATCAGGCGCAGCTTGCGCGCCTTGGCAGCTGTCACCGGTTCGTTATATATTTTGAGCACAGAGGCAGGTGCATCGGTCAGCTCATAGACCACACCCTCGCCGCCGCGGCCCAGCTCCCGGCCCGGCGTGTACACTCTGTGGCTACCCTTGTACATGCCCCTCAGCCGCTATGCGCGTAGCCAGAAATAAAGTCTTGTCATCATCCGTGCGCGCGCAGATACGCTCACTGCCCAGGTAGTCGCGCAGGCGGCGGTCCAGCGTGTGCACATCCTCCTCACGCTGCGCCAGCCGCAGCCACCGCAGCAGGTCATCTAGGAAAGGCCTATGCACAGACATGCTAGCCGGTACGAGTACCAGCTGCTGCAGCCCGTCTGTGGTCAGTGCCACCTCATGCACGGGATAGTCGCATACGAGCAGCTGCAGATGAGGCAGCGCACTATCATCTATGAGAAAATAGGTCGTGTTAGAATACTCACCATTTTGCGGCCACCAGCGGGTCACATAGCCCCCCTGCCCGTCTTCCAGTATGATGGCCCCATCTCCTATCTGCAGGAATACTGAATAATCCCGCAAAAGCACACAGCCGAGCAGCGTGCAGGAGTACTCCTCTTTAGCCACGCCGGCTTCTGCGGCTTTGGCCGCGAGGCCATCATACAGGTCCTCAGCTATGGCGCGTAGCGCGCCCTCTGTGAGCGTGCCGGCGGCCAATGCTGCGCGTGTCAGCTCCAGCGCGCGCTGTGTGGTGTACTGTGAGGCCTCTGCTGCATGCGCTGCGCTGCCCGCGCCATCGCTCACGTAGCAGATCAGGGCCTCGCTGCCATCTGCCAGCGTATCCACAGCATAGCTGAGTGCATCCTCACAGGCGCGGCCCGTGGCTATATGAGAGGAGCCCGCTACTGACTGCCCTATAGCGCGCCACATCATAGCTCGCTCCAGCCGGTGTGCGGCAGCAGGCTGATAGCACTGCCGGGATTTTTGCTGCTCACCATCTTCATAGATGACGACAGCCACATGAAAAACTCTTTGAACATCAGCCCGCGCAGCTTTAGCGGCTGGCGTGCGGAGATCTGCTGCAGCGTAGCCATATTGGCATCTTCCACGCCTATGGCGAAGAAGGCAAAAGACTTGCGGTCCTCGCCCTCGTGTACCTGGCGTGCGGCCTCGCGCCACTCATCTGTGGGGGCACCGTCAGTGATGAGGATGATCCATGGCTTGTAGTAGGCTATGCCATTGTTTTTGTACTCCTGCTTGCGGCGCTGTACCAGGTCCATACCTAGCGTGATAGCAGTGCCCATAGGCGTATCGCCATCGGCATCGAGCATGCGGGGATAGAAATTGCTCACGGTCTGAAAGTCAGACTCCAGGGATACAGGGCCAAAGGTCACTACGGCCACCTCTACGCGCTTTTTGGCCAGCGGGTCGGCCATCAGTTCATCTTTGAAAAGCTGTATGCCCTCATTGAGCTGCCGTATGGCATGGCCATGCATAGAGCCGGATGTATCCAGCAGCAGTACGCACGGGCAGCGCGGCTCAGGATTGTCTATAAAATCTTCACTGCCAAAAGGCACCTGGTCAAATGATATATGGTCTGTCATAGTGAGATAAAACTATAGTATTCCCCTCCTATGAGCAAAGGTAGGATATGCACATCATGTCCCCTCCTACCGCTCCTGCTGTAGCTGCTGGCGCGCCTGCTGCATCATCTCCAGCTCGGTATTATCCACGGTAGGGAAATGGAGGTCCATCTTCTGCAGCTCGTGTGCTATGATCTCACCGCAGAGGATGTGGCTGTACCACTTGTCATCTGCCGGTATCACATACCACGGCGCCTCAGGGAGGCTGCAGTGGCGTATGGCATCCTGGTAGGCCTGCTGGTAGTCGTCCCAGTACTGGCGCTCCTTCACATCGTCAGAGCTAAACTTCCAGTGCTTCTCCTTATTGTCCAGCCGCTCCAGAAAGCGTTTGCGCTGCTCATCCTTGCTCAGGTGGAGGAAGAACTTGATAATCTTCGTACCATTCTGCACGATCACATCCTCAAAGTGGTTGATCTGCTTATAACGCTGCGTCCAGAATTTCTTGTCCACCTTTTTGAGGCTGTCTATATCCGGCACATGCTCTGCGAGTACTATATCCGGGTGTACCTTTGAGATCAGCACATTCTCGTAGTGAGACCTGTTGAAGATCACGATCTCGCCGTGCTCCGGCAGTTTCAGGTAGTGGCGCCACAGGTAGCTGTGCTCCAGCTCCAGCGAGGTGGGATGCTTGAAGCTATACACCTGTAGCCCCTGCGGATTTACCCCATTCATGATATGGCGCACGAGGCTATCCTTGCCGCTGCTATCCATACCCTGCAGGATGATGAGCATCGACTTGCGGTTTTCGGCGTAGAGCTTATACTGCAGGTCTGCTATGGTCTTTTTGTACTTCTGCTCGCGCTCCAGCAGTACCTCATCCTTGGGCCTATTGATAGGCGCACCGGTACGGTACTTAGATATTTTAAAGTCCTTGCCGTCTGTGATGCGGTATTTTTTCCAGTCTATCTTCATGGTAGTATTAAGTAGTTAGTAGTAAGTATTAAGACAAGCATCAAGAATAACTTCTCGTCACCCGTCCTTCGTCTGCGCCCCCTTCTTGCTATTTCAAAAAGAATACCAATGCCAGCCCTATGAGCGCCGGCAGCGCCTGTATGTAGAAGATGCTGCGCTGCGCCGTGACAGCGCCGTAGATGCCAGCCACTGCTACACAGCCGAGAAAGAACTCCGCCACATACACCGACCATACCGGATCACCTATCAGCAGTGACCAGATGAGGCCCGCAGAGAGGAAGCCATTATACAAGCCCTGATTGGCAGCGAGCGCTTTGGTGGGTGGAAATAACTCCGGCTTTAGCGAGCGGAAGGTCTTGGGCCCGCGCGTGGTCCAGGCAAACATCTCCAGCCACAGGATATAAATATGCTCTACGGCTACGATGCCTACCATGATCTTTGCTATGAGGTGCATGATGTTTGGTTTAGTATGTGGAAGATAGGGAGAATCAATGAATAGAGAATAGTGAACATACTCACTCCTTATAGCAAAAGAAGATCCTGCAATGCAGGAGCGAACCCACATTGTCCATTGTCCATTATCAATTATCCATTGTCAATCGAAGATCACTTCTTGCGTGCTGCCGCGCCGATGAGCTTTTTGTTCATCGCTTTCTCCAGGCGGTCCAGGCGTAGCTCTAGTGCCTCCAGGCGCTTCTCCTCTTTGGTAGAGGTAGGCATTCCTTTGCTGCCCGCCTTTGGCATGGTGCCGGTCAGCAGCCAGTGGCCGTTTACATCAGAGTTGAGGCAGAGGTTCTCGCACATAGCCAGAGTAGGCTGCAGGTCTTTGTAGGTCTCAGGGTTCATCACCTTAGAGAGCGTGCTGTAGTTATCGCCGGTAGCGTTTACAAATGCTACGAGGTTACGGTACTTCTTGTCGCGGCCTACGATCTCGTCCATAGCCTTGATATATCTGTCGCGGATGCTCATGTGTTTATAGGTGGTTTTTTGCAAATATAGGAAAGAATAAGAATAACGATACATCTGGTGCATAACCTGCTGGCACATACTGCGCGGGATCTGCAGCGCTCCTCACCAGGG
The DNA here is from genome assembly GCA_964571705.1 of uncultured Chitinophagaceae bacterium. Lineage (GTDB taxonomy): Bacteria > Bacteroidota > Bacteroidia > Chitinophagales > LD1 > UBA1941. Next base: position 7,487 of record CAZNDJ010000031.1, read on the forward strand.
CAAATTTAAATCTTTCGTGATTGCATTCCCATCTATTAAATAGTCAACTTCGCATCTCACATCCACCTCTCCTATGCTTAATAAACGTGCGCTATTCTTTCTACTGCTGCTGCTGTGTACCGTCTCTGCAGCCGCGCTGATCTGGTGCGACCATGCGGTGAAAACTGCCGCCCTGGGCCGCGTCTACACAGATACAGCCAGTGTACCCTACCGCCGCACCGGCCTGCTGCTCGGCACCGCCAAATATATCAACGGCACACATCTCAATCCCTACTACTACTACCGTATAGAAGCAGCCACAGCGCTGCTCCGTAGCGGCAAGATCAGCTACCTGATCATCAGCGGTGACAATAGCCGCAAGGACTATGACGAGCCATCAGATATGCGTGCCGACCTGATAGCGCAGGGTGCAGACTCTACACATATCTATCTGGACTACGCAGGCTTCCGCACCTTTGACTCTATGCGGCGTGCACGGCAGATCTTCGGACAGGATTCTGTCACGGTGATCTCACAGCGCTTTCACGATGAGCGTGCGCTCTATATCGCGCAGCGCGAGGGGATAGATGCCATAGGCTACTGCGCGCGCGATATCTCGGCACGCGCCGGTATCCGCACGCAGCTCCGCGAGCGATTCGCACGCGTCAAAGTATTCGTAGACTATCTCACTGGCAAGAAGCCGAAATTTCTCGGCAAGAAGATCGTAGTAGGCTAAACTGTATAAAGGCTATCCGGGAATATATCATCTGCGCATATCGCCCTATTCCCTATTCTCTACATTCTACCCTGCTACCATCTCATCATACTGGCTGCGGTGGCGTGCTGCGGCATCATGGTCACCTATGATCAGTGCCAGGCGCTCCAGGTCAGAGAGGATCACCAGCTGCAGGCTGCGCGTACGGCTGATAAAGGCATAGTCCCGGCTGGCCAGCAGATTCTCATACGCGCGTATGTGCGCGCCCTGCTCCCGGTAGTGTACGAAGAGGTTATAATAACTATTAGCGATCTCAGGATAGCTGCCCAGGCGCAGGCGCATATCGAGGGCAGAGCGGAGGTAAGTCTCAGCTATTTCATATTCACCCATGTTGGTATAGCAGAGTCCTATATTGCTCAGTACGGCCGCACGGTTATTGGCGCCAGCCTCATCAGAGAGTACCGCCTCGGCCTGCTGGTAGTATGCCAGTGCCGGCTCTACGCGACCGAGGCCAAAGTAGGCATTGCCACAGCCCATGAGGCAGACACCCTTGCGCGCGTGCCACTGCGTAGGGCCTAGTATCTCCAGCGCACGCTCCAGGTACACCAGGGTACCATCTCCCTGCCCGCCAGACTGCTGATGATTCATGGCCAGGTCGTGCAGGATATCTGCCAGCAGGGCGCGCATATGGTCCGTAGCCTCCGTAGCAGCTATGCGCTGCTCAGCGCGCAGCAGGTGCTCACGGCCCTGCACATAGCTCATCTGCAGCGTGTAGCAGCGGCCTATGATAGCCTCGTGGCCGGCCACCTGCAGCGGCGAGCCACCACCGCCAAACCGCCTGATGGCATCCTGGGAGATGCTGATGCAGCGCGCAAAATCTGTCTGAAAGGTATGTGCCGCCCAGCTGTCACTGAGCAGGAGGTCCAGCTTGATATCAGGATGATCTACCAGGTCAAAACTGGCATGGAGCATGGAGAGGTTTTGCAAGGCCGTACTGGTCTTTAGCTTTATCTGCTCTCTGTTATTAGCTATGAGCCGCTGTATGTGGCTATGATCCATGTGCCCGGGTGTATGCGTATGGGGCAGCAAGGTAGTGAAAAAACATCAGGCTGCTATATCAGCATTGATCTCCAGGTAGCTGGCGTGGTGCTGCGCTGCGGCGGCGGTATCTCCCATGTGAGAGGCCATGGCCTTCAGCTCCTCCAGGATCAGCGTCTGCAGGCCGCGATGCTGGCTCACCATGGCATAGTCACGTGCTATGATCATGGTATCATATCCACGGCTATGCTCGCCGCGGGCCTTGTAGAGCATGCCGAGGTTATAGTATGCATTGGATATCTCCCAGTAGGTGCCCAGGCGGGTACGCATATCCAGTGAGCGGTCCAGGCATATCTGCGCTTTGTCATACACACCCAGCCGTACGTAGCATGCGCCCATATTGCAGAGCACAGTAGCCAGGTTGTTATAGTTCTCTACCTCCTCAAAGAGTGCCATAGCCTGCTCGTGATAGGTGATCGCCTCGCGGTGGTCGCCTCGCTCAGAGAGTACATTGGCTACGCCCATCAGGCAGAGGCCGCGGCGGTTTTGTAGTCTGCCATCCGGCATCAGCGCCAGCGCCTGGCGCAGATAGTCCAGTGTAGGCACATCGCCCTGCTCGGAGAAATGATTCAGCATGGCTATATTGTGCAGTATATCTACACGGAGGCCTATCGTCTCATCGTCACTATCATCTATCTCATGAAATGCGATCTGCTCAGCCCGCTCCAGGTGCGGACGGCTATCGTCAAAGCGTAGCATAAACACATAGCACCTGCCTATCAGCACCTCGTGTGCCGCCAGCAGCCGCTTGTACACAGAGTCAGGGTACCGGGCTATGACTGCCTCTGACGAGGCGATACACCGGGCATAGTCAGAGTTGAAGAGCAGGGCGGCCTCGCTGTCATTGAGCGCGAGTGCCAGTACGCACTCCTCATCTTGCACATGGTCAAAGCTCTTGTGCAGCATAGCCAGGTTCTGTACAGCTATATTGCTGCGCAGTTTGATATACTGCCTGTTTGCATTGATCATATCTAGCACCTGCACGCGATCCATATCAGACGTTAAGTAAATGTGAAGTAATGAATCGAATATACGCAATGTATCAGGCTGGGTTTAGTGCGCTATGCACATATGGTGTCCTAGACAAAATACACCTTGTAACAAGTGGTCTTCTGACAGGTTTTTACGGTAAATAACTGGAATTTTTCGGGATGTGTGTATCTAATACTACTGCTAAATGAACACTGTCCATACCCATTTTATCACCACAGCCGATATGAAAGATGGCCCGCTGAGACTACCGGCATTTTAAACAAATGCTATACAAGAGAAGATCAACCGCCAGAAAAAAGCCTGTCCCCTATTTACCTCGCTGCCTCCATCGCTACCAGATCCGTGCGGTGGCGCTCAGCGGCATCGGCATCGCCCAGGGAGAGGGATAGCACCTCCAGCTCACGCACGATGCGTATCTGCAGCTCGCGGGCCTGGCTCAGGCGCGCATAGTCACGCGCTATGGCCATCGTATCATAGGCGCGGCGTATCTCCTCGCGGCGCTCATAGAGTATGGCCAGGTTAAAGTAGCTGCCCGCTACCTCACCATAGCTGCCGGAGCGCTTGCGCAGATGCAGTGCCCGCAGGTGGTAGTCCTCGGCTATATCATAGGCACCCAGGCACATGTGGCAGGAGCCCAGGTTGGCCAGTACGGTAGAGAGATTATAGTAGTCGTCAGTATCCTCGAGCAGTGCCTCTGAGCGCATGTAGTAGTTTTGCGCATCATCATAGCGTTTCTGAAAGAAGCGTACATTGCCTATAGCCATCAGGCACACCGCACGGCGGCGCGTATGCCCCTCATGGCCCAGTATGCGCAGCGCTTTTTCAAAACAACGCGTGGCCTCATCAAAATCACCACCAGACTGTACGATAGCCATGCCTACATCATGCAGTACATCAGCGCGGAGGCGGCGCACATCATCGTCCAGCTCCAGCATGTCAAAGGCGATCGTTTCAGCCATATTCAGGTGCTCCCACGCACGTGGGTACTCCATCAGCAGCGTGTAGCAGCGGCCTATGATCATATGGTGGTGCGCTATATAGAGCAGGTGGTCCGAGTCACGGTACTGGTCCACCACAGCCTGAGATATTTGGACAGCGCCGGCGTAGTCAGCGCGAAAGACCATCGCCGCTATGGCATCATTCAGCGCGAGGCTGATCACTACCTGCTCATCTGTGATCTCGTCCAGGCTGCTGTGCAGCATACCCAGGTTGGAGAGTGCAGTGTCGCTCTTGCGTCGCAGAAACTCCCTGTTTGTAGTGAGCATCTCTAGTATATGGTCCGGTCTCATTGCCGTACAAATCAAACAAAAAAAGCATAACAAAAGAATCAAAACGCCTTAACATTTAAGGAGATATAGACACATGAGACAAATTTATTATTGTAGTGGCTGATGTCCAGCACCTATAGATCAAGGCCGGTTGGTAGCAAAGACAAAAAGCCGGGTGAATCGTGTTTGGTCACGTGCCCGGCTTGTTAGTTGATATATGATATGTATCAGTCCAGCAGTAGTACTACACCGATCACTGCTGCGGTAGCCAGCACCGGTGCAGGTACATGCAGCTCGTCTGCCGTCTTATTCAGCAGTGCGTTGAGTTGCTTTACGGTCTTGCTTTTCTTCACGGTCTTTACCTGTTTCATCAGTGCCTTGTTGGTACTCTTCAGCCGCTGCGATGCGGAGTCCATCAGGTCGTCCCGCGTATCGAGTATGCGTCCGTACTGGCGCTGACCCCGGCCCATATATTCTTCTGCCAGTCCTTCTACATATAGTTTTCTGTTTCCGGTCACGCTGGCCCATTTCTTTATGGCCATACCCAGTCCTACTCTGACTGCGCCTTTGATGATCTTGGTATTCATGATGCTTGCTATTTGTTGGTGAGTTATAGTATTACACCCTTCTTTGGCAAATAGCGTACCATGCCCCGCTGTGACACTGTGGAGGTTTTGCCACGATTCAATGAACGGAAAGAAACAAAAGACAAGAACCACGAATCAAGGGTGGAAATTGAGATAGGATCCGGTGGTCGGTCTACCTATGTAGCAGGGACAGGTCGCGACCTGTCCCTGCATAGTGCCTACTGGTATCTCCATCTGACGGGTAGTCTGATGCTATCCTACTGCTCAGCGAATCGGCTATCCCGCAGGAAGTCTTCATCTGTAAGCGTCTTGAGGAAGGCGATGATCTTCACTTTGTCATCGGCAGTGAGCGTGATACCGGGTGTACCATTGCGTAGCAGCACAGTATCCAGCGTAGCGGTTTGATTTACCCCACTGCCATAGTAGTCCAGCACGGCCTCCAGTGATCTCAGCCCTCCGGTGTGCATATAGGGTGCGGTCTTCTCTATATTGCGCAGGGTGGGTGTCTTGAAGAGGCCGATGTCCTGCGGATCGAGAGTCACTTTGTAGCGGCCGCTGTCTGTGATACTGGCCTGTACACCGTTATTGTGAAACCTGCGATCGGTAAAGAGATCTGTAGCATGGCAGGCGGCGCACCGCTGGCGAAACAAGGTGAGGCCTTGCTGCTCATCTGCAGTCAGGCTGGCCTCTCCACGCACAGACTTATCATACTTGCTATTGCTGCTCACCAGCATGTACATAAACTGGCTGAGCGCCTGCAGGAATCGGGTCGTATTGATCTCATCCGTACCAAAGGCCGCCCGGAACATACCCGGATACTTGCTGTCGCTGCGCAGCTTGTCCAGCACATTGCCTACCTGCTCATCCATCTCTACGGGGTTCTTGATCGGATTGGGCGGTACGAGGTCCAGATCGTGTACCCCACCATCCCAAAAGAAGTCGTAGCTCCAGGCCAGGTTGACCAGTGGTGGGGTATTGCGGTGGCCCAGCCTATTGTCTATACCGTGGCTCACAATGTGGCCGGCGTGTACGAAGGAGGCAAACTGCTGGTGGCAGCTGCCGCAGCTGACCGTGCCATCCCGCGAGAGGCGCGTGTCATAAAATAACTTGCGCCCCAGCGCAAAGCCGGAGGCTGTGACAGGATTGGCTGCAGTGTTATACACCGGCGCGGGGAATGACGCCGGTGCTACAAATTTCACCTCCTGCGTACTGCTCTTCTTGCAAGAAGGAGCCAACGAAGCGATAAGGAGAAGTACCCCGGCCAGGACCGGGATACTTCTTATATACTTAGTCATTGCTCACACGGTTGATGCTGAACATGTCTGCATAGTTGGCAGAGATGGTGGTGCTAAACTGGTCAAACATATGGCCCGGATCAGCTGCAATAGTGATCTGCACTGGGTTATTGAATACGGCGTCTACATCCGCATAGACATAGGCCTTGGGATGCTTGCCCGCCCTGACCTGTATGGCTGTACTGGTGGTGAGCGTAGTAGTGCGGATATTATTGATAGTAGCGGATGACATACCGCCGTAGCCGCCTACGTGGTAGTACATCATGGCCATCTGCATCATAGAGTCGTATGGCGCCTGTGGAGAGGTACCTTCCAGTTTGTAGAAGATATAGCCGCTATTCCACGTCCAGTACATGTCACTGGCAGCACCGGCTACATCCAGGTCTCCTGTGCGCTCGCTGACCGGTGCTGTATTCTTGGCGCTGTCTACGCCTATGATAAATTTCACGCCGGTATAGTCTCCCGCAGGTATATCCTGTATGGTCAGCTCGGCAGAGCTGTCTACGCCCTCACGCACCAGGTGATAGCATTTATCCTTTGGCACTGTGTACTGTGTGCCGTCAGCTTTGATCAGTACAAAGTTGCTCACAAAGTAATTGAAAGTAGTGGGCGTCAGGGATTCCCCATTTGAGGTAGTATAGGTAGTACCCAGTGCGAGGTCTGTAGCACCATAGCGATTGTCAAAGTGAAAGGTGACCGGTCCGCTGCCCGCTGGTGTGTCGTTTTTCTTGCAAGAAGATGCGGTAGTAGCTACCAGCACGAGGAGAGCTATGATATAGAGATTATATTTTTTCATGTTGATCGAGATTTTTAAAAAATAAAATAAAGGGCGACAGGCATACAGTTGCTATCGCAAATACATAACTGAGTGGAGCGCATGATCATGCGCACTCAAAGCGGAATAAAATGAAATGTGGGAGCTGCTTATGCTGCGGGAGGCTTGATCAGCGCGCGGGTAGCGCCTGCCAGCGGGGTAGAGCTGGCAGCTGTGCGCGGCTCAGAGAGCACACGACATAAGATGAGCGGCTGAGAGAGTTCTGTCTTTGCTTGACAGGGTACTTCGTCCTTTTCTTTACTGAGGTTGGAGGCTTGCCTTTGCTCGCCTTCTTCGGCTTTCTTCAGTTGCTTGCCCAGGTAGCAGTGGCCCTCGCAGTGCAGGGTAGGGTTATTGCGGTTTACGCAGAGTTGTTTGGCTATGTAGGCCTTATTGATGGTGTAGTACATTAGGATGCCGACATTCACCAGCGTCTGGCTGATGATCAGTATCACGAGGATAGAGGCGACAAACTTTTTCACTGCGCAGCAAACTTACAGCATTGTGCATAGCTGTGCAAGAAAATAGCTGCAAGAATCAAGATGTAAGATACAAGAACCAAGATTCGAGAGAACGCCTGTAGGGACAGGTCGCGACCTGTCCCTACTTCCGAGAGCGTCTTTGCGCATATATATACTTGTTCTTGCTCCTTTCTCAGTTCTTGTCTTTTGGTTCTCCTGCTCTCTCACTGCAGCCGCTCATTGATAGCCGCTATCACGGGGTAGTATTGCTCATCCTGCGTATCTATGATATTCTGCACAGCAGAGAAGGCATGTATCACTGTAGAGTGGTGGTAAGGGAGCCCCGGCAGAAACCTGGCCAGCTCACGTAGCGTCAGCGTAGGGCAGTGCATGCGACCATAGTAGTAGAAGACCATCCGCGCCAGTGCATACGGCATGCTGCGCGTACGGCTATACATCACGTCAGTATGAAACTCAAACCGCTTGGCAAACTCCTCGCGCACGATCATCAGTATGAACTCCAGCCGCTCATCGGGGCTCAGGCAGTCAGGATACTGCATCACCCGCGTGCGCGTGGTAGATAGCCCCGGGTAAACATGGTAGTGTGTGCCGGCTTCGGTAGTGGTACTTTCTCTGAACATGGCTTCTGTATTTTATTTAAACTAAAAAGGCAAAACTTAAAGGCTAAAACTCAAGGCTATCGTATTTCATTATTCTCTATTATCATCTATGCTCTATTACTTATTCCCTATTCTCTATCAAGTCTTATTAGAAAAGTAAAAGTGCTCGGGCCTAAACTCCGTATCTATCACTCCTATCTCCCCATTGCGAAATTTAGATATCAGTATCTCGCACCGTGTGCGCAGGTCCTCGCCGCTGGCATCGGTCAGCTCACCATAGTACGCCGGCCGGTGCAGGAAGAGTACCATATCCGCATCCTGCTCTATAGCGCCGCTCTCGCGCAGGTCAGACAGCATAGGCCGCTTGCTGCCGCGGCTCTCTACGGCGCGGCTCAGCTGAGAGAGCGCCACCACGGGTATATCGAGCTCCTTGGCCAGCTGCTTCAGCCTGCGGCTGATAGAGGCCACCTGCTGCTCACGGTTCATACCACGCATGGCCGCAGCGTCTACAGTGATCAGCTGCAGATAGTCTATGTAGAGTATATCTATATGATGCTTTAGTTTCCACTTCTTGGCTATAGAGCATATCTCAGAGATGGTCAGGCAGGCGCTGTCGCAGAGCCAGATGGGCAGGCCCGCTACGTGCTGCGTACGCTCGTCCAGCGCCTGCCACTGCGTGTGCTGCAGGGCACCGCGCTTCAGGGCATTGATGTCTATGCGCAGTTCATTGGCCAGGATACGCTCTACCAGCTGCGGGGCAGACATCTCCAGGGAGAAGATACCCACGCGCACACCATTCTCCGCCTGCCGCCGGGCCGCCTGTATGGCAAAGGCCGTCTTGCCCATGGCCGGCCGTGCGGCCAGCACCACCAGGTCTGTGCGCTGCAGCCCCAGCGTATGCGCATCAAAGTCCCGCAGGTAGATACGCACACCTGTATAGTGCTCTGCCGTGGATGCATGGTGCAGGCGCTCTACCGTATCATATACGATCTGCGGGTAGTCGCGCTCGGCCAGCTTGGCTATCGTGTTATTGATCCCGTCCAGGCCGCCCATAGCAGCGCCCAGCACCTCTATGAAGTCCGTGCCTCTGTAGCACAGATCCATCGTAGCCTGCGAGAGGCGTATCATGGCGCGTAGTACAGCTTTCTCTTTCACCACCTGTGCGTGGGTCTGTATGTGCGCAGGGCCTGTCACATCTGTGGTGAGCTGCATGAGGTAGAGCATCCCTCCTACTCCCTCCAGCGCGGCGGTGCCATGCGGGAGCGCAGCATCGCCCATGGCTATTTTTTCATAGACGGTCATCACATCTATAGGTGCGTGCTGCTGGTAGAGCTGGCGGATGGCCGCATAGATCACGCGGTGCGCCTCCGTGTAGAAGTCCTCCTCCGTGAGCAGCGCAGCCACCTGCATCATGGCCTGCCCGTCTATCAGCAGCGCGCCGAGCACCGCCCGCTCCATATCGGCAGACTGTGGCATGATGCGCTGCTGTGCTATATAGGATGTATCCATACTCATAGACACCCTACCCCTCACAGGGACTGCTGACGAAGGCAAGACCACACGGCGTGAGGGGTGGGTGGACTACAAGGATAGTGGCCCACTGCGCAATGGACATGCGCAGTGAAAAATAAAAACATGCAATAGCGAATAATGAATAGAGACGGATCAACTGCAATGAGCTTCTGGGATAGGAAGTGATGATAAAATAGCTTTGCGTTCTTGGCGTTATTGGCAGTACTACTATTGTAGTGCCTGATAGTCATGAAAGCTGTATTTTGCGCATGCATTTACCCGCTGCTCATGAGATACTATTTACTCCTGCTATCCATATGGCTTGTCACGGCTGCCTCTGCGCAGACCGCAGCCAGTGCAGACAGCCTGCGCAGGGAGTATCTGGTGCCGGGCATGTGCTACGCACTGATCACCACAGACAGCATACTGGATATACAATACCTCGGCATGCGGCGGCTGGGGCGCCCGGAGCCGGTAGACGCAGCCAGCCGCTTCCGCATAGGCTCCAATACCAAGGCTGTGACCGCTGCCATAGCAGCCAGGCTCGTGCAGCGCGGAGTGATCAGCTGGGATACGGAGTACTACGACCTGCTGCCTGAGATGCGAGCGCACAGCCTGCCGCGCTACCGCCACATGACCCTGCGCCAGCTATTGAATTTTGAAGTCCCCTTCCCATCATGGACCTATACAGACACTGTACTCACACGCCAGAGCCTCCATGTCACCAGCGATAGCTCAGAGCGCTATGCTTTTGTGGATTGGTTTCTCAGGCATCACTATCCGGTGCATAAGAAGAACGGCCTCTACCAGAGCAATGTGAGCTATGCTGCTGCGGGCCTCATGCTGGAGCGGGCAGCACAGCGCAGCTACCCGCAGCTGGTGGCAGAGATGAATGCAGCGCTCGGTTGCGACTTTGCCACCGGCGAGCCTAATGAAGCAGATACAGCGCAGACATGGGGCCACAGTGCCTGGCTATACCCCGAGCCACCCGGAGATCACTACCGGCTCAACTGGCTCCTCCCCGCTGGCAATCTGAATACGACACTGCCCGGCTATATCAGGTTTATACAGGCGCTGCTGCGTGGCGATGGTGGCTATGCCATAGCAGAGGTACCGCAGCAGGTAGACGATTTCAAAATGGGATGGCGCAAGGCCCCCTTCGGCCTCTACAATGTGGGCAATCCCGGCACCTATGTCTCAGAGGTGTGCCTGCTGCCAGATGGCAGGCACGCACTCATCATCCTGACCAATGCGCAGTCTGATGACACCTACAGATGTGTGATGAAGCTGCTGATGCAACTAGTAAATAAAGTGCCTCAAAAATGAACCTCTGATAATCTATCATCAGCGACCCTCGCCCCCTTCCTACCTAGTAGTAAAGGACCAGGTAGTAGAGCTGGCCTCTATGCTATCCAGCGTCATGACGCTCACCTGCCAGTTGTAGGTTTGCGCGGCCTGCAGGGCTACGCTCACAGCAGGAGTATCTGTGGTGTACTGCGTCATCTGGTGGGTAGCTACATTGGTCACAAAGAAATAATAGTGCATCGCCCGCGTGTATGTATTGCAGCTCAGTGTGAGGGTATCAGGTTTGCCGGTGCTGCCATTCTCGGGATAGATCAGGTCTACAGGTGTAGGCGTACGGCCAAAACTGTCAGACTTATTGCACGCAGCAGCGACCAGAGAGATAGCTATGACCAGCACAAAGGCCAGGCGGGTGGTATTCATGATGTTTTATTGAGCGACAGTAAGGTTAGCGACTTCGCGGCACAATAGCAAGTGATGCTAACGCAGTCAATCAAACGGCCTTGTCTTGGGCCCCTTTATCAGCGTGAAATTATCCCCCGGACCGTCCTGCCTGTAGATAGATAGATCTGCCTGGCTCACTCTGTACACGCGCTCTGCATCTATGGTGCCACTGCTGAATGGATCATCATTCACAGCAAAGCCCATCTCTATCCGGTAGTACTTCTCGCCATACCACTCCTCAGGCTGAGTGATGACCAGAAACCTCCGCGGGTTTACTTTATTCCTTGCTGTCGCTTCGCGCAAATACGCCTTCACATCGGGCTGCCTCATCAGGCGCTTCTCCGCAGCGTCTCCCATATCAGCCCTGCCGTCATGACCGAAGCCAAAGAGCGTACGGAGCCATATTCCAAATCCTTTTTGCGCCATCGCTTACCGTTCAGGCGGGCAAGGTACATTTATTTCTCTTGATCAGATGCTACCTCACATGCCATGTAGCAGACTGGCCTCCGTACAGTTTTCGGCGGATGCCATCTACCCATCGCTCAGTGGTACGGACCACTCTCCTCCATGGCGTCATCTTCACATTTTCAAATATAAATTCATCATTGCCCAGCTCGTCTTTATAGTCACTGATGTGCAGGTCCATTTGTTGCTTTATTTCTCTGGTCAGCATGATTATCACTTTTACTACACCTGTTTCCAAAACCTTGCCATGCCCGTTTTATTGCTCAATCCTTGTATTCTATGACAATACCACACCTATTAATGCCACACCACGGGTAAAAAATTCATGAAAGAGATTATTTTTAGCAAGTAATCATCCTGAGAAAATGGCTAGAAAACCCGCTAACATGTCCTGCGCCCACTGTGGCGGCACGCTCATCCCCTCGCATGAGCTATGTGACTATTGCCAGAGCGCCAATCCCTACTATGAGGCGCCACGCGTACATATAGAGGTACCTACAGCTGCATATACACCCGCGGCCACCTATACGATCGTGACAGAGTCGCTATACACACGTACCGATACCTTTGGGCGGGTGGTCATCTGGCTGCAGTGCCTCGTAGCCCTCGGTGTCACGCTCCTGCTCTGCCGTGGACGCTGGCTGGCCTATGGCTACCTCGCTACGGGAGAGATAGGCCGCGGCTACTTCATCCCGCTGCTGCTATGGGGCACGCTGTGCCTCACCTGGTGCATCGGCGCATTTCTGACTCCTGACCAGAAGGCCAGGGGCTACCTCACATGGATAGGGTTCCTATACTTTTTTGTGACGGGCATCTGGATGACTATCCACATCCGCTCTTACCAGCTTTTCTGATACTCACTGGCTGGCCCTGCGGCTCACTACACGCGCTGCTATAGCCAGCCCTACGGCCATCACCACAAATGCCCAGAAGAGTTTTGTAGTGCCGCTCCTCAGAACCGGCATCTCGCCCCGGTCATGATGATCTTCTGTATCTGCGTGATAGGTTTCCTTGTACTTGCGGTAGTCGTCGTTTACCACCATGATGGTATCGCCGGTCACCACCTGCTGTATGGTATATAGGAAGTCTGACGCTATCGCCGCCGGGCTCTTGTGGTTCAGGTAGCCGGGCAGGTAGCTCTCCGCCAGGTAGCGGGCCATCGTGTCTGAGACATATACATTGCCGGGGGCGGTCCGGATATAGAGATATGGATTGTGTGCATCGGTCATCACCAGCAGCACATTATTATCGTCCTGGCAGATCCGCCAGCCCGAGCAGATACTATTTATAAAGTCGCGCATGTATGGCCGGTAGCTATCCTGTATGGTCACGACGTACAGGTGCGGCGCATCCTGCTGCCCGCCAAAGGACTCAAGGTCTGCGGCTATCTCACTGGCCGAGTCGCCCAGTATCTGCGCATAGTCCCACACCGTAGTGCGGGCTGGTATCTGGATATCTGACAGGGCATAGCTCGTGCTGGCCGCCATGCAGCATATCACTACTGCGAGCCAGCGGAGCATATTGATAGATTTTGAGACGCTATACATAGTGCTGTGAATAGAATAAAAAAGCTGCGGACCTGCAAGTGAGCAAAGCTGTTTTGATCACGCTCCTGGTATCTAAGGTCATACCCCTCCCCCGTCCACCTTGCCCGCAGGGCCCAGGTACATATCAAAGTACACCGCAGCTATGCTGCCCAGTGTAGGCGCCAGTGCATAGATCCACCATTTGCTCATGTGCATAGACACCAGCGCAGGCCCGAGGCTGCGCGCGGGGTTCATAGAGGCGCCGCTCACCGGCCCGGCGAATAGCGCCTCCAGGCACACGATACTACTGATGGCCAGCCCGGCAAAGAGCCCCTGCTCCCTGCTACCAAAGGCCACGCGCATGATCACCGCCATCAGCACAAAGGTGAGTATGAACTCCAGCACAAAGCTCTGCACATCACTACCCGCAGGCATCGTGCCGCCCAGCATCTCATTAGCCGGGAAGAGCACTTTCAGCACACCGCTTGCCGCTATAGCACCCACACACTGGCTGACGATATATGGCGCTACTTCTTTCCACTCAAACTTCTTTGCGATAGCAAACCCGATAGACACAGCAGGGTTGAAGTGCGCGCCGCTCACCGTACCCAGCGCATAGATCATAGACATCACGATCAGGCCCCATACGATGCAGATGCCCGTGTGGCCCACCACGCCGTGCATCTCCTGATTGACCACCACCACGCCCGTACCAAAGAATACAATAGCAAACGTACCGAAGACCTCAGAGATATAGTTTCGCATCGATTGGGTTTTGCCTAAAGGTAAAATTTCTTTGGCTAAAGAGAAGGCTATGGGCTGCGCTATCAATGTACCAGCGGCCGGGTATCATGCGCAGGAGGTGCCGAGGTGTAGACGATCATCTCCATAGGCCGCTGCTGCAGCACAGCATAGTCTTCCACAAAGTTCTCGTACAGCTGTGCCATGCGGCCTGCTATATCGCCTGCGAGGGTAGCCTTGTTTTGCGCTATGAACTCTATATGATCCATGTGGTGTACCACCTGGCCTTCCTCGCGGTAGTTGTACACTACCTTGCCTCCCCAGAGGTAGTAGATATCATCGGTATAGGCCTCCTGCTGCTGGTCATCATCCTCTGCATCTATGGCAAAGGTGCGGCGCTCACGCACATGCGCCAGCCTGCCATGGTCAAAGCAGAGGTCATACTCATAGCGGTGATGCTCATCAGGTGTATGCTCCACGTGAAATGTGAGCAGGTGTCCGTCATAGGCATAGGTAGCAGTAGTGTAGCGATGGGCTGTATCCTGTACCAGCACGCGTGTGATCAGTGCGCCCAGCAGTGTGGTAGAGTCTGCCAGTGCCTGCGCCAGCCGCTGGTGAAAACGCTCATGCGAGCGCAGGATGATGGCTATCGAGTCGCCCTGGCGCGGTGGGGCTGCCGGTCCGGCCACTACTACTACTCCCTTGCCATCTGCCGGCAGGGGTCCGGTCAGCTCCTCATGCAGCTGCTCCATCTCATTCAGGTGGGCCTCCTCTGCTATGGCATGCACGCGCCGCAGCGAGTCGGCAGTGGTCAGGTGGCGGTGGCCACGGGACTGCTGTCCGCAGGAGGATACCAGTATGACGATAGCTGCTGTGAGCAGCAGGGGGATATAGCGCATGAGTACTTTGTGGGCTAACTGGCTACAAATATGAAAAAAGTATGGAAGCTTCATAATAGGCCTGTATGAATACGAGGCAGCATTTGCTCATAGGCGGCACATGATGACAAAACCCCGCCGTTCATCCATCTTTGTGGATACTTTCTGCTCCGTAGCGCAGGGATTTCATTACATTTATGCCAATTACTAAAACAACCAAATTATACGCATGAAAAAACTTTTCCTCTCGATCGTAGCGGGTGTGATCATGGCAGCAGGAGCCCAGGCTCAGCACTGTGCCGCCACCAGCAATAGCGTGACCCCGGTCAGCTATGCACAGCCAGGCCTCTATCCATCTGCAGATAGCCTCCCATGTACAGTGGTAGGTGTACCAGTATCTGATACGTTTTACTTTCAGAATTTTAGTACCTACTATGTAGCAGGCTTTGGCAATGTGGCGATCAATAGTGTGAAGATCGACTCTATCACAAACCTGCCTCCGGGCCTCTGCTGGACCAGCAACTCGGCTACCAATACCTTTGCCGGTGGTGCTTCAGGCGCTATCGTGGTATCTGGTACACCTACCGGCCCTGTAGGCCAGTATAAGCTGCACATCGTAGTAGACGTAGCTACCAGCATCCTCACCCTGACCAATCAGAATGCAGAGAGCTATGGCCTCCGCTACTGGCTGCGCACCAGGTGTGCCTCTGCTGTCTGCACAGCGCTGGATACTGCCGCTCCTTATCCTGCATTTGAGGCATATACTGCCTGCGTAGGTCCACCTACTGCAGCTATCTCTCCTGCCGGTCCTGTGACTATCTGTACTGGTGCATCACAGACGCTGACCGCCACCTCTGGTACCGGCTACACCTACAAGTGGTCTACCGGCGCTACCTCTCAGGCTATCACTGTGACCACTACGGGATCATACACCGTGACGGTGTACAACTCTGTACTGGATAGCGCAGTATCCTCTCCGGTATCTGTCAACGTGGCTGCACTGCCTACTGTGACACTCAGCCCTGCCAGCACAGACAGCATCTGCCCTGGAGATACGGCTGTGATAGCGGCTACCGCTACCGGCGTATCCTATAGCTGGACTGGTGGTGCTACCACATCATCTATCCGCGTGACCGCTGCTGGCAGCTACTATGTGACCGTGACCGATGGCAATCAGTGTACAGCTACCGCTGGCCCTGTAGCAGTAGCTATCAGGCCGGTGCCTACCGCAGCTATCACCCGCAGCGGCTATACCCTCACTGCAGATGCTGCTACTACCTACCAGTGGTACCAGGATGGCAACCTGATAGCAAATGCCACCTCACAGACATATGATGTGACCATCAATGGCAACTATACTGTGAAAGTGACCAACGCTGCCGGCTGTGCCGCTACCTCTGCTCCTACCTCTGTAGTGAATGTAGGTATCCATGACCTGAGCGGTACAGATGCACTCGGTGTGTACCCTAACCCTACCACCGGCACCTTCACCCTCGTGACCAGCAGCCGCACTGGCGATAAGTATGAGATCTATGACATCCTGGGCCGTCCGGTACAGCATGGCACTATCTCTATGGACCGCCAGCACATAGACCTCGGCGCACAGCAGTCAGGCATCTACACCATCACCGTGAGCAATGGCAGCCAGCGCGAGGCCATCCGCTTCACCGTGGTGTCTAAGTAATAACCAACCCAATCCTAAACCTAAGCCCTGTACCACACCTGGTACGGGGCTTTTTATTTTGTGTAAAGTGCTGATAGAGAAATAGCCACTCAGTCGGAAAACTTGGCGCCGGCCAGTGCATGGAGCAGGCCATCATATACCGCCCTTCAGCGGAAAAACTTGCGTCGTGTTGGGGGGGGCTAAGAAGGTAAATCTGTCCGGCAGTACCGGTCAGACCGGATGCGGAATACAACCTCCATGGTTGGCGTCTTATGTATGGCTGTAGTTCTCCTCGTCACTCGCCCTCCGTCCCTCGCACCTACTTCCCCAGGTTCTTCATCGTAGCCTTGTGGTGGTGGCCTACGTGGTAGATGGTAAAGTAGAGCATCTCGCGCAGGGTCAGTTTGCCCAGGATGGGATGAGGCAGGATGATGGAGTCCAGTTTATCCTCGTCCATCTTCTCCACCTTTTTGGCCAGTGCCTCTATGGTATCGGTCATCTTGATCAGGAGCCTGTTGCGGTCGCGCACGGTCACCTTTTTGGGTATATAGCCGCCGGAGGCTTTGGCACCGGCAGAGAGTTTGTCTTTGTAGCTGGCTACCACCTCTTCATACGTGCGCGATGGCCGCTTCGGCTTGCCAAAAAGCAACAGGGGCACAAAACCAGGTAGCTGCACCGCTGTGAGCAGCGGGCGCACAGAGCGGTACATGTGGTCAAGTTGGTGGGCGGCGGTCCATTTGCCATCTGCGGCATGTAGAAAGTCCTCATCCGTCTGCGATGATATCATCACCGCAAAGCGTTTGTAGTCTTCTCTCAGGCGTGTCGCTATCTCGGATCGGGTCATTCCGGGAGGTCCTCTGGGTTTTGGTTTGGGGTAGTCAAGATACGACAAAACCCAGCATTACCAAATATATCTCAGGCAATGGCCTGTCTATTCGGGTGTTACAACACTACCTGTTGTTGTAAATGACAAAAACATTTTTGTAAAAGAAAGGTGCTCAGCATAGAACATTTACAAAACCCCTGCGTATCACTAGTGATCGCGGCCGATCCCTGCCTGGTACTAAACCAAAACATCAGGCAGCCAGCCGCGACAGGTACTCCAGCCCGGACCCACTACGGCAGAGCACCAAACACCAGCATATATGATAGAAGAAGAAGACATCATCATCGCCACATCAGACATCAGCCCGCTGATACCAGAGGGCACCCGCGGCCAGGTACACCAGGTCTACGTCACGCATCCGAGGTCCTATCTCGTAGAGTTTCTGGATGAGGAGGACACCCCCATAGATACTATAGAAGTATCTGAAGCCTACATAGAGATCGCTACCAAGGCTGCAGGCATGGCCCTCCACATAGGCCGCCGCGCATAAAAGATGAAGCCCCGTCTACCAGGACGGGGCTTCATCTTTATATATCAGCCGCAGCCTCCTGCATGGAGACCGCACGATCGCGGCTTAGAGGTTCTGCGTCACATTCATCGTGAATGGGCCGGAGTCTGTAGTGCTCGTACTCACAATGCTAAAGGTAGCACCCGCCACCACTACACTTACCTTGCCGGAGCTATTGACCGATACCGTAGCGGTGGTAGAGCTGCTGCCATTGTCCAGGGTATATACCTTGGTGCCGATGTTCATCACTATATACACCCTGTTGCCGCTAGAGGTCAGCGCGCCCTGCGTATTCACTATGGTATAGGTGCCCGGTGTAGGTGGCCATGAGTAGAAGTAGCACTCTACGTTGTCAGATTCCTGCGTATTGGCATAGGAGGCCACGAGAGACTTCACACTGCTGGAGCCTACGGCAGAGTAGGCATTGTAGGATGTACCTTTGTAGGTCCAGGTGCCGGCGGAGAAGACACTGTTATTGCTGCTGCAGGATGCCAGCGTGAGGAGGCAGCCGGCCACGACTGCCACGAGTAGATTTTTCATGCTTTGTTTGGTTTTGCCGCTAATGTAGCCATTTTGGCTTTGATGCCAACTCTTTATCGCTTTTAACTGGCTGATTGTTTGCGTTTTCCACCACTACCGCTACTGCTCTGCCCCTATATACAGCAGTATCAGATAGATAAATTTCGGATAAACATACCATACGTTTATATTTGGTCTCAACCAAAAAAACCATACCCATGAGCAAAGGACTCAAAATAGCGGGCGGCGTAGTGATAGCCCTCGTGGCCATCGTCCTGATAGGTGGCCTGATAGGCCCCAAGAGCTGCCAGACAGAGCGCAGCATAGTGATACACGCATCACCTCACACCATTTTCGCACAGCTGTCTGACTACCGCCGCTGGCCGCAGTGGTCGCCGTGGTATGAGCTGGATACTACCTGCCGGTACGACTACTTTGGCACTCAGGGCGATGCCGATGCCGGTGTGCGCTGGGAGGGCAATGATAAAGCCGGCGCCGGCGAGATGCGCACCATAGAGATAGCGCAGGATATGAAGTTTGTGTACCGCATCACTTTCATCAAGCCATTCAAATCTGTAGCGCATGGGACCTTTACCCTGGATACGATGCCGGGCGGAGATACCAGGGTGACCTGGGCCTTCAATACTGAGATATCCTTTATCATGCGCCCTATGATGCTCTTCTTTGACATGAAGAAGTCTATCGGCGCTGACTATGACAAGGGCCTGGGCAAGCTGAAGAAACTATGCGAGGCTACTCCTGCTACCAGCTACCAGATCACTGAGACTGAGCTGCCAGCTGCTACCTACATAGCCTACCGCACAGAGACCTCTACGGACTCTGTCGGCGTACTCTTCCCACGCTGGATGCCGCAGGTGTATGACTATGTCAAAGCCCACAAACTGGAGATGGCGGGCGCGCCTGCCGGCCTCTACTACAGCTGGGACCCTGAGCACAAAAAGACAGACATGGCCGTAGCCATACCGGTGAAGAAAGCAGACAAGGCCGATGGTGACTATAAGGTGCTGACCGTACCGGCCTCAAAGGTAGTGAAGCTCGACTTCTACGGTGCGTATGACGAGAAGATGGCCGCCGCCCACACACAGATCAATGACTACATAGTAGCCCACAAACTGACCAAACAGCCCCCTGTGATAGAAGCCTACGTGACCGACCCTGGCGCGGAGAAAGATCCCGCCAAAGTTCTCACTGAGATCTACTACCCCATACAGTGATAGCCGCTCCGGCCGCCGCTGACTACCTATGCCATCGCCCTGAGTGATGGCATAGGTGCTTATGTACGATCCGGCAATGGCTTTGTCACAAAAAGATCCCTCCGTATCGGGAGGGATCAGTAGTAGATGGTTTGCAAAAAGACGGGTTTACGCTGTCGTATCCTCTACGGTGGCGTCAGGGGCATTCTTCTTCACAGACTCTATACCATTGTCGCGGCTGGCCTCGCTCTCATACATCTCGCTCGTGCCTATGATCTGGCCGTTGCCCGCCTTGAGGTTAAAGTAGAACTTGCCATTGCTGGATGTCTTGCGGTCGTAGCGGCCATCGTCCGGAGCATTCTTGCGTACGGACTCTATACCATTGGTACAGCCCGACATCGCGTTGTAGCCCTCGCTGGCCAGTATTACCTGACCGTTGGCAGCCTTGAGATGAAACTGGTATTCGTCGTTCTTGCGCTTTGAGATCACAAATTTGCCCATAGTGTTTTGTATTTAGGATGAAGTAATACAACAAATTTATACAAATACACTGCATATAAACATGAAGAATATCAACCTATTGAATTAAAAATAGCTGTAATATACCCTACACCGCCCATAGCTGACCGGGGAGTAAATTATTATCAAATATCTGCCTACATAATAATTTGAAAATCTGGAGTTAGGCATTTTATCCACCTATTTTCCTGTAAAATATACACACCTGTAGCTCAAATTCAGTAAATTGCGCGCCCGAATTAGTAAACAGGTATCAGTCAAACCCTAACCCGCCACTCTTCACCCTATTGACCTTGGGTGGCCGGGCTGTAAACTTTGGTAGGCCCCGGCACAAGCAGCACATTGTACAATAAACTGCTTGATTTTTAATGCTGTTGGTTATCAAGCGAATACAAACAAGGTATTGACGCAGGAGCACTGTCCCCTGATATTCCAGTGTACTGATCATAGTAAAACCTTAACCGAGTTATTTGTTATGAAGAATTTGTATTCCAACCGTCTCTCAGTTTTCACCCGTCCTGTATGGCTGACAGCCATCATCTGCTGCATGGCTGCCCTGAGCTACAATGCCACTGCGCAGTATGCCTTTCAGAATAAGCCAGAGAATGCCAGTACCTACCTGCCCACAGTGACAGCCAAGAGTGTCAATATGGGCAACGCAGCCTACCTCCCCTTCTCTACGACCAACGGTGGTGGCTACATCTTTGACGTTTGCGGATTTGCAGGCTATGACACCTACCTGACGGGCTACAATGCAGCCTCTGTATCAGCGGGTACTACCAATGGTGCCGTATGGTCTCAGGATGACTACTGCCTGGGCGTCAGCTCCCTGATCCGCTCCTCCTCTACACAGGGTATCAATGCTACCTATGGCTACCAGAGTACTTTTATGGGTACGCAGGATGTGCAGCTGAATGTATTTGGCAACGCTGCCTGGCTATCGACCTACAACGGCACCTCTGCCACGCTCAACTATAAGTGCGTACCAGGTAGCAGCGTGATAGCTGACAATACTGCCGGCTCCAGCTCATGGAATGTTTTCGCATATAACTCCTCCACCGTAGGTACCAACTACTCCGGCTACTATACGATCAATGCGCTCAACTTTGACACGCGTCTGGGCCAAACCTACTCCAACAACAGCTGGAATCAAAGCTCTCAGGGTCCATCATGGGCCACCAACTATATAGGCTGCCATACAGAGGTAGATAATATCTCCTACCGCTTCAAGCGTACCAATTTCCCTTGCGGCTTCTACACCATAGCTGGTGTATATGATGACAACTGGGCGCTGTACAAAAATGGCTCACTGCTCAATAGCGGCGGCTGCTGTAACAACGTGTTTACCAACCTCGCTACGGGCGTATTCCTCGGACCTAACTCTACGATCGATTTCACTATCGTAGAGGGCGGCGGCGATACCTATGGTGGCCTGACGTTTACCAATACAGGATCGCTGAGTATCACATCTGGCTCTACGGTCTGCTCGGGTGGCAGCATCTCCCTGACCAGCAATGGTTCCGGCGGCACCTGGTCTGTAGTATCCAATGGTACCTATGGCTCTATCTCGGGCAGCACCTTCACCGCTGCTACCAATAACACCGGCAGCAACCAGACCGTACAGATACAGTACTCTCTGGAGGGCTGCACAGTGACACAAAATATCACTGTATACTCTGCCACTATAGCACCTACCGGCATATCAGGCACTACGCTGATATGTGCAGGTGGCAGCACGACACTCACCGCTACCGGTGGTGTACTGGGCACCGGGGCCAACTATGTGTGGGGCACAGGTACTGTGGGGTCGGGAGCATTCCAAACGTCTACATCGGCTACCGCTACAGTGACACCAGCCTCTACTACAAACTACTGGGTGTCCGTGACAGGTACCTCTGCACCATGTAGCAATCCATCAGGCAGCGCTACCGCCACTGTGACAGTCAATACAAAATCTACCGCTCCTACCAGCGCCTCTCCGGGAGCTGCGACCATATGCAGTGGCGGCTCTACCACGCTCAGCTATACAGGTGGCTCACTCGGCACCGGTGCATCTGCCAAATGGTACTCCGGATCTTGCGGCGGCACACTGGTAGGCACAGGCAATGGCATCACAGTATCTCCTACGTCTACGACTACTTATTATGTCCGTTTCGAAGACCCGGCACCTTGCAGTACTAATACTGCCTGCGTATCTACCACAGTCACTGTCAATACAGCCTCTACAGCGCCTACCGGCATCAGCGGCACTACGCTGGTGTGTACCGGTACCGGTACGACCCTCACCGCTACCGGTGGCTCTCTGGGCACAGGTGCTACCTATCAGTGGGGCACAGGCAGTACTGTAGGTACCAGTCCGATAGGAGGTGCTACGGCATCTACCTACACTGTCACGCCATCGTCTACCACTACGTACTGGGTATCGGTGACAGGAGCGGCACCATGCGGCAGCCCATCTGGCGGCGCGACTGCTACTGTCACTGTCAATACGCCATCTACCGCGCCTACCGGCATTAGCGGCACTACGCTGGTATGTAATGGTACCGGTACGACCCTCACCGCTACCGGTGGCTCACTCGGCACAGGTGCTACCTATCAGTGGGGCACAGGCAGTACTGTAGGTACCAGTCCGA
>CAZNDJ010000031.1:30226-32134 GCA_964571705.1 uncultured Chitinophagaceae bacterium
TATCGGTGACAGGAGCGGCACCATGCGGCAGCCCATCTGGCGGCGCGACTGCTACAGTCACTGTCAATACAGCCTCTACAGCGCCTACCGGCATCAGCGGCACCACCACACTTTGCAATGGCAGCGGCACTACATTGACTGCCACTGGCGGCTCTCTGGGCACAGGTGCTACCTATCAGTGGGGCACAGGCAGTACCGTGGGTACCAATCCGATAGGAGGTGCTACGTCCGTATCTTACTCCGTCACTCCATCATCTACTACTACCTACTGGGTATCGGTGACAGGAGCTGCGCCATGCGGCAGCCCGTCTGGCGGCGCGACTGCTACAGTGACTGTCAATACACCATCTACAGCACCGTCCACTATCAATGGCTTCAGCGTTATATGCCAGGGGGCATCTATCACACTGACAGCCTCGGGCGGTACACTCGGTACAGGAGCGCAGTATGTATGGGGAACAGGTACGGTGGGTACGGGTGTATTCCAGACATCTACATCTACTACGGCTACAGTGACTCCATCTGCTACTACTACCTACTGGGTGTCAGTGACGGGCGCTGCTGCTCCATGTACCAACCCTGCAGGCAGTCCGACCAAGACGATCACGGTGGCCATACCATCTACGGCAGTGACCGGCATCAGTGGCACTACAGCGATATGTAGCGGCAATGGTACTACCCTGACTGCCACAGGCGGCTCACTGGGCACAGGTGCTACCTATCAGTGGGGTACAGGAAATGTGATAGGCAGCAATACCATACCTGGTGCTACTGCCGTGACATACTCCGTCACGCCAGCATCTACCACAGACTACTGGGTATCTGTCAGCGGCCCATCTCCGTGCAACGGTGCCGGTGGTGTGTACACGACTGTGACAGTGACCACTACTCCTACGCCATCATTTGCAGCAGCTCCATCTGGCACTGTCTGTACCTATACCGATGTGACCTACACTACACAGTCAGGCTACTCTAGCTATGTGTGGTCCGGCTTTGGCACTGCGGGTGTAGACTATAATATCGTCTCAGGCGGACTCGGATCTGCTGACTACACAGTGACCCTGCAGTGGCTCACAGCCGGTACCAAGTCTGTAAGCATCAGCTACTCCAATGGCATCTGCGCAGCCGTGACACCGGGTACCAGCTCTATCACTGTAGCGGCCAGGCCAGCACCTGCTATCACGGTATCAGGTAATGTCTGCATCGGCTCCTCTGTGACGTACAGCACCCAGACAGGCCAGTCATCCTATGTATGGACACTGCCAGGCGCTACCGCAGGTGTAGACTACACGCTGGTATCTGGTGGCAGCAGCACAGATGATAATATCGTGGTGCAGTGGCTCGTATCCGGCTCTCATACGGTGACAGTAGACTATACCAATGCGGCAGGCTGTACAGCACTCACTACTGCCACAGATACACGTACGGTGAATACCGCACCATCTGACGCGTCTATAGCAGATGTGATAGATCCATGCAATGGCGGACACACAGCTACTGTGACCATCACAGGTGGTACATCGCCGTATAATTTCTCAGTATGTGGTACAGGATATAACAATCAGACATCACCGTTTGTGATAGCTGCGGGTGCCAATAGCTCCTGCACACTCACAGCAGTGACAGATGCTAATGGCTGCGCTGCACAGACTATCACCGGCAGCCCGGTATCGTACCCTACGCCGGTGCTCACATCGGGAGATACCTATGCCTGCGTGGTTTCCACCGCTGCGTCCAAGATCTTCTATGATCATAGTGGCAACCTGATGGTCAAGATCACAGATGGCGGCAATACCCTGGGCAATACAACCGTAGAGACTACAGTAGACGGCTCCGTGCAGCAGTGGGGCCCTACCAACCTGCAGAGCTACCTGCAGCGCCACTTCAAGATATCTCCGACCAATACGT
>CAZNDJ010000032.1:0-32088 GCA_964571705.1 uncultured Chitinophagaceae bacterium
GTTTACCTCTTTCAGGAGTAGTCAGTCCTGAAGCATATCCTTTCTGATGACGTCTAGCGGTATATTGCCATAGCTCAGGTAGCGGGCGTGAAACTTTCTAAGATCAAATCCAGGTCCTTCTCTTTTTTGCAATGCCTCCCGGAGCTCAATGATCTTTTGTGCTCCGACTTTATAGCTGAGCGCTTGTGCGGGCCAGTTGGTACAGCGCGTTACTTCCCGCTCAGCTATCTCATCCTGTCCGGGTATGTTTTGCCGCCAGCATTGCAGAGCTTGCTCATGGGTCCAACCTTTGTGATGAATGCCGACATCTATCAGGATCCGCACGGACCGCACCAGGTCCCATTCCCACTTGCCCAGCTCAGTGTATATACCCCGATAGAGGCCCACATCCTTGCCGTAGTATTCTACATAGGCCGCCCAGCCTTCCACATTGCCGGGATAGAAAAAAAGCTGTTTGAATGCGGCCTGCTGCGGCAGCTTAGATCGTGTGCACCACTGATAGTGATGCCCAGGTACACCCTCGTGCAGGAAAAGCCACTCCATAGATCTTATATTATGCCGCCGCTCTGAAAAATTGTAGAAGAATACGCCCCGGTTATACTTATTATCACTGGCAGGACTGTAATATCCGGGTGGGATAAATTTATTAGCCTGAGGCCACTCCATAAACGTGATCGGCGCTATGTCTGTATCCATAAAGAGGTTCCGCAGATTGCTATATACCGTACGGCTGATGTCTTCATAGCGCTGCCGGATCTGCGCTTCATCAGTCAGGTAGAAGCTATCGGCATGTAGCATACGATAGAATCCTATGCTGTCATTTTTATAGCCGAGTCGTTTTTGTATCAGGCTGATCTCTCCCTTTACTTTTTTCACTTCGCTTTCACCAAAACTATATAGCTGATCCGGAGTGGCATCGGTACTGGTATAGTACCTGATGTAATATTGATACCAAGCGCCGTCCAGCGCATAGAGACCGCCATCAGGTACTGTGGCGTGAGAGGTCATGAATGCTTCCTCTAGCCTGAGGCGCTCCTCGTTGATAGCGACCTCATAGGATATCTGGTCATAATTGATCCGGTCAGCCGCCGATAGGCTGGAGCGATCTATGGCAGCGAGGCGTGTGCTGATTTTCTGGAAAAAGTGCTGCTGCATACCCAGTGTATCGCGTGTCTGTATATGACTGAGATTTTCCTTGTAGTCAAAGACCATTCCGCTGATACCAATAGCCTGATAGCCGCGGTCAAAATCAGATAGGAGCTCACTAAAACGAGAAGCATTATTATGACTGGCGGGCGGATAAGAACAAGACACGCAGACTGCCGCTAGTAGCATGTAATAATGCCTGATAAAAGGATTTTTAAGCATATTCTACCACTCTAAAAATCTGCCCTGTCCAACGATCTACCCCGGAAAGACAAAGGTGTCAGATTATATGAATTACGGAACAGGCGGATGAAGGAAGACGTATTCTCAAATCCTATCTCTCCGCAGATATTCCTGACTGGCATGTCAGATTGTATGAGGAGTGTCTTTGCTTTCTCCAGTCGGCGCTGTATGATATATTGGTGCGGCGTGATATGAAAATACTCTTTGAAAAGGCGCTTCAGATGGCTCACAGATAGAAAGCAATTCTGTGCGATATCTTCCAGCGTGATGTCAGTCGTATAGTTTGAATCCATGTAGTCTTTAGCCATGCTGATTCGCTTGTAGAGCTCGACGCCTGTAGACGGCTTCACATATCCGCGGGTCTGAATGTCGCTATAGATATCAAAGTGCATCTCCATCAGCCGCTCTATCAGTAGCGTATATTTATCCTCCAGGTCAGGCGCCCTGGCCGCGGCATGATCTGAGCCGACGATAGCGCGCAGTTCCTGCAGTACCCCTGTGATCACAGGATCTACCTCATACGTTTTCTCAAAAAATCGTAACGGCTCCGCGGGAGTGAAAGCGGGATTGTCCAGCAGCCACTCTTCCGTATTGGTAAGATTCTGGAAGATGCCTTCGGCAAAGCCCGGACGAAACCCAACTGTCATCAGCTCCGCATCCTCTTTGCCCTCAAAGGAGGCCTTGTAAGTCTGCCCCTGATTCATGACCAGAAAATTGTCGGGCGTCACGGTGCAGTCCCGGGCGCCCACTTTGTAGCGCGCCTCTCCATTCACCATGCGGCTGATGGACAGCCTGGCCACATGCCAGTCTGTTTCTTCCAGTTTCGGAGCTCGGATCAGCAGCGTGCCGGTGGCGGGTTTCTCCATACCCTCACCGCTCCTGGAGCAATAAACACTGCCCGCCTGTGCGGAGTAGACGCTGTGACAATACGGACAAGTAGATGCCATAGTCACTGGTATTGAAATGATCAAAAGACATCCCACCCCGGCGCGCCATAGGAGAGTAGGCAGGCCTGAGAGAGGCAGGATATATAGGTCTGCTGCGCCACAGCGCAGCTATTATCAGAACTTAGGACAGTACATCGGATACTGGATCCATTCGTCTTTCTGACGCTTGAATATGTACACGATAGAGGCTTCAAGCGCACCTTGTGATTTGCTCGCGCCGCTCAGTCCTGAGATATTAATATCATATGCCACACCTATGCGGGCATTGTACACATCCACACCGAGATTGAGTATGGCTGCATCAAATTTCGCACCGCTATTAGCCCGTCCAAAGCCACCGGCAAAGATACCCAGGTGCTCATTGGTGGTCTGATAGTTGATTCCCACGCCAAAATTAAACTGCTGAGCCTGGCCCTGCATCATAAAGAGAATGGTAGGGGAGATGGTCCACTGATTGTCATATCCTGCGCTGATCTCGAGGCTGCCGTGTGCATTGTAGCGACGGTTGATACGGTTATTCTCAGCGCCCAGGAAGCTCTCACGAGGAGCTGCGATATGATTGACAGAGAAACCGAGGTTGTAGGCCAGTTTCTCTCTTGGGCGGGATGAGAACATGATGCCGAGATTGACATCGGGATAAATGATCGGTTTGCCATTGAAAGCTTCACCGCTATTGATATTCCTGTTCCAGCCAAAGCCATCGAGCTGTGATTCAAAAATGAGGTTCTGATATTGTACCTGCTTCATCACAAAGCCCGCCTGGAGGCCAAAAGAGAGATGTGATTTGCCATAGCGGTCTACTGCCTGATGATACGCAGCTGTAGCCATTACAGAATTGGTAGATAGCGCACCATCACCAGCCTTATCATTAAAAAAGTTGATCCCTACACCGAACTTATTATTGTTGAGCCGCTCAGATGCGATAGAAGCATCTACCGAGGCCTGCATGGTCTGATAGGGAGAGGTCTGATTGAGCGTAGGTATGAGAAACCACTGATTGCGATAGGCAAATGTAGCCCTGAGGGTACCGTTGAAATTGCCGGTCATGGCAGGGTTCATAGCGACAGGAGCTGCCCACCACTCAGAGAAGTGGATATCCTGCGCAAACGCACCTCCGCTGATGAGCAGTAAAAATGCCGCGTACAGTTTCTTCATATCAGGCTTATTGAAATTGAAATTTAGCCTTTTTCCCTGAAGTTCAAAAAACAACCCCGTGGAAAAATTAATACTATGCGTAAGACGCTGATAAGCGTCCGGAGGTGGTACGGGGGTAGCACTATTATAATATCTTTGGGAGCTATGACTGGAGTGGTGATCAAATCTACCGGGAGCTGGTATGACGTGCATACAGACGCCGGGGAGACCGTGCCTTGCAGGCTCAAGGGGGTCTTTCGCCTGGAGGAGACCAAGGATACTAATCCTCTGACCGTAGGCGACCGTGTGACCGTAGACAATGAAGACGGAGACTGGATGATCTCAGAAATAGCAGAACGGCGGAACTATATCGTCCGGGCCTCCCCAAAACACAAAGGGGCACGCCAGATACTGGCAGCTAATGTGGATCAATGCCTGCTCATCGTGACCATGGCTAATCCGCGCACCTCTACCGGTTTTATAGACCGGTTTCTGCTGACGGCTGAGGCCTACCATATTCCCACGCATATTGTTTTTAACAAACAGGATATACTGGACCCTAAAGGGCTGAAAAAACAACAATATGTCACGGATATATACAATAACATAGGCTACCCGGTGCATCTGGCATCTACCTATACCAGCCAAGGGATAGATGAGCTGCGAGAACTATTGAGAGATAAAACAACTCTGGTGGCAGGCCACTCTGGCGTCGGGAAGTCCTCACTACTCAATAAGCTGGATCCAGCACTCGATCTACGTACTACAGATATATCACGCATTACGGGAAAGGGCATGCATACGACCACCTTTGCAGAGATGCACTATTTAGATTTTGGAGCGCGTATCATTGATACGCCAGGGGTGCGGGAGTTTGGGCTCATGCATTTCCTGCCGGAGGAGATCAGCCACTATTATGTGGAAATGCGGGAGTTTATCCCACAGTGTCGATTTAATAATTGCCTGCATGACAACGAGCCCGGCTGCGCCGTAAAGCAAGCCTATCTGGATGGCAGCATATCAGAGGAGAGGTATATCAACTACCTGACCATTATGGCGGATTATAAAGCCAACTATAAGCACTGGGAGGAATAGCCTGAAACAACTAAACAGATCATTCATGCGAGTTATCATACAGCGGGTATCAGAGGCTAGTGTCACTATAGAGGGGCATGTCAAATCTGCTATGGGGAAGGGATTATTGGTCCTGGCCGGCTTTGAAGAAGCTGATACTATAGAGGACCTGGAATGGATGGCGGGTAAATTGATCAACCTGCGCATTTTCACTGATGAGAATGACATGATGAACCTATCTGTGAAAGATACGCACGGTGATATCATTGTAGTATCGCAATTCACGCTATATGCCCAGACTAAAAAGGGTAACAGGCCGTCCTTTATCCGGGCGGCTAAACCGGATGTCGCTATACCTTTGTATGAGAAATTTGTTTTTCTGGTGTCAAAAGAACTTGGAAAAAGTATCGGTACCGGTGAGTTTGGCGCTGATATGAAAGTAGCACTGATCAACGATGGACCAGTCACCATACAGATAGATTCTAAAAACAGGGATTAGCGATGTACATACCAAAGCATTTTGAGGAAAAGGACATGGCAGTGGTGGAAGCACTGGTCCGGGAGTTCGGCTTTGCCACTCTGGTATCCATCGTAGATGGCCGGCCATGGGCTACACATATCCCGCTGGAGCTGGTAGTAGATGGCAGTGACTGGAAACTTTACGGTCATATAGCCCGCGCCAATCCGCAATGGAGGAATCTGGTCAACGGACCTGAGGTTCTGGCGATATTTATGGGGCCGCATAGTTATATCTCGCCATCCTGGTATGACCAGGCCAATGTGCCTACCTGGAACTATCAGGCCGTACATCTACATGGCAAGGCTACGATCCTGGAGGGAGAGGCACTCGAATCAATGCTACGCCAACTGATGCACCGCTATGAGTCGGCCCATGCTGCGCAACCTCTCTCATATGATAAGATACCGCGCGATCTGCTGGATAAGAACCTCCGCGGCCTGGTGGGCCTGGAGATACCAGTGAGTAAAATAGAGGCTGTAAGTAAGCTGAGCCAAAATAGAAATGAGACAAGCTATCACAGTATCACAGACCATCTGCGGGAGATGAAGGCATATGATGCAACAAGGATAGCTGAAGAAATGGATAAAAGAAAAAACAGGCAACCATGACGATCAAAGAAGCACAGGAAACAGTAGACCAATGGATTACCACAACGGGTGTCCGCTACTTCAATGAACTGACCAATACGGCTATCCTCATGGAGGAAGTAGGAGAAGTAGCGCGTATCATGGCGCGGAAATATGGAGAGCAATCTTTTAAAGAGTCGGATAAAAATGCAGATCTGGCCGATGAAATGGCCGATGTGCTCTGGATACTACTCTGCCTGGCCAATCAGACCGGTGTAGACCTGACCACCGCGCTGGAGAAAAATATAGACAAGAAAACTAAGCGCGATAGCGATCGTCATCGCAATAATGAAAAGCTTAAGTAAATAAGCCCTCGGTTGAGGGCTTATTTATTGATATTATTCAAAAACGATTTTTTCGGATAGTAGTTTGACCGCTCCGGTCTTGTCATAGTATTGCAGTACGTACATACCTGCGCTTAGCTCACTCTTTCGTACGTAGTGCCGGCCATTGGTAGCGAGGTCAAAAGCTTGCATTAATTTGCCATCTATACTGTATATGTGCACCAGTAATTCTTCGGCCTCGTGCGAGTAGATGGTCAGGACATCGTCTGCTGGGTTGGGTAGCGCTGAGACCGATATATGGTAGTCCGGATCCAGTACACCTGTCTGCCCTACTCGTGTGGAGTCACAATCCGTATGCGCATATAGAAAATCCCGTACTATACCCTCTGTCGTGTCCATGTATAGCGAAGCTGGCGGTAGAAGTGGCACAGGCAGTACAAAAGGAACGTGGTCAGCGCCATAAAACGGATAGATATATCCTGTGAAGCCACTACCGAGGTGGTTCATGCGATTGATGATATCTCCGCCACCAAAGAAGCGCTTTTTGATATCCTGAGCTCCTGAGGCGCTGTCGTAGTAGAAGGAGACGGTATTGTCTGCTGTGCCGTGCACACCTACGAGTAGAGGTCCTCCGCGCTGGAGCCATATTGTATCAAATACGGCACCACAAAGATCTATTACGCCTTTTACGTTTGTATTATATCCAGGATTGTTAGTGCCATCAGGTCCTCCTACAGCTCCAAAGGCAAGCAGGAAGTCAAGTGGAACGGGCCGCGAGTACACATTAAGGTTTTGATATGCTTTATTAAGCCCGATAAAAGCACCTGCGGAAGTGCCACCAATGTAAATCTGATTAGTATCTATACGATAGTGATTGGCTGTGTACACATCTTTATAGAAATAACGGATCGCACCATTCATATCCTGTATACCACGGAGTACCGCCTTATACATAGCGGTGTCATCTCCGTTTTCCTTGCCTATCCGGTAGTCTATCGTAGCAGTCACGAAACCGCGTTTTGCAAAATCATTGCATAACTGAAGGATATCAGGGCTTTGCCTCACACCAGATGTGAAACTGCCACCAAAGGCCAGTATGATCAATGGCCGGCGTGCAAAATTATCTCCTGATGGCTGGAAGATATCCATGTAGAGGTCCTGGTTGCTGCCATCATACTTTGGTGCTGAGCCATATTGCTGTTGCACATTAGTAGATACGCTGAAGATCTTGTCACGGTAGCGCCCGTTATTACACTGGGCAGAGGAGTCTAGCGCTGATAGCGCCATGGTCAAAAGGCAAATACAAACGAGGTAGGCTTGTTTCATGAGCTATATTTTTTGTGCTTATTTAAAGCTAGTAAAAAAATAATATGACCCATAGGTTAAACCGTTAAAATTATCTTTTAACAAAGCACCTGGGACCCTTACACTCACTGTTTATCCAGGACACCCATTCCGAAAAGAGCAAAGTCATATTTGACAGGATCAGCCGGGTCAAAGGCGCGCAAACTATCGGTCAGTTCCAGTACAGCCTGCCAGTCAGTTTGTTTCCGTTTGAGCAATCCTAGCCTTCGGGCATGCCGGTCTACATGCACATCGAGCGGCATGAGGAGCTGGGCTGGTTTGATATTCTGCCAGATGCCGAAATCCACGCCTTTTTTGTCTTTTCTTACCATCCAGCGCAGGTACATGTTCAGCCTTTTGCAGGTAGACTTTCGGGCAGGAGAGGAGATGTGTTTTTTAGTGCGATGAGGGTGATCTTCCAGTGAGAAGAATAAATTTTGGAAACCGATCAAAGCTTGTTCTGTGTGGATGCTCTGCTTTGACAAGGACGAGGTAAATGCCTGCTCCAATGAATCATGATGGGTATAAAACCAGCGAAAGAATTCTATAAAATAGAGCAAGTCGGTATCGTTGAAAGTGCGGTGTACAAAACCCAGAAAGCGCTTTAGGTCTTTATCCTGATGGTGGAGTATAAAGTCGTAAGGACTATTGTCCATCAGTTCCAGGATACGGGTCGTATTGCGGATGATAGTGACACGCTGGCCCCAGGCGAGTGTAGCAGCGAAGAAACCGGAGATCTCTATATCCTGCTTCTTTGTGAAGCGGTGAGGTATCTGTACCGGATCGTCAGCTATGAATGACAGCCTGTTGTACTCCTGGTATTTCTGCTCCAGCAGTTCACAGACCGCCTCTCGCGTCAGGGTTTTATCTTTTGCCATTATTTAGTCTCCAGAGCCTGCTTGAGATCTTCTATCAGATCTTCTACATCTTCTACGCCTACAGACAGACGCAGCAGATTGTCTACCACACCTACGCGCTCCCGCTCTTCCTTAGGTATGGAGGCATGGGTCATAGTGACTGGATGATTGATCAGAGATTCTACTCCGCCCAGAGATTCCGCCAGAGAGAAGACATGGAAAGAAGAAGCCACACGGAAAGTCTCTTCCAGAGACGCTCCTTTGAGTACGATAGAGATCATACCTCCAAAATCACGCATTTGCTTTTTAGCAATGGCATGATTGGGATGATCTTCAAAGCCCGGCCAGTATATCTTCTCTATACGTGGATGTGTTTTGAGAAACTCGGCGATCTTGCGCCCGTTATAACAGTGACGCTCCATGCGGAGGTGCAGCGTTTTCACGCCGCGCATCACGAGAAAGGAATCCATCGGGCCGGGATTGGCGCCGCAAGAGTTTAATATAAATGCAAGATCGGTATGGAGCTTGTCATCATTGGTCATCAGTGCCCCCATCACCACATCGCTATGCCCGCCCAGATATTTGGTCACAGAGTGCATGACGATATCTGCACCCAGCGCCAGCGGATTCTGCAGGTATGGTGAGGCGAAGGTATTGTCCACACAGAGGGTCAGCTTATGTTCTTTGGCTATCGCGGAGCAGGCTGCTATGTCTACTATCTGCATGGTGGGATTGGTCGGAGTTTCTACCCATAGCAGTTTTGTATTGCTGTTGATATATTTTCTGATATTATCAGCATCAGTCAGGTTTATGAAATGGAATTTGATGCCATAGTTGGCAAATACCTTGGTAAAGATCCTGTAGGAGCCGCCGTACAGATCATCGCCTGTGATCACTTCATCTCCGGGGCGCAGCAGTTTGATCACGGCATCTGTAGCACCCATACCTGAGGCAAAGCAGAGGCAATGTTTCGCATCCTCCAGAGCTGCCAGGTTTTTTTCCAGTGCAACACGTGTTGGGTTTTTGCCGCGGGCATAGGCGTATCCTTTGTGTGTGCCAGGGCTCTCTTGTACATAGGTAGAGGTCTGATATATCGGAGTCATGATCGCTCCGGTAGACGGATCCGGCTCTGCGCCGGCATGTATCGCTTTGGTGCCAAATTTCATTAGCTGTATGATTTTCTGAGAGCTAATGTAGTGTTATAGTTCAAGAATAAAACTCTGCCCAGCATTGTGACTTTCCGTTGTAGTTTTCGTTATCCGGATATATACTATTCCTATACCTAAATCCGTTATCAATATGAAGAATGAGAATAAGGGCAGCGCTACGTGTTTCTGCCATGATTTGCCAGTATCAAACGACACAAAATGCACAAATCTACTCCTGGTGATGATTTTACTTTTAGTGTCAGGTCTGTCTCTCCAAGCACAGACGTATGATCTATCAGATCTGGTCAGGATGAAGCAGGACACGGTATCCAGGATCTTCATCACCAAACTAAAACCGAACCAATGCTACCTGCCGATGGATTTCAACTCGGCAGATATCAAAGACCTCTCGGCGTACCGGGAGGTAAGGGATTTTACTATTACCAAGGTAGAGCTGGTCTATAGCCAATACCAGCGCGATGAGCTTTTTCAGCAGCCTGATCTGAATATCAAGCGGCTGGAGGCATTGAAAAAAGAAGCGCCGGAGGCTTTTGCCAGCTCCCTGACACAGTGGAAGTTTACGGCGCAGACGGCCTGTGCAAATGAAGAAGAAGCCAAAGGCCTTTTTCACGGATTTATACTGACCTACCGTGCAGAGAGGGGAGTGCCGATATCTACTGCATACAAGACCGATATGCGCAATGCAGTGGCCTATTATACGCGCGACTACAAATCTATGGTGAAACCCGCCGGCTACAAATATGATATAGCTCCAAAGCCAGAAAGTTATGATGCTTTCTTTCGCGATACGACGGTGCTGGCTGTGCTGGACCGGCAGAAGGAGTGGAAAGATGCACTGGTGGTATGTGATGTGACAGGTAGCATGAGTCCATATCTGGTGCAGACTCTCGTGTGGCTCAAGTTAAACTGCAAGTCGACAAGGGCTGGCAGTTATACCTTCTTTAATGATGGTGATGGCAAACAGGATAGTGAAAAAAAGATAGGAGCTACCGGGGGTATCTACATCACCCATGAAAAAGGATACGATTCTGTAGAGCATATGATGTTTAGGGCAATGGACAATGGGGGAGGAGGAGATGCGCCGGAAAACAATCTGGAAGCAGTAATAAAGGCCCTACGTGATAATCCTGATGCCAAAGAAATAGTCATGATAGCGGACAACCTAGCCAACGTAAAGGATATGGCACTCCTGCCGAGGGTCAATAGGCCAGTACATGTCATAGTATGTGGCTCTGCGGCCGGGATCAATACTGATTATCTAAACATAGCGCGGGCTACAGGCGGATCTATCCATACTATGGAAAAGGATCTGACAGATCTGATGAGTCTGAACGAAGGAGAGGTGATCACTTTCCGCGCACAGAAATATGTGGTAGACCATGGCCGATTCAAACTGGTCTATAGTATGTAAGATGAAGAGAAGGTGTGTAATATGTGAGCCATCCCCGTAAGGATGGCTTTTTATGTTCAGGTACGATCTGGCAGTGTGCCGATCACGGTGATACCCCCCTTTACTTTCTGCTTCAGGTCTACATCTATCGTAGTACCCAGCGGCAGGAAGAGGTCCACCCGCGACCCAAACTTGATAAAGCCAAACTCATTGGCCTGGTCTATAGAGTCTCCCTCAGATACGTAGTAGCGTATCTTGCGGGCCAGCTTGCCGGCTATCTGGCGGATCAGTATCTCTATACCGTCCTCATGCTCTATCACTACAGTGTTGCGTTCATTCTTCTCAGATGATTTAGGGTGCCATGCCACTAGGTACTGGCCCGGGTGGTACTTCTGGTAGGTCACCACGCCGCTCACAGGGCTGCGGTTCACATGCACATTGGCCGGGGACATAAAGATGGATACCTGTATCCGCTTATCCTTAAAGTACTCTCCCTCCTCTACCTGCTCTATCACCACCACGCGGCCATCTGCCGGGGCTATGATCTTGTTATTCTCCAGGCGGAAGTCGCGGTGAGGTATGCGGAAGAAGGAGATGAAAGCCAATATCACTACTGTAGACAGCAGGGCCACCATGACCGCGAGGAAGGTGCTCTTTGTGATGATAGCCAGAGGCAGGTTGATAGCTACTGCTATGAGGCCTGTGACGATTATGATCCCGTGACCTTCACGATGGATCGACATTTTCCTTGGACGCATTGAGTCGGTTATAAACGAACTACAAAGGTATAAAAAGTAGATAAACAGCGGAATATTCGCTCCTAGTCAAACGTAACTCCTTAACTCAGAAAGTCAATAAGTAGCCTGATCTCTCCTATCCGGTCTGTAAACCAGATGACCAGCATGGCAAATGGCAGCGCCACAAAGATGGCATCCAGCCTGTCCAGAAAGCCACCATGGCCCGGCATAATGGAGCCCGAGTCCTTGATATGCAGGCTGCGCTTCAGCAGCGACTCTACCAGGTCGCCAAAGGTGGCAAACACCACTGTCACCAGCCCGATGATGAGCCAGTTGATATTAGTATAAGTATCCAGAGGCAGCTTCATGTGGTACTGGGCGCCGAGATAGGCAAAGATCTTGTCAAAGAAGAAGACAAAGATGAGAGAGAGGATCATGCCACCAGCGAGGCCTTCTATGGTCTTCTTGGGAGAGATGCGCTCTATGAGCTTGGTCCTGCCAAAGAGTGACCCGCAGATGTAGCACATAGAGTCATAAAACCAGATCAGGAAGAGGATACTGAGGGCAAATAGCGGTCCTTTGTCAAAGTACAGCCAGTTTAGCAGCATGATAGGCAGCACGATGTAGATGAAAGGCAGGATGCTCCAGCCGATCTCCTGAAAGGGATTCTCCGACCGGGTGAATAGCTCCCTGACAAAGAAGAAGAACAGAACTGCCGGCAGCAGTATCGTGACGTCAGCGAATATGAACGGCCTCTTATTAAATAGTATAGACAAAACTGTGAGCGCTATGGCCAGTGCCACGGTGAGGCCGCGGCCTTTAGTATTGCCATGGCGGGCGGGCGTCGAGATGGAGTAAAACTCATATACCGCTCCGGTCACCGCTATCAGTATCACTAGCCCATAGGTGAGCCAGCTATAGAGCGTAGCAGAGATAAAGAGCGCGGACACTATGAGGCCCGTGGCGAGTCGTACCAGAAAGTTCTTCATCAGTCGTATTTATATGTTTTCAAATATAATCAAATCGTGGTGTCGTGAGCTTCCTTCCGCTCCAGCGGGATAGTATGACCAGGCCGGCCACCATGACCACGCCTGCAGGCACCGTATAGTATAGAGGTAGCGCATCTGTGCTGACCAGGTCTCTCTCTATTGTACCTGTCATATGGTAGTACTTGAAGGCCACGATCATAAAATTATTGAGGAAGTGGGCCGTGATACAGACCCACAGGCTATCAGTATAGTAGTACATCAGGCCCAGTACTACGCCCATGCACCAGATGCCCAGCGTATTGTCAAACTCCATGTGTATCACCGCAAAGGTGAAACCGCTGATCATGATAGCACCTATAGGTGTGATACCAAAGTCACGCAGCGTATTCTGCAGCGTGCCGCGGAAGAAAGCCTCCTCTGCTATAGCCGGCATCAGCGCCATGGCCAGTGTCAGCGCCAGGAAGTAGCCCGGAGTACGGCCGGCAAAAAATGCGTCGAGCATCTTATTGATCGCCTCTCCTGCCTCACGCATAGACTGCAGCGTAGGTGGTAGTGGTATGAGCTGCATGAGCTGCACTAGCAGCTGTATAAAGATCCCCGCTGCTATCATGGTCACGATCGCTACCAGCCAGTACTTTAGTGGCGGTAGTGACAGTCTCAGCCTGTCTGCCATATCTGCGCGAAAAAGCATCAGGAACATGATAGAAGGTATCAGGAAGAGGCCTACGGAGGAGGTGATCACCTGCATATACAGCGTAGCCTGCGGATAGGCTATTTGCGTCGGCTGTGACGCCATAAAAGCCACAGGATCAGCCACACCAAACAAGCCGGGCAGTGTCACCTTGACCACCAGAAATGCCAAGGACAAGCCTACCAGCATAGAGGCCACGATAGTAGCTGCCACCACCAGTGCACGGACCTGTTTATTCTCAGGGAAGGGATACTTCATCTGTCACAAATGTACATATTAGGTCCACATAGTATGAATCTTATCACCCGGCCGGATGAATATTCTCAGGCAGCTGGTGATTAGTTTCAGTGTATGTTTGTGCATTGAAAGATCATTGCCTACTTTTGCCATCGATGAGGAAACTTATATCCATAGTACTGACCGTAGCCATCCTCGCACAGGGCATGGTGAGCCTGGGCCTCTGGGCGTACTATGAGATCAATAAGCAAATGATCACTGAACAACTCTGCGTGAATAAGAGCAACCCCTTACTTCATTGCAACGGTAAATGCTACCTCTCCAAGCAACTCAAAAAAGCAGAAGAGGACGAAAAGAAGCAGTCCCGGTCTATCATAGAAAAGGACGAAGCCGTGACCGCATATGACGAGGTGGCCCTTCCGGCTTTTATCCCCTCATACTCTATAGTGAGCTACATGCAGCCATATCAGGGCAGGCAGATAGCCGCTCCCCATACCGTACTGGACCCTCCACCTTGCGCTTAGCCTGACTGTCCCGGACTCCCGCACACTGATTGTAGGGAGCTATCACATTTTTCAGGTTAAAGCATTTATCAATGAAATATAAGATGATGCTATGCCTCTGCCTACTATGGCTGGGTATAGCAGAGAGCAAGGCACAATCATGCTGCGCTACAGGCTCGGGGTGCAACTATAGTGTACTGCCCGATCTGGATGACCATATGGCAGGTCTCAGATGGACATACAGCCAGTATCAAAACCGGAACTTCAGCCTGATACCTGAGCAGAATGGTATCAAGAATCATGAGATGGTAAATACACTGGAAGTCTTTGGCCGCTTCAACCTGCCAAAGCGCTTTCAGCTATCCGTCTTTGTACCTGTCAGTTTCATTCACCAGTACTCCGTGCTGTCAGATACGCATGATCGCGGGCTGGGGGATATGAGCCTCCTGGCACAGTACCAGATACTGAATCCGGCCAAATTTGCAGTGGGCCGGATAAAGCATCAGCTGAGGGCCGGCGTGGGTATCAAACTACCTACCGGTAAATACAAGACCGGCACTAATGACCTCTACAGCACCAGTGTACAGTTAGGCTCCGGCAGTGCCGATGTGCTGCTCAGCATGATCTACACACTCTCCTACGGCAAGATGATGATGAGTGCACGGGCCTCATACAAGATCAATACGGTCAATAAATATAGCTTCCGGTTTGGAGACAAAATGGAGACAGGTGTGCGCCTCTCCTATGCGCTGCGCGCCGGCAAACTGGTGCTCATGCCTATAGCCGGAGCCTCCTACACATACGCTATGAATAACTACAACCGTCGCCAGCCGGTATATGAGTCCTACTCACACCTGCTCACCGCTACTGCAGGCATGGAGGCTTATGTCAAGCACTTTGCCTTCAGCATATCAGTGACGCCGGTACTTTACAATCATGTTTTTACCATGGCCTACAGGCAGCTCCTGACCACAGAGGTAGGGGTATTCTACACCTTTTAATAATTCAACAAAATCAAACAATAATGAAGAACATTCTTTTCTCCGCATTCGTACTTTCGGTTTTTGCTCTTGCATCATGCACCAAGAAAAACACGGTTAGTGATTATCCATCGCTCACCATCACATCCCCTACTACAGGGCAGAGTTTCACCGGGGGTACTACCATTCATGTCATGGGTACTGCCACGGCATCAGGTACTGATGATGCCCACCTGCTGCATGAGCTATCACTCAAGGTGAAAGAGCACTCAGGAGGCAATACAATATGGATGGCTGATTTCTCCGTGCATGATCTGGAAAGCTTTACTATAGATACATCCTTTACACTCCCTACTCCGTCTGCACAGCAGGAGCTGGAGCTGGAGGCTGAGGTAGTGAACCACCTGACCAAAAGCACAGACAAAACAGTAAGCTTCACGGTCCATCCATAATTTTTTTAACTAACCCGGAAATAGCAGATCATGAAATTAACTCCCAAAATTTCACTTCTGGTCATAGCTGCACTGGTGATATTCAGC
This sequence comes from uncultured Chitinophagaceae bacterium, assembly GCA_964571705.1. GTDB lineage: Bacteria > Bacteroidota > Bacteroidia > Chitinophagales > LD1 > UBA1941. The sequence goes on from CAZNDJ010000032.1 coordinate 15,411, forward strand.
GCCGGCTGTACCAAACCAAAAGAAAACACGACTCCCGCCGCGATGCTCTTCCTTCATATCCATACGAATATTGATACCAATGAAGTGGATCAGGGAGGCATCTATACTAACTGGGCCGGCAAGGCTATATCCCTGACCCGCGCCGAATACTATATATCGGGCATCACTTTGACGCGCACTGACGGTTCTACTGTAGCGGTGAGTGGGACTACACTGGTAAAGTGGGGCAAAGAGGAATATCAGATAGGCAATATCCCGACGGGTAGCTATAAGAATATCTCCTTTCAGGTAGGTGTACAGGCTGGAGACAATCACAAAGACCCGTCTACACAAAGTGGTGATCTGGCTGCCCAAAATCCGTCTATGCACTACAGCACTACGTCAAATGGGTATATCTTCCTGGCTGTAGCTGGCCTGATAGATAGCAGCGGATCTGGTACACCTAATAAGCCTTTCAGCTACCAGATAGGCACCGATGCCCTGATCAAGACTGTGATCCTCGGTGACCACTCTGCCGCACCATACAATGCGCCATACCTGGCTACGGCCAATGGCAGCATCACAGTCCATATCACGGGTGACTATGGCAAACTCTTTAACAACGTGGATATGATGCAAAGCAATCAGACTAATAGCACTGATGTGAATACTGCACTGGCCACCACGCTGGCCGGCAATATCCCATCCATGTTTGACTACGAAGAGTGATGAGATCTCCCGCATGCATATTACTTACAGTACTCCTTCCTCTGGCGCTGGTGCAGTGCTCCAGGCCAAAGGAAGGAGTCAACTGCTCCGGCACGGTATCTTTCCGGCAGGATATCATACCGATACTCGGGGCTCACTGTGCCATATCCGGCTGCCACACTGGCGCAAATCCTACTGGCTATCTCAGGCTCGACTCTGCAGTAGCCTATAGTGATCTGGTGAGCGGAGGTTACTTTCATGCAGGCCAGGCCAGCTACAGCATCCTGTATAATAAGGTGACTGGCGGCGGTGGCACCTCCATCATGCCGCCTACAGGTAAGCTGCCAGACTCTCTGACCAACAAGATCTACTGCTGGATACAACAAGGGGCCACCGATAATTAGGTCATACCGTGCATTGGCGCGGGCGGTGGATTTTAGCTATCTTTGCGGGCTACGATGGCCAAGATCGCACATATAGACCTGGGTGAAAATCCGCTCCTGCTCGCTCCTATGGAGGACGTGAGTGATCCGCCCTTTCGCCGCCTGTGCCGCAAACATGGCGCTGACATGCTGTACACAGAGTTCATCTCCTCCGATGGCCTGATACGCGATGCAGACAAGAGTGTGAAGAAGCTCGACATCTATGAGGATGAGCGCCCGGTAGGCATCCAGATATTTGGCGGGGAGGAGGAGGCCATGTCTCTCAGCGCTAAGATAGTAGAGCGCGCCAATCCGGAGCTGCTGGATATCAACTACGGCTGCCCGGTGAAGAATGTGGTCTGCAAAAATGCAGGCTCAGGTATCCTGCGCGATATAGACAAGATGGTACGCCTCACAGAGGTGATAGTAAAGTCTACCAATCTGCCCGTCACAGTCAAAACGCGCCTCGGCTGGGATGCCAACTCTATACGCGTAGTAGAGGTAGCTGAGAGGCTGCAGGATGTAGGCATCAAGGCCATCTCTATACACTGCCGTACCAAGCACCAGATGTACACTGGCAAGGCCGACTGGACATGGATAGAAAAAGTAAAGAACAATCCGCGCCTGCATATACCTGTCTTTGGCAATGGTGATGTGACCACGGGCGAGGATGCGAAGAAGATGATCAATACCTACGGCGCAGACGGCGTGATGATAGGCCGTGCGTCTATCGGGTACCCGTGGGTATTTCGCGAGATAAAGCACTATCTGCGTACCGGCGAGCATATGGCCATACCTACGCTCTCTGAGCGGCTGGATGCCTGCCGCGAGCATGTGCGCCACTCTATAGAGTGGAAGGGCAATAACCTCGGCCTGCTGGAGATGCGCCGCCACTACGGGCCATACTTCCGCGGACTGGAGAATATCAAGACCTTCCGCTCCCGCCTGGTGCAGACCATGAGCGCACAGGAGGTCTATGACATACTCGGCGAGATAGAGACCCACTACTCCGGCATGGAGAATATGTGGGCAAAACCGAACACTCCTGTGGAGTATGCCGGATTTGATGCCTGATAGCTTCCGACTTTTATATTTATCATTGCGTCATAGTGATCTATGCAGTCACCTTACACTTTACATATCCCGAGCTGGTATCCCAGTGACGAGCATGAGCTGAATGGCCTCTTTGTGCGTAAGCATGTAGAAGCGGTGTCCTCGTTCCGCAAGGTAGTGGTGATGTATGTGACGGGTAGCGACAGGGCTTATAGCAGCGAAACTATCGTGAGTGAAAACCTCACCGAGTTTACACTTTATTATAAGGAAAGTAGCTCTCGCGCGCTGAATCAGATCAAGTACGTCCGTGCACAGATGGATGCCTTTCATTACGTGATGGGACGCTTTGGGTACCCTGAGCTGATACATCTGCATGTTGTTTTCCCGGCAGGGATGTTTGTCTGGTTACTCCTTCTTTTCAGGAAGATTCCCCTGGTGATCACGGAGCATTGGACAGGATATATGGACGAGGATGGGCGTTATAAAAGGCTGCCAGCTATGGCACGCTATATTTCAGAATCTTTGCTACGCAAAGCGCGCAAGGTTTCTGTCGTCTCCGAATATTTCAAGCAGATAATGATCAGCAAAAGGCTGGTAGATGCAGACAAACTGGTAATAGTCTACAATACGCTGAATACTCCCCGGACTACCTATCAATACGATAGTGGAAAAAAATTCAAAGCCTTGTATGTAGGGAATCTACTGGAGCATCACAAGCACATATCGGCTCTGATAGGGGCAACAGAAATTGTCATTAAATCATATCCCCAGTTTCAGCTCACACTAGTGGGCGGTGGCCCGGAGACGGAGCATTTTCAGGCTATGTGCAAACAAAAGGCGCTGTTGGATAAGTATATTTTCTTCCGCGGATATATCGCTAACTCCGAGCTGGTGCCGATCTATCAGGAGCACGGATTCTTTGTGCTGACCAGTTATTTTGAAACATTCAATATATCTGCAGCTGAGGCTATGATGTCGGGCCTGCCTGTTGTCTCTACCCGCTGTGGGGGGCCATCTGAATTCGTCAACGAGAATAGCGGAATATGGATACGTGACTACACGCCGGAAGCGGCGGCAGAGGCGATCCTGGATATGATAGCTCGTAGAGAATCCTTTGAAAGTACCCGTATAGCCGCACAGACACAGATCAAGTTTGGTGACAGCACTATACTCAGCCAGCTGAAAGCTTTCTATAGTTGATAACGGGCGGGATGGTTGCAGCTTACTGGGCTACAATGATCTTTCCGGTATTGCGCAGACCTGTGGCCTTTTCTATTACAAAGATATATGCACCATTCGCCAGAGTTAATGGCAGATGCAGTACTTTTTCTCCTCCTGTGACTTGCTCTTGCATGACCTTACGGCCATTTACATCAAAAAGCTTTACGGTGCTATTGCCGTCAGAAGGACTGGCAGATGTTATATTGAGCTGACCGTTGGCATACCGAACTTTCGATTCATCCTGGCTGATATCTGATACTGCAGTACGCGCGCCCGTCTTCCACATCTTAGATGAGAGGTTGAGGGTCTTATTCTGACCGGTACCTACTATTGCCAGATTGCCATTGCTGGCGTATGCACCATTGCGGAAACGCTGCTCAAAAGAATCTTTTGGGCCCCACACATTTGTAGCGGGATCATATTCCCATATATCGTTGTATATGTCAGTAGCATTGGTACCTACCCCGCCTATGATGTATCCTTTGCCGCCAAAAGCAAATCCGGCCGCATCCCTGCGTGCTATACCAGGCAGAGAAGCGACTGCAGACCAACCTGTAGCTGGATCATATTTGTAGAAATCTGTAAAGTTATTGAAGATACTGCCTGTCTGTACACCGCCCAGTCCTACATATGCTATACCATTTATCACAAAAGAGGAAGCTGACTGTCTGGCGGTACCCGGGAATGGTGAGAGAGGAGCCCATGTATCGGTGGAGCTGTTGTAAGAGTAAAAGTCCGAGGTATATGGACTGAATCCCAAACCGAGATAGCCTGTCTGCCCGATAGAAAATGCGGTACCGGTATAATTGGCTGCTCCGATGAAAGAGCTCAGCTGCGTCCATGAATCGAGAGCCGGATCGTAGGAATAAAGACGCTCGCTGTAGCCGCCGGGGCTTACTGTCCTTTCACCGTTTACGATATATCCTTTATTGCCTATTGTAAATGCGCTGGCAGCGAAAACCGTCATAGTATCTGGCAGCGATGCCCGCTGCATCCAGCTGTCAGTATTAAAGTCATACTCATACAGATCTTTGAGACCGACACGAGGAGCCAATGTATCGAGTCCCGTAGCTACAAAAAAGCGGTCGCCGATCATAAAGCTGACAGGCGCATATCTAGCTACCGGTATATCTGCTATAGGCGTCCAACTGAGCTGCTGGCCAAAAGAAAGGGAGATGGAAGTAAAAAAGATAAGACAAATAGTAAATGTTTTCATATATGAATTGTTTGTTTAAAAGTATGAAAAAAAGCCTGAATTGTAAAGAACGACTATCCGGGATTACATAATAGATTTTGCCTGTCTAAGCTCCAGATATACCAGCTCCCCCATAGCTAAAATAGTTTTTATAGATTTGAACCCTCTGCAACTAAAAAGATAATGATCGATACAATAGCTAATAGCCTCTCCTATATCACCCGCAGCCTTGCATTCGTGCCGGGTATGTATTTTGTGACAAAGCCGTTGCATAAGGCCTTTACCCGCCACTACTCAAAGCAAGGCGAAGACAAAGGATGGAGAGTCATATCAGTAAATGGCTACAAGCTCAAGGTAAATATCACGCACCGTATGGCTGCGCTCATATACTGGCGCGGTGCGCATGAGTGGGCCGCACTCTATCTGCTGCGCCACGAGCTAAAAAAAGGGATGGTAGTCTATGATATAGGCGCCAATATCGGCGAGATGTCAATATTCTCAGCGCATCTATTGGGCGAAGGAGCGAAAGTATTCTCCTTTGAGCCGATGAAGGAAACCTATAAAATACTGAAAGAAAATATCGCACTAAATGGGTACGAGAACCGTGTAAAGGCCTTTGATATCGCACTCTCCGACAAAACCGGCGAAGCTGACCTCTATGCGGCTACTGAGTACAATGAAAATGGATCATTTGAAGATGGACTCCATACACTCTATGCGACAAATGACCGCAGTGTAAAGCTGCAGACCATCCGTATGGAGACGCTGGATAGCAAACAAGGCGAGCTGCCGGCCCCGGACTTTATCAAGCTGGATGTAGAAGGCGCAGAGCTGCATGTACTGAAAGGAGCAGGAAATACTCTGAAGACCAAACATCCGAAGATCGTGCTGGAGTTCAATAAGGACACCTTTGAGGCAGCAGGGTATAGCCAGCGGGAGGTGTTGGATTTCCTCCGTCAGTTTGATTATAAATTCTTCACAGTAGAGACACGCGGCAGACTGGAGAAACTGGATGAGGCCAATATGCCTGAGCTGGTAAACCTGCTCTGCGTATAGTAATCGTCAGGCTTTTTCTGGTATGCGGTTTATCCGCTATACTTGCATATAGAAAAAGTATTCTAATTGGGCATCATACAGCGTCAGGGCATCCGCAATAGCATCATCACCTATACAGGTATCCTGCTAGGCGCCATCAGCCTGATCATCATCCAGCCACGCTTCCTGACCAAAGAGGAGATCGGCCTTACACGCATTCTGTATTCCTTTGCTGTGCTGATAGCGAGTTTTGCACCGCTGGGCATGACGGCGACTGTCACCAGGTACTTCCCTTACTTTCGCGATAGGGAGCGTAAGCATCATGGCTTTTTTGGTTTCATGCTGATATTTCCGCTACTGGGATATGTGGTGATCGCGGGACTTATCTTCTTATTTCGCGAGCAGATCATGGCCTACTACGGCCAGTCAAAGCTCTTTACTGATTACTTTTTTTATGTCTTTCCGCTGATCTTTTTTGCCTCGTTTATCAGCGTCCTTACCGCATATTCCTATTCTATTTTTCGCACTTCTGTGCCAGTGCTGATCAATGATATCCTGGTCAGGCTGGGATCGATAGTAGTCTTTACCCTATACCACATCCATCTGATGAACCGGGATGGCCTTATCTTTTACTTCGTGATGGTATATGGCATACAGCTAGTACTACTGGTCGCCTATCTTTTTTATGAAGACAGGCCATCGCTCCGGATACGATGGGAGCAGTATAAAGAGCATACACCACTCACTATGTTCAAATACGGACTGATAGTGAGCCTGACCGGTATATCGTCTATCGGCCTAAGGTATATGGACTCTCTGATGCTCGGACTCTATAAGCCCCATGAGGCAAACCTGAACGCACTCGACATAGTGGGGATTTACTCTATCGCTGCATTTGTAGCTACGTTTGTAGAAGCTCCTATGAATGCTATAGACAAGATCATAGTGCCCAAATATGCTGACGGCTGGAAGAATAGGGACTACGCGGATATCCGGCAGATCTATTACAAGTCTGCTAAATACCTGCTCCTGATAGGAGGGTTGCTCTTTCTGCTCATCAATCTAAATATCGACTCTTTGTTTCAGCTGATCCCAGACCGTGACTACTCACTAGCCAAAGGTGTGGTGCTGATCATCAGTATCGGCACACTGATCAATATGGGTACTGGCAATACGGACGGCTATCTGCTCACCTCTACTAAATACAAACTGCTCACCTGGCTCCTAATAGGCCTGCTGGGAGTGGCCTATGTCAACTACCGTACACTTATACCTCTCTTCGGTATGTATGGTGCAGCACTGGCTACAGCTACATCAGCCACGGTTTATAATCTTGCTAAGTACTTTATCATCTGGCGCTATTATAAGATGCAGCCGTTCACTTTAGATACAGTGAAGATCATACTCACTATCATAATCACCGGCGCCATCTGCTATTTCATACCTTCCTTTGGCAACCCATTTATAGATGTAGCTATCAAAGGCTCGGCAATATCATTACTCTTTGCAGGCCTTACCTATGCACTGCGTATAGTACCAGAGTTTCACCACCTGATACCCGTCATCGGAAGGAAGAAATAAAAAAAGAGCAACCTATGTTGCTCTTTCGCTAATTCTATTTTAAGGCTTTAAAGCTCAAATTTGATGCCTTGCGCCAGTGGCAGTTTAGTGCCATAGTTGATCGTATTGGTCTGGCGACGCATGTAGGCCTTCCACGCATCAGAGCCTGACTCACGGCCACCGCCGGTTTCCTTTTCACCACCGAATGCACCACCTATCTCAGCACCCGAGGTACCGATATTGACATTAGCTATACCGCAGTCAGAGCCCGCAGCAGAGAGGAATGCCTCCGCCTCGCGCATATTGGTAGTCATGATAGCTGATGAGAGACCCTGTACCACGCCGTTCTGCAGTGCTATAGCCTCATCTATGGTCTTATACTTCATCAGGTAGAGTATCGGTGCAAAGGTCTCATGCTGCACGATCGGCATAGAGTTCTTGCCCTCTATCACTGCCGGCTTCACATAGCAGCCGCTGGCGTAGTTCTTGCCCTTCAGCACACCACCTTCTACCCATATTTTGCCGCCCTGCTTCACTGCCTCAGAGATGGCGTGCTCATACATAGCCACTGCGTCCTTGTCTATCAGCGGGCCTACGTGGTTGCGCTGATCCAGAGGGTCACCTATTTTGAGCTGCGCATATGCCTTCTTGACGCGGTTTTTTACCTCGTCGTACCTTGACTCATGTATTATGAGCCTGCGCGTAGTAGTGCAGCGCTGGCCCGCAGTACCTACAGCGCCAAATACTACAGCCACCATAGCCATATCCAGGTCAGCATCCGGTGTGATGATGATCGCATTATTGCCACCCAGCTCCAGCAGGCTGCGGCCCAGACGGCCAGCTACTGCCTGTGCCACGAGCTTGCCCATACGGGTAGAGCCGGTAGCTGACACCAGTGGTACATTGGTATCGTGTGACATGAGCTCACCTACTTTATAGTCACCTATGATGAGGTTTGAGATACCCTCAGGCAGGCCATTTCTCTTAAATACCTTTGACACGATATTCTGGCAGGCTATACCGCAGAGAGGGGTTTTCTCAGATGGCTTCCAGATGCAGACATCGCCGCAGACCCATGCCAGCATCGAGTTCCAGCTCCATACCGCTACCGGGAAATTGAATGCAGAGATGATGCCCACGATACCCAGCGGGTGATACTGCTCATACATGCGGTGCAGCGGACGCTCAGAGTGCATAGTGAGGCCATGCAGCTGGCGCGAGAGGCCTACCGCAAAGTCACAGATATCTATCATCTCCTGCACTTCACCATATCCTTCCTGGAGGGATTTGCCCATCTCGTAGGATACCAGCTGGCCGAGGGGCTCTTTATATTTTCTCAGCTCCTCACCGATCTGGCGCACTATCTCACCACGCTTTGGTGCAGGCACATTGCGCCATACATCAAAGGCTTTCTGAGCTGTCTCTACGATCACCTTATATTCTTTCTCCGTGCCCGCCACTACAGCACCTATCTCTTTGCCATCTACAGGAGAGTAGCTGCGGATGAGCTGGCCCTTTGATTTGAGCCATTTATTGCCGGTAGACGCACCCGCGTTTTCTTTGCTAAGGCCTAATGCCTTGAGGAAACTTTTCATTGCACTTTGTATTTGAGAAGCGAAATTACACTAATGCGCCAATATGCCAATGTTTGTCAACAGTCCACAATCTATGGTCAGTAGCCCAGCCTGCTAATGGCGGGTTTTAGGTAAATTTGCCTCACAATGTCCGCTGCTGATACAATGATGCTACCCGTGATGGAGCACTTCTATACCATACAGGGTGAGGGGTACTATCAGGGCCGCGCCGCCTACTTCGTGCGGCTGGGAGGCTGTGATGTGGGCTGTCCGTGGTGCGATGTGAAGGAGAGCTGGGATGCAGAGGCACACCCTAAGATGTCCGTACAGCAGATAGTGGAGGCTGTAGATGAGGCAGGCGCAAAAATATGCGTGATCACCGGTGGCGAACCGCTGATGTATGACCTGGCTGCACTGACTGCCGCGCTGCGTGCAAAGGGTATCCGCTCACATATCGAGACATCCGGCGCCTATCCGGTGCGTGGTGAGTTTGACTGGATCACGGTATCGCCCAAGAGATATAAACCGCCGGTAGCTAGTATACTGCCACTGGCCAGTGAGCTAAAAGTAGTGATCAACCATCGCAATGATTTCCGCTGGGCGGAGCAGTATGCAGCCCAGGTGAGCCCTGCGTGCAAGCTCTACCTCTCTCCGGAGTGGGAGCAGGAGGAGGAGATGGTACCTATGGTGATAGAGTATGTGAAGGAACACCAGCAGTGGGAGATATCCCTTCAGATACATAAGTACTTGAATGTGCCGTGACAGGCTTGATACGTTATACAAGAGACATCAGATAATACAATGAATAAACTTTTTCTGGCTTTCGCTGCGATACTTATCAGTGTGCAGGCTTTTTCGCAGATGGGAGTGACATATGAGCATGCCAAGAAGCGCGCCCAAAACCACTATGATGCGGGCAATACAGCTTACGCCTTTGGCCGGTATGCGCAGGCGGACTCGCTGCTGCACATAGCTGTGGAGAGTGAAAAGAACTTCGTAGATGCACACTGGCTGCTGGGTATCATGTACTTGGAGAACCAGCGCAACTATACCGGCGCGGTCACAGAACTGAAACTGGTAGAACAGCTCAAGCCAGACTATCAGCCAGACCTCAGGTGGCAGCTAGGACAGGCACTCTTCAATAAGGGCGACTACGATGAGGCCAAAAAATATTTCCAGGCGTATCGTGCCCAGCATCTGACACCAGACAAGGAAACGGCAGCAGACAACATGATCAAGAACTGCGACTTTGCCAAAGATGCGGTGAAACATCCTGTAGCATTCAAACCTATCAATCTCGGCAGCGGCGTGAATAGCTCTGAAGACGACCTGATGCCGGCGCTGACGGCAGATGAACATTGGCTATACTTCACGCGGCTGGAGCGCATAGGCCGAGTGCATGATGAGAATATCTTTGTATCAGAGAGCCGCAATGGGGAGTGGAGCGAGGCCGTGCCGGTATCCGAGACTGTCAATACGCTACAGTTCAATGAAGGTGCGCACTGCATCTCGCCGAGCGGCAAATACCTCTTCTTTACCTCCTGTGACAGGCCGAATAGCATGGGAGGCTGTGATATATATTTCTCCAAAAGAAATGGTGTAGAGTGGGATCCGGGCAAGAACCTCGGCTCCGTGATCAATACACCTGGCAAAGAGACGCAACCCTATATCACTGGTGATGGGCGTACCCTCTACTTTGTGAGCTCCCGCAATGGTGGCTATGGTGGCGGTGATATATACTCATCCACACTGGGAGATGACGGCAAATGGAGCACCCCGCATAACCTCGGCCCCGAGATCAATACTAATCAGGAAGAGGAGCGCCCGTTCATACATCCTGACGGATATACCCTGTTCTTTACCTCCCGCGGGCATGAGGGGATGGGAGGTGCTGACCTCTTTATGTCGCGCAAGCAGGCTGATGGTACCTGGGGCAAGGCCATCAACCTCGGATACCCTATCAATACACCAGGAGATGAGATAGGGATCTATGTCACTACGAGTGGCAACTGGGCCTACTTTGCCTCTGAGCAGCCGGATACCAAGGGTGGCATGGATATCTACAAATTTGAAATGCCGGAAAACCTGAAGCCATACCCCGTCAGCTATGTGAAGGGCGTGGTGACCGACAAAGCGAATGGCAATCCTTTGGCCACAAAGATCCAGTTCTTTGACCTGGCATCGGGCGTGATATACTCTACCGCCTCGTCTGATGGCAAGACCGGCGAATACCTGGCTACGCTGCCTACTGGCAAGAACTACGCCTGCCAGATATCAAAGGAAGGGTACCTGTTCTACTCTGCCAACTTCTCTCTGAAAGATATGAAGCAAGGCGGCGCCTATATCATGGATATACAGATGGAGAAGATCAAAGTGGGTAGCAAGGTGGTGCTGAATAATATCTTCTTTGAGACCAATAGCTACGAGCTGAAAAATGAATCACGCACGGAGCTCAATACGCTCATAGACCTTATGACAAAGAACCCCACCCTCAAAATAGAAGTAGGCGGGCATACAGATAACTCAGGACTGGAGAAGGACAATGAAGCCTTATCTACCAATCGCGCCAAGGCAGTAAACGATTATCTCGTATCGAAAGGAATATCTCAGGACCGCCTGACCTACAAAGGCTATGCAGCTACGCAGCCTATATCGGATAATAAATCTGCAGAAGGCAAGGCTAAGAACAGGCGCACAGAATTTGTGGTGACAGGTATCTGATCACTGCTGCTTCCTGCCGGCTAGGAGCGTACCGATGATTAACACCGGTACTGCCTGCACAGCATAGATGATAGGCATGATATAGCGGAAGTTATTGATCGGCGCGGCCACCGTACTCACGGCTCCGAAAGCACCTACAAACAGGCCTAGTGCTGCTATCACGAGCTTCTGCTCCAGTGTGAACCCCAGCCTGCGTATCATGATCAGACCAGCTATAGCGGAGAGGAAAAACATGATCCACAATCCTGTATCGCATACCTGACGTATAGCCGTGAGAGGTTTGAACACATGCTTTTTGAAACCATATACCTCGCGATCTGTGGTGAATAAGCCTTTCAAATTAGCATCAGCGCGAAAGGTATCTGTTTCTCCTATAGGATGCGCTTTGAATATCAGTTTGAAATTTGGCAGGATATAGCGCTTGATGTATTCGCTCCGGTAGTTTGACTGGAGGAAGTCGCCGTATTTCTGCATTTCCGTACCCATATAGGCCCATGCCTGGAGGTATGGCGTACGCGTCTGCTGGATATACTGTGCCAGGCAGGCCTTGCCCGGATAGGTGCGCGTCCACATAAAGCTGGTAGCTATGATCGCATCTTCATTGAAGAATGAATCAGGAAACTGACGCACTATCTGATGGATGGATTTTGTCATCGGATCTTTGATGAGATTGGTATCCACCTTCACATATGGCAATACAGCTACACCATTATTAGCCGCCTGCCAGCCGCCGAATGATGAGAAGGTCTCTACACCAAATTCTTCCTTCATCTGATCTGTAGCAGATGAGCGGTAGAAAAGCAACATCACTAGCGGTATCAGGCCACCTACCACCGCTACCCAGCGGAAGCGCCTCCACAGTGCCCAGGCTATAGCTACTGCGCTGAATAGTGGATAGAAAAGACCAATATACCTCGCATCCATACACCACCAAAGCAGCAGCAGATTAGCAAACAGTGCTACGTAGCTGCCGTTGTAGATGATCCATGCCAGTGTAGTGAGGAATAGCAATGTAAGGCTCACAAACAAACTATCACTCATCAGGTATGAATCCATATAGATCACTGACGGATTGAGTATCGCCATGAGGCATAGCAGATAGAAGGCACCACGAGGCAGATTGCGGAAAATGTACTTGACAGTAAATAGGAAAAATGACACAGAGAATGCAGTCATAAACCACTGCCATGTTGTCACAAACTTCACATCAGAAGATATGCCGGTAAAAAACTTTAGAAACCCTGAGTAGCCGTAAGGCCTGTAGCCATTGATCTTGCCAGTGATAGCCGAGAGGATATAGTTGCCTGAGTCGGTCTCATAGCCGGGATAGGGGTAATACAGTTTCAGAAAGATGAGAATGGCTATCAGCAGGCCGCCTATCAGCCCCCAGTCTGCCCACTGCTCGCGTGCTATGAGAAATTTCGGGAACCCTGGTCCGGTGGGTTCGACCTTTTGTTTCGCTTTAGCTTTAGGAGCTTCTTTTGGCGCAGGTTTAGCTTGCTGTTTGGCCATGTGGAGTGACTGGTTTTACGGGGCAAAATAGGAAATAAAAAGCAATGCTGATGCCCTCTGCTGTCACATAGATAGCTCCAGAAACTTCTTGCGAAACTCTACAGGATGAGCTATGTTATTGAAAACCTCATTGGTGCCACCTGTACCTACTATGCGTATGGTACCATACCCCAGGATACGGCCAAAGATGCTCTGGTCCACATTCACCGTCTCCACTTTGTTGAGATTCATCTCCAGCGTGTGCCGGCTGATGAGGCCTGTCTTGATGATGATACGATGATTAGTGATAGCAAATTCGTCCGACCAGCGCAATAATATGGGGCGTATGAAAAGGGTCAGGATCGACTTCCAGTGCAGGAATATGATCCAGTGATAAGTGGTCTCAAATGCGACACTTTCGCCTTTGATCAGGTTGTTATTGACGTAGTTTCCCATACGGAGCCTTTTATGCAAATATAATGCCTGTAGCTATTGCTACAGAAAAAGAAAGCCCGCTACGATACGCAGCAGGCTTTTCACTATTCAGGGGGATATCTTATTGCGACACTACTATCCGACGTACCTCTGTAGACTTGCCATCAGAGATCATCACATGGTAGATTCCTGCGGCTATTCCCTGCAGGTCCACTTCAGACTCGCTGATGCCTGATACATCGGCTATGTCCTTTACAGCCACGGTATTCCCCAGCATATCTATTACGCGCACGGCCACAGTAGTAGGCTCGGTAGTAGATATCATGAGGTTAAACCTGCCATTATTAGGATTAGGATAGAGATTGTAAGTGATATCTGTCAGTTTGCCGCTCACTGTATTTTCTTCCTCAGCCTCACGCCACGCCGCACTGCCTATAGACGCTGTGAGCGTATAGCAGCTCGTAGCGCTATATGCGCTGCTGTATCCATATACGTATGCTGTATAGGTGCCTACCGGAGCATTATTGTACTTTATGGTCTCACTGGTAGTGCTGGAGTTTTGCGATGTATAGAGTAGTGTGCCTGAAGAGTTGTATAGTTTCAGGTCATAGTCCTTTGGCAGATTGGTGAGCGTCACCTTGATATTCTTCTGTGCAGATGTATTGCTAAACTTGAAATAATCCTTGTCAGAAGAGGTGCCGATCAGCGCTGTGATAGCAGTATTGACAGGAATAGAAGCCGCCGTGCTAAGTGTATTATTGGTCTCATATGCGTCAGTACAGCCTGTGGTAGCAGCTGTAGTGGTGAAAGAGGATGCTGCCGAATAAGTACCGCTGCCGGAGCTGCATACCGCCTGCACCTGGTAGCTATAGGCTGTGCCGGCAGTGAGACCGGTCAAAGCCTTGGATGCAGTAGTGCTGGTAGTAGTGGTCCAGGTAGATGAGGTAGATGGTTTGTACTGTACATTATAGGACGAAGCGCCGCTCACGGCAGTCCATGACAGGGTAGCCGTGGTAGTAGTGATAGATGACGCAGAGAGGCCCGATACCGTACCACAAGTGGTAGTACCGCCAGATGGTGCTGAGCAGCCCAGAGAGGAAAGCAGCGATACGCGTGCGCCACCTGTAGCAAAGAGCGCCTGCATACGCGCTACCTGTCCGGCAGAGAACATAAACATACAGGCATCATCCGTATAGTCCATATAGTTCATGAACATATCGCCGTTAGGGCCATTGCTGCATGATACGTGTGGGAAGGTAGGGCAGCCATAGTTCTCGCTTCCCTGGTTAGGAGTATCGCCTACATTGTCAGAACCAGTGCAGGCGCCATTGTCATCACCCCAGATATGGTAGAGATTCAGCCAGTGGCCTACCTCGTGGGTAGCGGTGCGGCCCTTATTGTATGGTGAGGCGGCAGTACCTGTATTGCCAAAGGCAGTATAGTTGATCACCACGCCGTCAGTAGCTGCTGCACCACCGGGAAACTGGGCATAGCCCAGCAGGCCGCCGCCCAGATTGCACACCCAGAGATTGAGATAGGAGGCTGCAGGCCAGGCATCATCGCCGCCCCTCGAGCTTTGCTTTACGTAGTCATTGGTAGAGAAAGATGTGGTAGTCGTAGACTTGCGTACGATACCTGTCGTAGCATTGCCACTAGGATCTCGCTGCGCCATACAGAATTGTACCGCAGGGTTACCTGTAAGGCTACTGAAAGCGGATGGTACACTAGAGATATCGGAGTTCGTCTTGCTGTAGTCTGCGTTGAGCACGGCGATCTGGGAGAGTACCTGTGCATCGGAGATATTCTGGGCAGTCGTATTATATAGCACGTGTACGACTACTGGTATGGTCACTGTGGCACGTGAGCCTGCCTGATGCGTAGCTATATATCGCTGTGTAAAGTCTTCGATCTCCTGACGTGTCACTGACAGGGAGGGGTTGTCTTGTAGTTGGGCGGCGTACACCTCCATAGTAGCGCAGCTGCGCTGAGCATGTGCAGTGACGATCGCGGTCAGCAAGATTAATGTAAAGTAGATTTTTCTCATTGAGGGTTAATGTTTTGCATAAAGGTACGCCTTGCCGGCATAATGTCAAGGACCTGACTGTTAAAAATAAAAACAAGTGTAGTGTTTTATCCACACGTTATCAATTAGATATGGATACCTGGCAGCACTATTGTTGGAATTTTTAATTTATGAAGACATACTTATATGTGTTTTGTTACGTTTTGTTAAGAACCATTAAAAGTGGATATCTTTTGCCTCCTTTCATGTTTATGAGTTTAGCTTTGCACCGTGAAAGAAAGAAAAGTGTCAATCCGCTCCATAAAATATCAAAGCATTCTTGCCTCAGCTAAAATGGTTTCAGTAATGGCCTTTGTGGCATTTACTATGACCGCCTGCGTGACCAAGAAGAAGTATGGCGCCCTGGACGCGCAGTACAAGCAAATGGAATTTGCAAAGACGGACTGCGATACCAAGCTGGCCGCCAGCAAAGAGGCTAACGATAAGCTGAATACACAGAACGGCTACCTGCAGACGCAGATAGACGACCTGAGGAAGCAGCTGGAAGACGCCCGCAAGAGCAATACACAAGTGCTGACCACCCTGCAGGATATGTCAGTACTGAGCAATAAGCAGGCAGAGAGCGTAAAGCAGACGCTGCAGGCTATGGGCGAGAAGGACAACTATATACAGGGCCTGCAGTCAGCTATGGCGCGCAAGGATAGCCTGAATATGTCGCTGGTAATGAACCTGAAGGGGGCAATAGGTGACCTGAATGACAAGGATATCAATATCAAAGTGGACAAGAGTGCCGTTTATATAGATATCTCTGACAAGATGCTCTTCACCAGTGGCAAGGCTACAGTGACTGAGAATGCAAAAATGGTACTCGGTAAGGTAGCCAAGGTACTAAATGCGCAGCCGGACGTAGAGTTTCTGGTAGAGGGGCATACGGACTCAATATCTATCCATACAGACTGTGTGGAGGACAACTGGGACCTGAGTGTAAGGCGTGCTACAGCCATCGTGAGGATACTGCAGAAGCAATACGGCATAGCTCCCTCACGTATGACTGCCGCAGGCCGTAGCCAATACCTGCCTGTAGATGATAATGACACGGCTGAGGGCCGCGCACATAATAGAAGAACACGTATAGTCATCCTGCCGCAGCTGGACCAATTCTTTAAGCTGCTGGTGAGGAAGTAAAGATTTCATAAATTGGGTTTTAGGGACGGGTCTTGGCGAAAGTCAGGACCTGTTTCTATTTGGGCCCAGTGCTGTA
>CAZNDJ010000033.1:0-30708 GCA_964571705.1 uncultured Chitinophagaceae bacterium
CATGAAGGCCGGTATAGAAACCGCCATCAAGCAGGCCATACCTGAGGTGAAGAGCGTGATAGCTGTAGACCTTGAGCCGGCAATATAATCTCCCTTTCTCTTTTTAGCGTTTCTATATGTGCCTGCCGCAGGGTAGTGAGCCAGTGGAGCAAACCCACATCCATGACATTAGAACATCTCACTGCACTCATCCGCCGCAAAAAGTCCATGCTTTGCGTGGGCCTGGACACTGATCTGAAGCTCATACCGCAGCACCTGCTCTCAGAAGAAGATCCCGTTTTTACTTTCAATAAGGCCATCATAGATGCCACGCTGGATATTGCAGTGGCGTATAAGCCTAATATTGCGTTCTACGAGGCCATGGGTATCAAGGGCTGGCAGTCTCTGGAGAAGACCATCCAATACCTCAATCAGTTTAAGGACGAGGCCTTCACCATAGCAGATGCCAAGCGCGGCGATATAGGCAATACCTCGAAAATGTATGCGAAGTCGTTTTTCGAGTGGCTGGACTTTGATTCGGTCACGGTGGCTCCCTACATGGGCGAGGATTCAGTCACGCCATTTCTGGAGTATAAAGATAGGTGGGTAATACTGCTCGGCCTGACGTCTAACAAAGGGTCAAAGGATTTCCAGTTTACGGAGAGCGAGGGCAAGCGGCTCTATGAGCGCGTGATACTCAAAGCACAGGAGTGGGGCGGCCCGGATAGGCTGATGTATGTAGTGGGCGCCACGCATCCTGCAGAGCTAAAGGCTATACGGGCGCTGGCTCCCGGCCATTTCTTTCTCGTGCCGGGCGTGGGTGCCCAGGGGGGTGATGTACGTGAGATATGCGAAGCCGGGGTCAATAAATATGGTGGCCTACTGATCAACTCCGCCCGCCAGATCATCTATGCATCCAGTGGAGCAGACTTTGCCGAGAGGGCAAGGGAAATGGCGCTGGCCACGCGCGAGCCGATGATGCCATACGTCAGTTAATGCTTTCGGAAAAAAGTATATATTCGTCTACCTAACAACTATCCTATATGAAAAAAATACTCCTCACGGCTCTGATAGCCGTGGCTGTAATGACCACCAGTGTACGTGCACAGGACGCTTTTGCGACGCAGATGAAAGTATATGGCAATGCCCTGCACTACTATGATCTGCAAACTGCTACCACAGCTCTCTATAATGCAATGGCACTGAAACCAGAGCGTAAAGACCTGCGTGACTCCCTGGCCAATATCTATTTTCTCGGAGAGCGCTATGGGCAGGCATATACAGTGGGCGAAGAGATACTGAAAGAAGATCCAAAGCGCGATGATATTCTCGCTATCGTAGCGGTCTCTAAGCAGTCTCTTGGTTTTGCCAAGGAGGCGCTGGAAGACTATGAAAAACTGTACAAAGACTCTAAGCAGATCTTTTACCTTTATCAGATAGCCTCCCTGCAGCACCAGCTGAAGAGGGTAGGAGAGTGTCTGGCCTCTCTGGACCAGATCATAGCTGACGAGGCATCTACCAAGCAGATGGTGAGCCTGCGCAATGGCAATGGCGGCTCGCAGAATGTGCCAATGAAGGCCGCTGCGATGAACCTGAAGGGCATCATCACTCTGGAGCTGAATCAATCTGCTAATGCACGCTATCTCTTCAATGAGGCGATCAAGATGTTTCCTGATTTTGAAGCTGCCAAGAGCAATATAGCAATCATGGACCAGCAGGATGCAGCAGCAGCAGCACAGGCTAAAGGTGCCGCCGGTGCAGCACCCAAGTCCACTCCGGCTCCCAAGCCAGCAGGCAAATAAGACAAGTTAATATTATATAAAGACGGGAGGTGCCGAGCATATGCTGTGGTGTCTCCCGTCTGGCTTTTAGGCGCTTGGGGGTTTTTTCCTAGATTTGCCGCCTGTATTTTTACTGAAATCTATATTTAATGGCTGTATTACAATTACTCCTCGGCCTGTCACTACTGGTGGCGCTGCATGAGTTGGGTCACTTCCTCGCGGCGCGCGCTTTCAAGACAAGGGTCGAGAAGTTTTACCTCTTTTTTGACTTCCTCTTCCCGCTGCCTACGGTGATGAATTTTGCACTCTTCAAAAAGAAGATCGGCGATACGGAGTATGGCATCGGCTGGTTTCCACTGGGTGGCTATGTGAAAATAGCCGGTATGATGGATGAAAGCATGGACGAAGAGCAGATGAAGCTCCCGCCTAAGGATGATGAATACCGTAGTAAGAAGAACTGGCAGAAGCTGATCATCATGCTGGGCGGTATCATTATGAATGTGCTCGTAGCATGGGTCATTTATTCGCAGTTACTGTTTTGGGGTGGAGAGGCACGTATACCTACAGATGGTACCAAATACGGTATCCACTGTGATACGCTGGCACTCATAGCCGGTTTCCAGGAGGGAGACGTGGTACTGAGCCACGATGGCGGCAAGAAGTTTGAAAGCTTCACCAATATCCCGCGCGAAATGCTGCTGGACGAGATCAAAACTGTAGAGGTGAGGCGTGACGGCAAGGAGGTAAGCTTCAATGTCCCGTCAGATTTCAAAGCCAGGGCAGTAGCTATGGGTGCCAAGGTCAAAGGATTCATAGAGCCGCGTATGCTCTGCGTGGTAGATACATTCAGCCCGGGCAGTGTGGTGGCGGACAAGTTTAAGAAAGGCGACCGCGTGGTCAATATCAATGACCATTCGATCAATTACTTTCAGGATGCACCGCCGGTAGTTTCGTCTTTGAAAAATCAGGATGTTCATGTGGTCTTCCTGCGTGGTGCTGATACTATGAGTTTCACAGTGCGTGTACCTGAGACGGGCCTGCTGGGATTCTCTCCTGAGAGGGACTCTACGGCTATCGGCTATACAGAGGTGCATTACTCATTTATATCGTCTTTCGGCGCGGGTGCCAAGAGGACGGTCAAGGAACTCCGGGACTACCTGAAGCAGCTCAAGCTGATCTTCAGCCCTACTATCAAAGGCTACAAACAGCTGGGCGGCATAGGCTCTATGGCATCTATGTACAGCTCAGGAGGCGAGGGCTGGAATTGGTTCCGGTTTTGGGCTACGACAGCTATGATATCTGTAGTACTGGCCATCATGAATCTGCTGCCTATACCGATGCTGGATGGTGGCTATGTGATCATCCTGCTCATAGAGATGGCGCTGGGGCGCCCGCTCAATGAGAAGGTACTGGAGAATATACAGCGTGTAGGATTTATCCTCATCATATCACTCATGCTGTATGCCAATGGTAATGACCTGTACAGGTTTATCATGACTAAATTTGCTCATCAATAAGTAATAGTGCAATGGCTGCGACTGTGGATCAGATCAAGACAATAGCTGTGGCAGGTGCCGGCGCTATGGGCGCGGGTATCGCACAGGTGTTTGCGCAGGCAGGATATAGCGTACTGGTGTATGACCTGTCTGCAGCCCAGCTGGACAAAGCAAAGGCAGGCATCTCAGACAATCTCACTAAGGCTGTCGCGAAAGGCAAGCTGGCAGAGGCTGATAAGAATGCTGCGCTGGCCCGCATACTGTATACATCGGAGCTATCTATGCTGAAGGCGGACCTCATCATAGAGGCTATCGTAGAAAAGCTGGAGGTCAAGAAAGAGCTCTTCTCAAAGCTAGCTGAGATCAATGGTGCCGCCACTATTTTGGCATCTAATACTTCCTCACTACCTATCACACAGATAGCACGCGGTACACCGCAGCCCGAGCGTGTAGTGGGGATGCATTTTTTCAACCCTGCGCATATCATGCAGCTCGTAGAGGTGATATCCGGCGCGGAGACCTCTGCTGATGTGCTGGAGGTAATGAAGGCGCTCACCGTCAAGATCGGCAAGGCACTGGTGGTGGCCAAGGATTCTCCCGGCTTTATCGTAAACCGGGTGGCACGCCACTACTATGTGGAGAGCCTGAAGGCGCTGGAGGAGCGTGTGACCAGTATGGAGAATCTGGATGCGCTGATGGAGTCAGCAGGATTTAAAATGGGGCCATTCCGCCTGATGGATGCGCTGGGCAATGATGTGAACTTTGCGGTGACATCGTCGCTATATGACTCGTTTCACCAGGACGCTAAGTTCCGTCCATCGCGCATACAGCAGCAGAAGGTGGATGCGGGCCACCTGGGGCGCAAGACCGGGAAGGGTTTTTATTCTTATGAATAGACGGCCATAGACCCATCGCGGCATCAACTGGTACACTTTTAGCTCCGCTACTGGCGGCCAAAACCGGCCACCTTGCTGTATCGCTCAGATTTTATACATTCGCTTTAAATATTTATCGTACAAATGACTTTAGCAGAAATCGTATCAGTGACGGGGCTGCCGGGCCTCTACAAGACCTCCGGCAAAAGGACAGACGGACTCATCGCTACCTCTCTGGTAGATGGTTCTACTAAGTTTGTATCGGGCAGGACCCATCTTTTCAGCACGCTGGATAATATCACCATCTATACTCAGGAGGGTAGCAAGGAGCTGAAAGAAGTGCTCGCTGCTATGAAGAAGAATGAAAAGTCTAACCCTACCACTGAGCTGAAGGGCGACGATGCACTGAAGGCCTACTTTGAGGTAGTGCTGCCAGACTATGACAAGGAGAAATTCTACGCCAGCCATATGAAGAAGCTGGTGAGCTGGTATAATATACTGAATGCAAAAGGCCTGATAGAGGAGCTGATAGCAGACAAGCCAGCAGAAGAGGTAACTGAAAAGTCTGAAGCCGCTGCAGAAGGTGAAACAGAAAAGCCAGCTAAAAAGGCTGCCAAGGCTGACAAGGGCGAGAAAGCTGCCAAGCCAGCCAAGGAGACCAAGCCACGTGCGGAGAAGACGAATACAAAAGCATCTAGCAAGCCCGCAGCCGGTGGCGCCCGCAAGGCCGTGACACCGAGGAAGGCTTCTTAAACAAAATAACAGAGGTAAGAAAATACAACAAGGGCGCTTTAGGGCGCCTTTTGTGTTTTAGGTGGGTTGGCTGTGCTATGATGGCGCTTTATTGTATGCGGCTTGATATTAAATCGATAATTATTACTTTTAGCACATATGCTCGATCTCGCCTTTCGCAATCTGGGCCGAACCAGAGAAATACTTGGGATCCTCATCAAGTGGGGATTTGAAGATGTCATCATCAACTCTACTCTCCGCAATCTCGTGCCTGAGTCTACCCGTCTCAGCTGGATGCGCGATGAGAAGCCCGTGATGGAGCATACACGCTATGAGCGCATCCGTATGGCGGCAGCTGATCTGGGCCCGACATTCGTCAAGCTGGCGCAGATCCTGAGCAACAGGCCGGACATCATACCGGAGGGACTGGTCAAGGAGTTTGAAAAGCTGCAGGACCGGGTACCGCCATTTGATACTGACCTGGCCAAGCGCATCATAGAGAAGGAACTGGGACAAAAGATCGAGGACATTTTTGAAGTTTTCGAAGATAAGCCACTGGCATCGGCCTCCATCGGCCAGGTGCATAAAGCAAAGCTCAAGACCGGTGAGCAGGTGGTGATCAAAGTGCAGCGCCCGGATGTGGCAGAGGTCATAGACCGCGACATGCAGATCATAAAGGATGTGGTACAGCGCGCTGACCGCTATCTGAAGAAGCAGGGTATCTTGCAGGCTGACGAGGTGGTGCGCACCTTTGAGCGCAGCATCCTGAAGGAGCTGGACTACCGCAATGAGGCGAGGAATATAGAGCGCTTCCGCTCTACGTATAAAGAGCGCACGGACTTTTACATCCCGATGGTGTACCGCCAGTACTCATCAGACAAGGTGCTGGTGATGGAGTATGTAGAGGGCTGCAAGATTACAGACATGGACCAGCTGCGCAAGTGGGGTATAGACCCGCGTGTGATAGTGGAGCGTGGCATGGAGATCTACCTGACGCAGATATTTGAGTTTGGCTACTTTCACGGTGATCCGCATCCGGGCAATATACTGGTGCGTGAGGATGGTACGATCATCCTGCTGGACTTTGGTATGATAGGCCAGCTGATGAAGAAGGACAAGTATGCCTTTGCGGGCATCTTCATAGCCATGGCGCGTGGTGATGCACGCGAGATGGCCACCAATATGATCAAACTGGCAGTGGAGCACAATATCACTGATATGCGCCAGTTCATCTATGACCTCAATGACCTGATAGAGGACTATGCCTACCTGGATGTGAGCGAGAGCAGCATACAGGATGTGATACAGCGTCTGCAGAAAATCATGTATGAGTACCACATCACTGTGCCGGGAGGTATATTTATCGTCTTCCGCGCCTTTGCGATACTGGAGGGTATAGGCAAGAAGATGCACCCTGAGTTTAAGACCTATGATTTCATCAAGCCATATGGCATGCGGCTGGTCACGGAGCAGCTGAAGCCGGAAAACCTGGCGGAAGAAGCAAATAACAGGTTCTCTACTTTCTCCTCTTTCCTCGGTACGCTGCCGGCAGAGCTGCGTGGCATCATGCAGAAGACTTCACGGGGCAAGCTGCACTTTGAGATAGAACTGCAGGGCTACGGCTATGCGCTGAAGAAGTGGGATAGTGTGACCAACAGGATGTCTATCACCTACATCATCTGTGCGCTGATGCTATCATCATCTATCGCCCTGCTGGGAAACTATCCTGAGGAGATGAAGTTCTACTATGGTATCAATAAATGGAGCTTCGCGGGCTACTGCATAGCCGGTGTGATGTTTGTAGTACTGATGTACACTATCATCCGCCGCCGCATCTACAAATAAAAAAGGGCCGGATGAACCGGCCCCTTTATCAGATTATCTTATTCAGATCATTTTACTGTAAACTGACGAACGGCTTTGCCGTTTGCGGTGTTGACCACCAGCATGTACACGCCAGAAGCTACAGTACCGAGATCAAGAGCGATCTGCTTAGTGCCAGTCACGTCCAGCGCTTCTGTATGTATAGTACGGCCCAGAGCATCCATTACATTGATGTCACCAACGATGCGGTCGTCAGCAGAGATAGTCACGTTAAATGAGCCTTGGTTAGGGTTAGGGAATACCTTCAGGTCAACGCCGTTCAGTACTTCCTGGATGCCTGTAGGGTTTACTACAGTAAGCTTGTAAGGGTAAACACGTGAAAACGTAAAGGCCTGACATCCGCTGTATGGAGTACCACCCACGCTAAAGTGGCCACAACCTGTACCAGATATAGTAAGAGCATAGTCACCAGCAGCTACGGTGCTGCCATTGACGGTGCCGCTAAAAGTAGTACAAGACCACTGATTGTGCTGCAGCCATGTACCCAGAGCTGGCAGACTGGCCGTAGTGATGCCTGCAGGCATGCCTGATATAGTAGTGATCTGTATAGAGTCAATATAAGCCTGATAGCCAGCTGCTGCAGAGACAAATTGGCCTGCATCCATTGTATCAGGCACCTGCATGGTCACTGTGCCAGAAAAAGATTGACCTGTGATAATGTTAGGTAGAGACGCAGGGTACACCTTAGTCGTAGAGTTAAAGTGTGTGGTGTCAGGAGTACACTGGGCAGATGCACCATACGAGAAACCAGCTACGAGGGCGAGCGCAAGTAATGTTTTTTTCATTGTAAAAGTTGTGTTTTTGTTTTGGTGATGTTTCCAAAAATAATGAAAGTCCGACTCTCTAACTATGATTTTCGGTAAAAATATACGACAAGATGTTCTTAGAAGTCTTGTCCTTCCACTTTTGGTCAATATACCAATAGAGATCATGACTGATATGAGAAATATCAGTGTATATGAATTTTATTAAAATATAGTAAATTTAAGGTTGCTGATGTTCTGCCAGGCCCTTGGCTGCCTCCAGATCAAACTGTGCGCGTGTCTGATCTCCCTGATCCATATAGAGTTGCGCGCGGATGTTATAATATTCTGGCTTGGTCTGCCCCATTTCTATGACCATAGTGATATTGGCCAGCATACCTTGTTTGTCTCCTAGCTCTTTATATACCTCATATATTTTGAGGTGCTGCTTCCAGTCATTAGTACCATACAGCCCTGCTAGTTCCAGTAGCCTTGGCACTTCGGCATACTGATGTCTTTTCACTTTGGCAGATGCCAGGTAAAAGTAGGCATCTGAGCTGGTCTTTACGAGTTTGGTATATCTGGTCAGGCAGGATTCTGCTGAGTCCAGTTGATTTTGCTTGTAGTAGATGAGGCCAAGGTAGAAATTAGTTTTTTCCAGATCTTCTTTGAGTGACCGGGCTGACTCCAGCATACTGCGCGCACCTGAGAAGTCTAATGCCTCATAGCGGAGTACACCCAGCTCATAGTAGGCCTCTGCGATGGGCTTCATGTTATTGCACTGTGTGAAGTCACTGGCCGCGTCAGTCTTATGACCGAGTGCCTTGTGCGCCAGACCGCGGTGGTAATAGAAGTAGATGCGTGTAGGATCGAGGCCTATGGCGAGATCGTAGTTTTTGACTGCGAGAGCATAGTTGCCGCTATTGGCAGCTGCGAATGCTATCTGAAAGAAGTCATTAGCCGTTTTAGGCTCTCCCTGTACGAGAGTGGCCCTTGCAGACACTCCGGCGGAGACGGAGGTGGCTATACAGAGGGTGAGTATGACTGTGATCAGGTATCTCATGCCTAGTGGCATACGATAAATCCAGCCGGGGGGTTACAATAAAGTACTTTTATTTCCTATACGAATCGAAGAAACTGCGCCACTCGATCTTGAGTACGCCACCTATTCCTTCACGAATGATGTTACCACTCATTTTGGAAACACCCTCTACACGCTCGGTGAAAATGATAGGCACCTCCTTGATCCTGAAGCCCAGGCGGCGGGTAGCAAATTTCATCTCGATCTGGAAGGCATAACCTACAAAACGGATCTTGTCGAGATCTATGGTCTCAAGCACCCGGCGGCGAAAACAGACGAAACCAGCTGTAGGATCTTTGATCCCAATGCGGGTCACCAGATTCACATAGACGGAGGCACCCCGGGAGAGAAATATGCGGTCCTTTGGCCAGTTTACAAATCCACCTCCCTGCACATATCTCGATCCGATAGACAGGTCTGCACCGTTTACAGCACACTCATGATAGAGGCGGAGCAGGTCATCGGGATTGTGAGAGAAGTCACAATCCATCTCAAAAATATACTCGTATGCGCGGTCCAGAGCCCACCTAAAGCCGGCTATATAAGCAGTGCCCAGGCCCAGTTTGCCGCGGCGCTCCAGTAGATGCAGCCGTCCTTCAAACTCATTTTGAAGAGATTTTACTACATCGGCAGTGCCGTCGGGAGAGCCATCGTCTATGATGAGCAAATGAAAGTCATGTGGCAGCGAAAAAACCTTTCGTACCATACGCTCTATGTTGCCCAGCTCATTGTAGGTGGGGATGATGATAAGGCTATCTGCCATCGGGCTGCAAATATAGAAGAATAGAAGATAGGACCAATCTAAACCCCATGGGATTAGATTTTTTGGCAATTGAAGCCCAGAAGCTAGCTTTGCCATACTACAGCATGAGTATCCTGCACAAAATACTGCTCCGTCTATGGTCGATCTGGTGTATCGTGGTATTCATTATTTTGTGTGTCATTCTGTTTCCTCTTCTTGTATGGGCAGTGATATCCCATAGTCAGCGGCTCATATACCTGGCACATTTTATACCTACCCGTATGGCACGGGTATGCTTGCTGCTTTTTGGGATCAGGCTCGATATCAGGAACCGTGATAGTATAGATCCGAATGGTCAATATATTTTTATCAGTAATCATCGCTCACTCATA
This sequence comes from uncultured Chitinophagaceae bacterium, assembly GCA_964571705.1. Taxonomy (GTDB): domain Bacteria; phylum Bacteroidota; class Bacteroidia; order Chitinophagales; family LD1; genus UBA1941. The sequence continues at coordinate 9,706 of CAZNDJ010000033.1, forward strand.
GATGCAGTGGTGGCTGGTGCTGCGATACCTAACTATGTGAAATTTCTTGGCAAGGCGGAGATGCTGAAATGGCCGGTGCTGGGCTATCTCCTGGATAAATTTTATGTACCCGTGGAAAGAGAGAATAAAGAAGACAGAAGTAAGAGTATTCAAATTATAGAGGATAAGTTGAGATCAGGGGCATCCTTTTTCATCTGTCCCGAGGGCACTTGTAATAAATCTGATCAGTTTTTCACTCATTTCTACAATGGAGCATTTCGCATCTCTGCTGATACAGGTGTACCGCTCGTCGCAATGACCTTCGTAGGGTCAGGTGAGCGCTGGCCCAGGTCTCAGAGTTATATTTACCCGGGTAGGCTGATAGTCTACTATCATGCTCCGATACCGGCCGCCATGTTTCAAAATGGTCTACTGGAGCAAGGGAAGCAAGAAGTGGTGGAAATGATGCGTCATGACCTGCTACAGCACTACCCTGCAGGCGACTACACTCGGCCAGCACAGTGGTAATATTTATTTTCTGAGGACTTTTTCGCAGCACTCCCATAGCAGTGAGGCTGTACGGTCCCAAGTAAAAATAGCCGCGCGGGATATACCACGCTTTATTATCTCGGCACGAAGTGCCGGGTCCTCCCAGAGCTGCGAAATAGCAGTACCTATGGATTGAGGATCTTGAGGATCAGCATACAGAGCAGCATTACCCCCTATCTCAGGCATGGATGAAGAAGTAGAACTTATAGCAGGCACATGAGACTGCATAGCCTCCAGCGGCGGTACGCCAAAGCCTTCAAAAACGGAGACATACATCAGTGCAAAGGCGCTGCCGATCAGCCTGGCCAGATCTGCCTCCGACTGACGACCCACAAAGATCACATCACTCTTGTAAGTCATGCTTTCTATCACCTGTTTTAGCTCACTGTTTTGCCAGCCGAATGCTCCTGCTACTATAAACCGGAGTCTTGACTCAGGGTGCAAGCTACGGTGCTGCTCAAAGCCGAGTAACATGTTTTTAAGATTCTTCCGCGGATGTATAGAGCCTACAAAGATCAGGTAGGGATCTCCGCCAGTATATTGCATACGTGTGGCTGTGGTCTCTGCTTCTGAGTATGGGCGGAAAATGTTTTTAGCTGCACTGTAAACTATATCGACCTTGGCGGGGTCAGTACGGTAATAGCGGACGATATCATTTTTGCTAAACTCTGAAACAGTAGCTATCCTGCTGGCATGCACAGCATACCGGGGCATGAAGTGCTGATAAAACCTGCGCACCAGATAAGGGACAAACCCGGGATAATGCTCATATGCTATGTCATGCATCACAGCTATAGTCGGTGTATCAGTGCGTAGGCTGCAGTAGCCGTCTGGGGAGAGGAAGAGATCAAAGTCATGCCGGCGCAGATAGGACGCCACGGACCAGTCAAACCACAGATACCAAAGTAAAGGATGCCTGGCCTGAGGATGCAGCACCACTGGCACCACATTGCTGCCAAAGACAAACACCTGGTCTGGCACTCTGTCAAAAAGAAAATGGAACTCTACATCTGGATTTTGCGCCACGATGCGCTTCATTGTTTCGTATGTAAAATAGCCGATGCCATCCATCTTGTCTTTGATGAGAAGGCGTGTATTGACTGCTATTTTATATCGGTACGACATTTGCTTTTATCTAAAATAGTGGGTTTTTCAGTTTCCATGGGGCGTATAATCCCCAATTTCTTTATGCATCATTTTTATTCTTTCAGATAGCAGATTGTGACTTTCAAGTTTCTTATTTTTCGTCACTAGCCCGCCATGATACTGATAGTAGATGACAAGTCCGAAAATATCATTTCTCTCCGAAAGACACTGGAATATAATGGCTTTCAGGTAGACGCAGCCGCATCCGGAGAGGAGGCGCTGCGCAAAGTACTCAAGCATGCATACGATCTGATCATCCTGGATGTGCAGATGCCTGATATGGATGGCTATGAAGTAGCTGAAAATATTTTGGGTAGCAATAAATCCAAGGATATACCTATCATCTTTTTATCTGCAGTCAATACAGATAAAAGGTTTGTAAAGAAAGGATACGACTCAGGCGCGATAGACTACCTGGTGAAGCCTGTGGATGTAGACATACTACTACTCAAGGTGCGCATCCTGTCTCTGCTCGGAGAGCAAACGCGCAAGCTCAAATACGCCGAAGCGGAGCTCCGCGAACGTAATCACCAGCTGCATGCCACCCTGCAGGCGCTACCACAGATAGCCTACTCCGCTACCGCCTCTGGCAAACTGGAATACGTCAATATGAAGTGGTATGAGTATGCACTGGATGATGATACCTGGCCACAGGGTAAATGTGACGGGATAGACATCTCGCATGCCTGGGTGCGACTGGTCAGGGAGCATACGGCATTTGAGAAAGAAGTGATGATCTCAGATCTGCGTAGCGGGGAGGAAAGGCACTACCTCTGGAGGGGAGTGCCTATGATGATAGACCAGCATGTGAGCCATTGGGTAGGAACTTTCACCGATATACATGAGCAGAAGATAGCGAACGAGCTACTGGAGCACAAAGTGTCCAATCGTACTCACCAGATATCTGAAAAAAACAAACAATTGGAAGCGGCAAACCTCGAGCTTCAGCAATTTACTACAGTAGCGTCCCACGACCTGAAAGAGCCGCTGCGCAAAGTCCAGATGTTTATAGATATGATCCGGCAAAAGAATCTGGCTGGCGACCTTCCGGAACTAAATGACTATCTGGAAAAGATCAACCGCAGTACTGGTCGCATGATGGGGCTCTTGGATAATCTGCTGCAGTACTCCCGCCTGTCTGGTAATGAGCAGTTTGCTGACACAGACCTCAATATAGTGCTGGCTGATGTTTTGGACGATCTGGAGTTTAGCAGAGCAGAAAAGTCTGCCCTCATTACCTATGAGCCGCTGCCTGTGATAAAAAGCCTTCCGGGTCAGATGCGGCAGGTATTTCAGAATATTATAAGCAACAGCCTGAAGTTTTCGCGGCCGGATGTGAGTCCTGATATTAAAATCATTGCAGAGCTCAAGGAAGAATGCCCCTTTATCAATCCTGTGATCAATCCCGGACCATATGTCAGGATAGATATATCGGACAATGGAATAGGTTTCGATGAAAAGTACTTAAACAAAATATTTATCCTCTTTCAGAGGCTCAATACACGCGAAAAATATGATGGTACTGGTATAGGGCTGGCAGTGACCAAGAAGATCATAGAAAATCATCATGGTCACATTTTTGCCACCAGCCAGGAGAATAATGGAACAACCTTTACAATGATACTGTCTATACATGGCCCACAAAAGAAATAACCGCATATGAGTCAAACTGCAAATCCGATCATCCGCAGGCTACAGATAGTTTTTATTGCCTCAGTGCTGCTTCTTCTTGCCAGCTCCTATGCATCCTATTATAGTATATCAAAGCTGGTAGACCGGTCTTATTGGGTCAACCATACCTATAATGTAATATCGGCAAATCAGAAGACCCTCATAGCTATCCAGAGTGCAGAGAATGCTCAGAGAGGATACTTGCTGACAAAGGACCCCAGTCATCTTACTGTTTTTCGCTGGGCTGTAGACTCTTCATACAATCAATTCGCTACTTTGCAGCTCATCACCGGAGATAATTTGTCTCAGCAAAAAAATCTGGCTGATTTTAAGAAAATAATGGATGAGAGGATCGCTCATCTTCAGATGCTTATCCATCAGGACAGCGTACTGTCAGCTACGCTCAGTGTCAGGGTAGAAGCAATAAAAGCAGGCACCCAGCTCATGTTGAAGCTGCGTGCGCAATCAGCCAAAATAGATCAGGAAGAGGAAAGACTGCTGACTGCCCGCGTCTCAGATCAGACCAGGTACTCTACCTATACTCCGATACTCATTCTTATAGCTTCTTTTTTGTCTATACTGATCACGATATCCAGTTATTTCCGGATCAAGTCTGACCTGGATGCGCGCATGGCACTGCAGCAGGAGGTAGAGCGTAAATACCAAGAGACATCGGAGCGTATCACTACCATAGAGGGCGTGACCCGCCAGATAGCCTCGGGGGACTATACTGTACGCAGTGCAGATGTGGTAGACGATGATCTGGGCCGGATATCACATGCACTCAATGAGATGGTGTGGGCACTGCAAAAAAGTTTTAGCGAAATAAAGGAAAGATCATGGCTGCAGACGGGAGCGGTGAAAATAAGCGAAGCGGTCAGAGGGCAGATGCAGGTAGTAGAGTTGTCCGACAAGGTAGTGAGCGCGCTGGCTGAGTACACAGGGGCAAAAACGGCCGTAGCCTATGTGCAGGATGATAGAGGTGCCTACCAGCTATCTGGCAGTTATGCGGCTAAGAATGCTCCGCCTGAAATAATAGAGGGCCAGGGCCTATCAGGCCAGGCCATTAGAGATAGAGAGGTAAAAGTAATAAAACAGCTTCCTGCCGGATACCTATCGGTGTCTTCTGCTTTGGGTGTGGGAGATCCGGTACAGCTCATCATGATACCACTCGTACAAGGGGATAGGACCATAGGACTGATAGAAATGGGCTTTACACTTCCTCTTTCAGAGCTCACTGTAGGGCTGGCCGAGGCGATCAAAGAGACGGTATCCATAGCAGTAAATGCTGCGATCAATTTCAAAAAACTCCAGGAGCTACTGGATAAAACACAAGCACAGTCCGAAGAGCTACAAGCGCAGCACTCAGAGCTGGAAAGTATCAATAACGAGCTGGAAGAGCAGACGCAAAAACTGCAGGCATCTGAAGAGGAACTCAAGGTGCAACAGGAAGAACTGCTCCAAACTAATCAGGAACTGGAAGAAAGATCCAAACTGCTAGAGGAGAAAAGCCAGCTGATCATAGAGCGCAATCTGGAGATACAAAAGAAAGCAGAGGAGCTGGCGCTGAGTACTAAGTACAAATCGGAGTTTCTCGCTAATATGTCTCATGAGCTCCGAACGCCGCTAAACTCTATCCTGCTACTATCCCGTCTCATGTCAGAGAATAACGAAAGGAACCTGACATCTGAGCAGATAGAATATGCACGAGTGATACAGGCCTCAGGCAGCAGTCTGCTGGGGCTGATAGATGAAATACTCGACCTGTCTAAGATAGAGTCAGGTAAAATGACCATCGAGTTCAGGCCCGTCACCATTGAGTCTATAGTAGAAGATATTAAGCCACTCTTTGTGCCAATAGCACGCGAGAAAAGTCTGGTTTTTGACGTGGAGATAGGTGATGGTGTACCATCTTACGTAGAGACCGACCAGATCCGGTTGGAGCAAATATTGAAAAACCTGATATCCAACGCGCTTAAGTTTACAGCACAGGGGAGTGTAAAGCTCAGGATAGCAAAGACCGATAAACAGGAGCATCTTTCATTTGCAATAATAGATACAGGTGTGGGTATAGCTGCTGACAAACTGGACCTGATATTTGAGGCATTTCAGCAGGCAGATGGTACTACGCGCAGGAAATATGGAGGTACCGGATTGGGTCTATCGATCAGTCGTGAGCTGTCCCGTCTCCTGGGAGGTGTGATCACTGTGACCAGTGAGCCGGGCAGGGGTAGCGTCTTTACACTCACTGTGCCTGTGCGCAGAGATGTACTACAGGAGCTGAATATAGATGCTGCGCCAGCTATATCAGAGCCGGTAAGGCTACTACCTGAGCGGAAAAAATACCTGTCCGATGCAAAGCCGGAATCAATACCAGATGACAGGAAGGAGATAACGCTAAAGGATCGGGTGATCCTGATCGTAGAGGATGACACAAAATTTGCTTCCGCACTGCTCAGCTATACGCGCCAGCAGGGGTACAAGGGTGTAGTGGCAGTAAGCGGAGACGAAGGAATAGAACTGGCAGAGGCGCTACTCCCCATTGGTATATTGCTGGATATACAGCTGCCCGTACGAGACGGATGGGAGGTGATGGAAGAATTGAAATCTAATCCTGCCACACGGCATATACCTGTACATATCATGTCATCCCACCATATGCGCAAAGAAAGCCTGATGAGTGGGGCTGTAGATTTTATCAATAAGCCAGTGGCATTTGAGCAGATGCCTGAGATATTCCGCAAGCTGGAAAGTGTGCTGAAGAAGAAGGATAAGAAAGTTCTCATCATAGAGGAGAATAATAAACATGCACTGGCGCTTTCCTATTTCCTGCAGTCATATGCAGTCCAATCGGAGATCAAAAATAATGTGGAGGACAGCGTACGAGCTTTGCAGCAAGATGGGGTAGATTGTGTGATATTGGACATGGGAGTACCTGACCAAAAGGCATATAAAATGCTGGAGGGAGTCAAGAAAACTCCGGGGCTGGAAAACCTTCCTGTTATTGTTTTTACAGGAAAAAGTCTATCAAAGAATGAAGAGCAGCGTATAAAAGGCTATGCTGATTCTATCGTGATAAAGACAGCGCATAGCTATCAGCGCATACTGGATGAGGTGTCGATATTCCTACATCTCATAGAAGCCAATGGCAAGAAAGCCAATGCCTCTAAATACAAACAACTGGGATCACTCAATGAAGTCCTGAAAGGGAAAAAAGTCCTGGTAGTAGATGATGACATCCGGAACATATATTCACTCACACACTCATTAGAGCAATACAAAGTGCAGGTGCTCAGTGCTACGGATGGCAAAGAGGCGCTGGAAATGCTCAAGGAGCATCCTGATACTAATATCGTCCTGATGGATATCATGATGCCGGAAATGGATGGCTATGAAGCTATACAGCACATAAGAGGTGATATGCAAATGACAGCGCTGCCTATCATAGCGGTGACTGCAAAGGCTATGGTCGGAGACCGGGAAAGATGTATCAAAGCCGGAGCCTCAGACTATATTTCAAAGCCGATAGATATAGATCAGCTGATGTCCCTGCTTAGGGTCTGGCTTTACGAACAATAGATGTATATGAATAGAGGAAAGAAGATACTGATCATAGATGATGATGCCCGCAATATTTTTGCTTTGACTGCTGTACTCAGAGCCAAAGGTTTTGCCTGCATCTCCGCGGGTACTGCGGCGGAGGGGCTGAGTAAGCTAAAAACTGATGAAACGATAGGGATCGTCTTTATGGATATGATGATGCCCGATATGGATGGATACGCGGCTATAGGCCAGATCAGAGGCGAAGCTGCTGTGGCAGCCATACCGGTCATATCTGTCACCGCACAGGCTATGACCGGCGATCGTGAAAAATGTCTAGCTGCAGGGGCCAATGACTACCTGTCAAAACCGATCGATCAAGATGCAATGATGCAAATCCTTCATACATATCTGGCCTGATGCAGCTATCACTGACAGAGGAGCAGCTGGATACATTGATCGCAGACGTACAGCAACAGTACGGTTATGATTTTTGCGACTACGCCAGGGCGTCATTGCACAGACGGATCACACGGCTTATGACCGTAGATCGTTTTGTTTCCTTTGCCGAGCTCAGGTACAAGATCAATACGGATAAAGACTACCTGGCCAGGTTTATAGATATGGTGAGCGTAAATGTCACGGAAATGTTTCGCGATCCTTCTTTTTATATGGCATTGCGGACTAGTGTTTTTCCTATTCTGGCTACTTATCCACTGATCCGCATTTGGCATGCAGGATGCGCCAGCGGAGAGGAGATTTACTCCATGGCCATCATGCTGCGGGAGCACAACCTCTTGAATAAATCAATAATCTATGCTACGGATATCAATCCTACAGCGCTGAGTGTAGCCAGGGCGGGAATCTATCCATTGGCACAGATGCAGAAGTATTCTGAAAATTACCGTGCTGCTGGTGGCGTTGAAGATTTCTCAGGATACTATACGGCTCAATATGATATGGTAAAAATGGATACTGCTCTCACCAGGCGGATGGTCTTTGCCACGCATAACTTGGCTACAGACAGTTCATTCAATGAGTTTCAGCTTATAATCTGCCGGAATGTGTTGATATATTTTAATGCTGTGCTGCAGGACAGAGTTTTTCGGCTGTTTGATGATAGTTTGGAAGGTTTGGGTTTTATCGGATTGGGCAGTAAAGAGTCGATAAGATTTTCTTCGGTAGCCCAGGCATACCTACAGATCAATGGCAAGGACAAAATATGGCGCAAAGGGACAAAATGATAAACCAGCCTAAAGCGATCATCATAGGTGGATCAGCGGGGAGCCTGTCTGTATTGCTTGTGGCTTTACCATTATTACCGCGCAGCCTTAATGCTTTTGTGATCATAGTGACACATCGGCACACCGGATCTGAAATACTGCTGGAGTCTCTACTTTCTGCCCGGGCCAATCTGCCGGTACAGGATATAGAAGAAAAATGCAGCCCCGACCCCGGCTTTATTTATATAGCTCCGGCAGATTATCACCTGATGTTTGAGCCTGATGGTACGTTTGCTCTGGATAGCTCTGAGAAAGTCAATTACAGCCGGCCGAGTATAGATGTGACATTTGAATCTGCCGCGAGAGTTTTTGGTAGCAGGGTTATCGCAGTATTATTGTCTGGGGCTAATTCTGATGGTGCCGAAGGATTGTTTGAGGTAGGAGTGAAAAGCGGCATCAGCATAGTGCAGGAACCGGAGTCTGCTGAGGTAGATTATATGCCACGATGTGCATTACAGTTATTCACCCCCTCCTACGTAGTCCGGCCGGCAGAGTTGGCTCCACTCCTGACGCGGCTCACGATGCCCGAATCCGGCGATACAAAATGATTTAGGCGCTAAATCCTATCTTAGCCGCACCGCTATGCGCAAGAAATTTGCAGGCAATCTGCTGCTCCTCATTTTTGTCAATGTCCTCGTAAAACCGTTTTGGATATTTGGCATAGACCGCGTCGTGCAGAATCGTGCCGCCCCTGGAGAGTACGGTACCTACATGGCCCTGCTCAACTTCTCTTTTCTTTTTGGCATTCTGCTGGACTTTGGCCTGAATAACTTTAACAACCGCGCCATAGCCCGCCATCCCTCACGCCTGGCTACCTATTTTCCTAACCTGATGGTGGTAAAGGTGTCGCTATCGGTAATATATTTTGCAGTAGCTTTTATCGGCGCATTGCTGACAGGCTACAGTGATCTGCAGATCAAAATGCTGATGGCTCTGGCACTGAATCAGGTACTACTATCTTACATACTCTATTTGCGGTCTAACCTGACCGCATTGCACCTCTTCGGTATTGATCGCTTCATCTCCATATTGGACCGCCTGCTGGCTATTATTTTTTGCGCCGTGTTATTGTACCTGCCGGCATTTGCCTCTGAGCATTTTGATATCCATTACTTTATCTTTTCACAGACAGCTGCGCTAGGTATCACGGCCGTGATCGCTTTTATATACCTGCGCGGCAGGCAAAGCTTCAATTACCAGCTCTGGAGCTGGAAATATGTCCGCGCTATATTGGCGAAGTCGGCCCCCTTTGCGCTGCTAGGCCTATTGATGACTATTTACTATCGCATAGACGCCGTGATGCTGGAGCGGATGTACAGTGCCCTAGAGAATGACATATACGCCAAACCCTATCGCCTGCTGGACGCGGTCAATCAATTTGGCTATCTCTTTGGAGTACCGTTGCTACCACTTTTCGCGAATATGATACGCAAGCGGGAAGATATACAGGAACTGCTGAGTTTTAGTGCTGTGCTGATGTTTGTTTTCTCCACCACGGTGGCGATCCTGTGTGGCTTTTATGCGGATGAGATCATGAGCCTATTGTATAAGGGGAGTGACCCTTATGTAGCAGGTATTTTCCGCCTGTTGATGATCTCATTTATCCCGATCTCCAGCGTGTACATTTTCGGGACGCTACTCACGGCCAAAGGTAGCATGGCTATCCTCAATATGATAGCCGTAGGCGGTATCATAGTCAATGTGGCGCTCAATGTAGCACTGATCCCGCCCTATGGTGCGCTGGGTACTACGATAGCTACGCTCATCACCCAGATAGCAGTAGCCGTCCTGCATATCTGGGTGGTCAATACACTTTTCAAGATCAGCTGGCAGTGGGGACTGCTGATGCGCCTGGGGGGCTTTATTGTCCTTGGCATAGCCTTGTCCTGGGGCATCACCTTCATCCCGGCAGGCTGGATGCTACGCTTGGCTGCTAATGGCATGCTACTAGGGGTATTGATATTAGGGCTGCAGCTGGTGCCTTTCCGGCTTGTTTCACTGCTGCGCGGTGGAGGAGAGGATTGATATACTTTTTTGCAAAATATAACGCAGACCCGTGCGTTTGGTTAGCGCCTGACGCTTTTGAGACAGTATAAGGCGACCACTAGGTCGGAATTTTTATATTTGACGGCTAAACAAACCTGAATGGATAATGAATACAATCTGCTCGGACCTATCCGGGTACTGATCCGCTGGAAGAAGCAGATAATGATAGCCACCCTGGCAGCTACGGTGATCGCAGCTGTTTACTCGTGGTTTTTTATGAAAGACTACTATCGTAGCTATGCGACAGTGTACCCTATCAATCTGGCCTACAATGACCGATCGGCCATCTTCAACCTGGAGCATGTAGAATACTTTGGTACCAAAGAGGACGTGAACCGCGTGCTGACCATAGCCCAGTCTAAGCCAATCGAGAACTATATTCTCTATGGCTATGACCTCGCAGGCCACTACGAGATCAATAAGGACGCTAAATACTACAAGACCAAAACTCAAAAGGAGTTTGAGAGCAACTACAAGGTGATCAAGACCGATCAGGGTGCTGTAGAGATCAGCCTCTACGATACTGATCCTGTGCTGGCTCGTGATATCGTAAACGATGTAGTGGTCAAGTCTGACTCTATCTATCGCTCTAGCCTTCATGCCTCGCAGCTTCAGCAGCTGCAGTCTTTTACCAAGCAGCTGGCAGATGCTGAGCGCCTGATCAACTCTTATGGCGATACACTGGCTATCCTCGGCAAGCAGTATGGCATTACGGTCAAGGCAGGCTTTGATAAAACTGATATCATAGAAGGCAGCGATCCTAAAGGTGTGCAGGTCTACAAAGCTATCTATGCGCGCCAGAAGAATGCCCTGATAGAATTTAACGAAAACTCAAACATCAAGGAGCAGATAGAAAACTCTCTCCAGAATGCCGCTAAGGCACTGGCGGTGATAGATGCTCCTACGATAGCGGAGAAGAAAGAAAAACCGGTTCGCTCGCTGATCGTACTTACTACATTCCTGCTGACTTTTGTCTTCTCTATCTTTGCCGCACTGCTGGTAGACCAGGTGCAGGAGATACGCAAGCGTCTATGATCGCTGTGAGAAATATCAGCAACACTGAGTACAGGCTCTTTTATGGATTTGCTGCTGTATCAGTTGCATCTGTTTTAGCGTCTTATCAGCTGGAGACCACGTTTCTCCTCGCTGTGCCTGGACTGTTGCTAGTGATTCTCTTCACGATTTTAAACTATAAGGCGATGTACTTCGCCTTGATGTTTCTGCTGCCGTGCTCTATAGAGTACTATTTCCCTAATGGGTTGGCTACTGATCTGCCGACCGAACCACTGATGGTGGGGCTCACGCTGGTCACAGTCACATTACTTGTCTTCCGAAAAAATCTGCTACCCAAAGGATTCCTCAGCAATCCACTGATCATGATCCTGATGCTGCATTTATTCTGGATATTGGTCTGTGCTGTCAATTCTGACCTGCCGGTATTTTCTTTCAAAGTGTTTGCGGCCAAGATCTGGTACTTTGTACCATTTACGCTGCTTACTGCTATTGTATTGCGCAGTCGTGATGATATGAAGCGTTGGTTCTGGCTGATCTTTACGCCACTTACCATACTCATTATTGTGTCCGTTTTGCGTCATGGTATTATCTATCAGTTCTCATTCTCAGATGTGAATCGCTGCGTCACGCCATACTTCAGAAATCACGTGAATTATGCTGCGATGATCAGCATCTTTTTCCCGTTTCTGCTATGGGGCGCCAGCTGGTATGCGCCAGGTACTTTCAAGCGGAAAATTATCATCTGGTCTATCGTGATCTATGTGATAGCGACCTATCTCTCCTATACACGTACGGCCATGCTGGCCATCATCGGTATGATACCGTTTTACTATATGGTAAAATGGCGCCTGACGCGGATTGCTATGGCACTATTTGCAGTAGTGGCTGTGATGGGAGTGTCTTGGTTATTTTATGATAATCACTACCTGCGCTTCGCGCCAAACTACCAGGAGACGATCTACCACGATGACTTCTCTTCTCACCTCACCTCTACTTTTCAGGGCAAAGATGTATCCAGTATGGAGCGTGTCTACCGCTGGGTGGCTGGCGCACGTATGGCAAAGGACAGACCGTGGATGGGAGTGGGTTCAGGCAATTTCTACAACTTTTATAGATCGTACACTGTCACTGAGTTTGAGACATATATTAGTGACAATGAAGAGCGCTCAACTGTACACAACTACTACCTGCTCATGCTTTCCGAGCAGGGGTGGCCAGGGCTTATTATTTTTGTGCTGATCACCTTTGTCGCATTTATTTATGGGGAGTACATTTACTATAAAATGCAGGCTCCGGAAGATAGGCGAGCAGTGATGATACTCTTGCTAGTCATGTTTTCCATAATCATCAATCTGATCCTGAGTGATATGCTGGAATCCGATAAGGTAGGGCCTTTCTTCTTTATGGTGCTCGCTATGCTGGCCATGTTTGATATCGGAGCGATATCAATGAAACCTGACCGTGAGTAGCGTCAGGTCATCGTCAAAGTCTTCACTTCCCTTAAATTCATTGATGTGTTCTACCAGGTTTGCGTTGAATACGTTTAACGGCTGTGGATGGTTCGCTTCTATATAAGCCATTAGTCCTTCTACCTCAAAGAGATCACCATTTTCATTCGTCGCTTCTGTGAGGCCATCGGTATAGTTTATAAGAAGAGCACCTGGTTCTATTTTGACTTCACCAGTATTGATGAAAGGAAGCAGGTCAAACATACCCAAAATAGTACAGCCCTTATCCAGCAGTTCTACTCCAGACTCGCTATGCAGAATAGATGGATTATGCCCCGCATTGACATATTCCAGCATTCGCGTACTCATATTGTACTTAGCTATGAAGAGCGTGATAAATTTTTCACCTTTGGTGATCTCACCTACCTTTCTATTCAGCAGGTCTACGACAGTATCCATCGAGTAGTTTCGTGCCACGATAGCCCGCAGATTGGCTTGAAAATTTGCCATGAGGAGAGCTGCGGGTACTCCTTTGCCAGATATATCACTGATGCAAAAAACAAATTCATCGTCAGATATTTTGATGAAGTCGTAATAATCTCCTCCGATATCCTTGTGTGGTTTATAAAATGCAGCCGTCTCAATATGCTCATTGCTAATCATGGTGGTAGGCACCAGCATATTTTGCATGTCAGCGGCTAGCTTCAGTTCTTTTTCCAGAATGGCCTTATCCATCTGGCTTTTGAAGAGACGTTTATTTTCATTTGCTACGAGGATAATATTGGTGATGGTCTGGGTAAATTTCAGTTTTTCCTCTTTTGTATCGAGTTCTTCTCCGGCGCGAAAGTCACCAAGGAAAGCCAGGCCTATCACATTCTTTTTGTGCGCTACTGGTATCACAAACTCAAACTCCGGCAATTCGTATCCGCTCACAGTAGATACAGTAGTAAGATCCTTAAATTTTTCTGCAAAGGTATTGTAGTCTAGCTGCTGGAATGATGTATCTGTGCCGGTATATGAGATGCAATCCCACTTATGGCTATCTCCTTTCACTAGCAGTGCTATTTTTTGGATTCCGAGCTGCGCTATCAGTATAGATTCATAGACCCGTATCAGCGCATTTATCGGCCAATTATTATTTACCGCTTCAGTGATCTCCAGCAGTGAGTTTATCTGCTGCTGTTTCAGCGCAAAAAGCGGCTCCAGCTTTGAGAGCCTTGATTTGTAAAAATCTATCTCGGTCAGAGCCATGTTGGATTGAGATTATGCTCCAAAATAGTAATTTGATTTTACATTGATACTGACAAATAAGAAAGGAGCAGATCTATTCTGGTTTTCCTTTTACATCCAGTGCATCCCTGAGGCCATTGCCCACCAGGTTGAATGCAAGTACAAGTATCATGATAGCAATACCTGGGGCGAGTGCCAGAAATGCTTTGTCAGAATCGATAAAATTCTTGTACTCGCTCAACATGCCACCCCAGCTGGGAGTCGGTGGCTGTACACCCAGACCGATATAGCTGAGGCCAGACTCAATTAGTATGGCACTGGCAAAATTTGCACAGGCTACCACTATCACGGGGCCTACTATATTGGGTAGTATATGGCGGAATATAGTCCGAGCACTACCAAAACCCATACTTTGGGCGGCTGTCACGTATTCAAATTCTCTTAGCAGAATAAATTGACCTCTTACAATCCTTGCCACCTCTACCCACATGGTCAGGCCTACGGCTATAAAGATGAGTAGCAATTTTGACTCTATCAATGTGCCAGCACTGACATACAGGCCCATGGCCAGTAGGATAGTGGGGATGGACCAGAATACATTGATGACCCATAGGATGACCTCATCCACCCATCCGCGATAGTAGCCTGCCAGTGCGCCTGCTACGACACCGATCAGCAGTGATATGAGTACTGCTACGAGTCCTACAAAGAGTGAAACACGGGTACCAATGATCAATCTGCTCAGGATATCTCTGCCAAAGCGGTCCGTGCCAAGCCAATAAGTTCTTTGTGGGAGCATTGTCTTGAAAACCCTGTCGCGAGTCTTTTTATAAAAGGCGGCATAAGATGCACTCCCGCTATCCAATGCGGTGATTGGAATGCCTATATGCTGGTCTGTATGTATCGAGTCCAGTTGCAGCATATCTGTATATGAAAGCCTGCGGGTATCTATAGGCCTGGTCTTGCCGCGGTACACGTCTACGAAAATGTGATCGTACTTCATGCGGAAGGCCGTAATGGGCCATGACTCATAATGTGAGGACCGCCCCATGAAAAACGCGCTGAGGGCGGAAACTGGAGCAGGTTGCACCGGTTTCATTACATCTATAAATCGAACCCGTGTGCCCGGCGGATAGAGCGCTATAGCTAGTGTTTGTTCATTGGCATCAGGAGTGCTATCTGGCGCGATCTGATAGGCGAAAACGGCAGTCAAAAATGCCAGAATGATAACGATCAGACCTGCCACAGCAGCCTTATTGCGCCGGAAGCGCCTCCATGCTTTATGATTCAGGCTGTTTGGGTCTGTCATGCGTATCTGCTATAGCTCGCTGCAGGTCTCAGGATATTTTCCTTTCCTTCCAGGTGTACTTGCCACTCAGGCCCAGCACACCGATGCATACAATATAGATAATATGCAGCGGTTCGAAAACTGGCAGTAGCAGTAGCAATATCCTGCGCTTGAAAAAACCTGTAGCACCTATATTAAAGATAAGATCAAAGAAGAACTTAGTGCCAAACGCTACAGCCAGCGGCAGCCAGGCCAGCTCAAATGCCTGAAAGGAGATAGGGATGAAAACAAGGATGAGCAGATTGAACAAATAGGCAAATGTGAGCAGCAGCGTCACTGATTTTTTCTGGAAGGCTGTAGACTTGCTGGTCCACCGCACGCGCTGCGCCAGAAAGTCACTAAAGCGCTGCTCAGGCTGTGAGTAGACGCAGGCGTCCATATCCCGCACAAATCCGATGGAATCGGGATGTGCCATTTCGATCTTCTGCATCAGAAAGATGTCGTCTCCAGTGGGGATATCAGTGTTGCCCTTGTAGCCATCCACTTCCAGGAAGGCTTTCTTCTCATATAGCAGATTAGCTCCATTGCACATGGTCGGATTGCCGTTGGCTATGGTGCCGCCCGTGATACCCAGCAGGCTGATCACATCTATCTGCTGGAAGAGCGTGAGCAAGTTCCTGGCCGGGCGCAGCAGCACGGGGCCGGTGATAAATTTATAAGAATGATCACGGTAGAATGTGACCATGGTCTCCAGCCAGCGCTCGCTCATCAGGCAGTCACCGTCTGTGGTCACTATCAGCTGGCCTTTGGCATTTTTGATACCGATAGTGAGCGCCTTCTTTTTGTTCGGTATTTTTTCTGAGGCATCACCAAAGTACTTTGATAGATCCAGCACCGTGATATTGTCTGCCTCTATCTCACGTGCCAGGCGGTAGGTAGGGTCGGTACTATAGTCATCTACCACTATGACCTCGTAGAGGTGCTGCGGGTAGGTCTGAGCCAGTATGGCGCGCAGGCAGTCCTGTATGTGCTCGGATTCATTTCGTACCGGTACGATGATGGAAACAAATGGAAGGATAGTAGACTTAGCCTGTTTTTCTTGCATTATACCCTTTAGCTTGATCCAGCCTACCAGAAAGTACAGAATAAGCCATGCATACAAAGCAGAAAAAACAATACTGACAACGAGGAAGGGAGACATGCGAGGCTGATACCAGGTTTATGTACCTGCAAGTCTAAACAAAAAGGCCAAGAGTTTTAGTGGAGTATTTCCACGTGGCGGGATGCCCTGGTAGCAGTAGCCTGTACAGTCAGTATATACATACCGTCACAGACATGAGTGGTAGATATATCCAGCTCGCGCATGCCTGAAACAGTCTGCGTCAGTATATGCTGGCCGATCATGTCTGTGAGCGTCACAGATGTGGCCCCGACAGGTACAGTCACATGCAGATGATCAGTGGCGGGATTAGGATATACCTCAAATGAGAGTGCCGCGCTGGCCTCTTCGACACCTAAGGCAATGCAGGCTGTAGTACACTGGCAGAAGGTAACGCCGGTGGTAGTCCCCGTATTGCCGTCCAGCCCAAAGGTAGGATGGCCTGCATCACAGATATCTACGTGGCCTGAGGCGCCGATAGTGCCTGTATTGAGCGACTGGCCGGTGACATTGAAACCACCGCAGCCCGTAGCAGGACCATTGATAGTACCTGTATTGTACCAGTCGCGCTGCACAGCTACCATGCATGAGGTAGTGAATGTAGCGCCGGTACTATTGTAGAAATCACGACCTATGGAGACTCGGCCGGTATTATTAAAACTAGCGCCAAACCCTTGGGCAAAATCAAGGGTAGATGAAAAGCTACCTTCATTATTGATCGTGCACGTGGAGTCGCCATACACGCTGCAGGATATCGATCCGGTGTTATGTACATTCCCGCCAGAGGTGACTGCCAGACGGTCATCGGTGATCGCGCCTGAGTTATTCAGCACTGCATTAGAGCCACTCACCAGCAGGCTATCAGACATTATCATCCCATAGTTGTCGAGCTGCCCTCCGGCAGATACCCAGATATTGGTGTTATGAATGTGTCCCTGATTGCAGACTTTGCCTCCAGATGATATCAGGATACGGCCGGTAGCGGTTCCGCCAGATTGTATACAAAGTGTCTGTCCCAGGCCGACGGCATGGTCTGCGACGTCAGTGCCTGAAATATTAACAGTACAGGAAGTACATTGGGCAAATGCCACAGCGCTGATCAGCAAAGTGGATAGCGACACTAAAATTCTTTTCATAGCGATTGGGTTTCGGCTGATGTATTTTTAATCCTTGGCCAGGAATGGATACCTGTAGTCAGTAGGTGGTACCAGGGTCTCCTTGATCGTGCGTGGCTGTACCCAGCGGAGCAGGTTGATCATGGAGCCTGCCTTGTCATTAGTACCAGAGCCACGGGCACCGCCAAATGGCTGCTGGCCTACCACTGCGCCGGTAGGTTTGTCATTGATATAGAAATTACCTGCTGCATTGCTGAGTTTCTGAGTAGCTACCTCTATAGCGTAGCGGTCCTGCGCGATGATAGAGCCCGTCAGCGCATAGATAGCAGTCGTATCTACCAGTCTGATCGTTTCCTCATACGCCTCGTCATCATATACGTAGACAGAGAGAACCGGCCCAAATAGCTCCTCCTTCATAGAAACGTAGTGAGGGTCTTTCACCTGTATAATGGTAGGCTCGATAAAGTAGCCTTTAGATTTATCGTATGTGCCACCCAGGATCACCTCAGCGTCTTTGCTGCTCCTGGCATCTTCTATAGCTGCCGCGAGTTTGTCAAAGGACTTTTCATCTATCACGGCATTGATGAAGTTGCTGAAATCTTCTACCGGGCCCATCTTCATATCCTTCAGGTCATGGGTGATCAGCTTCAGCACCTCTGGCCAGATGCTCTTAGGGATATAGGCACGGGAGGCTGCAGAGCATTTCTGGCCCTGGTACTCAAATGCACCACGCGAGAGTGCTACAGATACGATCTTAGGGTCTGCAGATTTGTGCGCCAGCACAAAGTCTTTGCCGCCGGTCTCGCCTACTATACGCGGATAGGAGCGGTAGAGATGAATGTTATTGCCTATAGACTTCCATATATCTTGAAATACACCTGTAGATCCTGTGAAGTGGATACCTGCAAAGTCTTTATGCTTGAATACTACATCTGCAGCGTCAGGGCCTGATGGATAGATCAGGTTGATGACACCCGCAGGCACGCCGGCTGCGCGAAATACTTTCATCAGTACGTGTGCGGCGTATACTTGTGTATTGCTTGGTTTCCACACTACGACATTGCCCATCATGGCGCAGGAGCTAGGCAGGTTGCCTGCTATAGCAGTAAAGTTGAACGGTGTCAGCGCGTACACGAAACCCTCCAGTGGTCTCCACTCGAGACGGTTCCACATACCAGGATTAGAATCTGGCTGTATGGCGTAGATCTCGGTCATGTATTTCACATTGAAACGCAGGAAGTCTATGATCTCACAGGCTGAATCTATCTCCGCCTGAAAGGCATTCTTCGATTGCCCCAGCATGGTGGCTGCATTCAGCTCTGCGCGGTATGGACCTGCTATGAGATCAGCAGCTCTTAGGAAGATAGAGGCACGATGCTCCCACGTCAGAGACTGCCACTGCTCATGCGCAGCCAGAGCTGCCTCTATAGCCTGTGCCACATGCGCCTTGTCACTCTTATAAAAGTGTCCGAGCAAGTGATTGCGATCATGAGGAGGGCGCAGTTCTATCTTTTGTCCATCGCGTACTTCTTTATCACCGATATACATTGGGATGTCGCGCACTTCGCTGCGCATCTCCTTGAGTTTCTCTTGCAGTTCTTTGCGCTCAGGTGTGCCTGGGGCATAGGTCTTTACAGGTTCATTATGAGGGGTAGGTACTTTGAAAAATCCAGTAGCCATATGTTTTATTTTGTTGGAGTTAGACGAATTTGCCAATGCATAATTACAAAAGATCAGGAATAGCCCAAAAGGCCTATTATTTGCTCAGGATCAGGCCTCCCAACCCTTTGAGAGTAGCAATTTTGCCAGTAGCTCCATCGCCGGGATGCAGACTATATATTTTGTGAAATTGATCCGGGATCGGGATAGTTTTTGCCTTCCTGGAAAAATTTAGGATGACCAATAATTCCTCATTACCTTCCTGGCGGGTGTATGCCAGTATTCCTTTCGGTTGCTTGGGTAGTATTTCCAGCCGGCCATTGTGCATCGCCTTATTGCTTCCGTGCAGATGGAGGAGTGTACTGACTTCATTTAATATGGAGGCGCTGTCCTTCTTTTCTGTCACTACATTGATCGTATCATGATTGGGGTGTACGGGCAGCCAGGTCTTACTGCCCGTGGAGAAACCTGCATTCTCTCCGCTCGTCCACTGCATGGGTGTACGCAGGTCGTCCCGGTTTAGCGTCTCATCTGCCAGCTCCGTGAGCCAGCGCGGTACTTTCTTATATTTCTGTCCTATAGGGTCCAAGGCAGTTTTATACGGGAGGGCCAGATCGCTCATGCCTATCTCCTCGCCATAGTACATACAGGATACACCGCGTGTAGTGAGCTGGTAAAACTGCAGCAGCCTGGCCTTTGCCATATCATCATCCAGCCGCTTCATACTACGGCGGCGATCATGATTGCTGAATACATATACGGGTGCAAAAGGCTGCGGGAAGTCACGTTCCAGATTTTCAGTCAGCTTACGGAAATAAGCTGCCTTGTATTTGAAGCGAAGCATTTCAAAATTAAATACTAAACCGAGGCCATTATTTTTATTGCCCCCCAGAAACTCCTTTACTATAGGATGTGTGCCGTACACTTCGCCCAGTAGCATGCGGTCTCCAAAGGAATCGCAGACAGCACGGAGTTCTTTAGCAAACTGAAAAGTCTCCGGCTGATTGAGGTACCCTTTCACCGTATGAATGAACTGGCCCGAGCCCGGCGCATGACGGACAGCCCTGCGCGAGGCACCATTGTTTCGCAGCAGAGAGTCTTTGTAGATCGAGTTGATCATATCCAGTCGGAAGCCATCCACACCCTGTACCAGCCAATAGCGGCATGCATCAAACATCGCCTTTTTCACCTGTGGGTTGCGGTAGTTCAGATCCGGCTGAAAGGGCAGGAAGCTGGCCCAGTAGTATTGATTTCTTTCTTTGCAATAGTGCCATCCGGCACCACCCACTACACTATGCCAGTGGTTTGGCTTGTCTGTCCAGATATACCAGTCCGCCTTAGGGTTGTTCCGGGAGCTTTTGGATTCTTTAAACCATGGGTGCTCGTCAGAGGTGTGATTCATCACCATGTCAAAGACGATCTTCATACCCCGCTTGTGCGTCTCCGCTATCAGCTGCTGCGCATCTGCGAGCGTACCATACTCCGGTGCTATAGCCAGGTAGTCAGATATGTCATACCCAAAGTCACGTTGCGGGCTCGAGTAGAAAGGGGAGAACCAGACAGTCTCATAGCCGAGAGACTGGATATAATCCAGTTTCTGTATTATCCCGGGGAGGTCGCCGATGCCGTCA
Organism: uncultured Chitinophagaceae bacterium; assembly: GCA_964571705.1. Classification (GTDB taxonomy): domain Bacteria; phylum Bacteroidota; class Bacteroidia; order Chitinophagales; family LD1; genus UBA1941. The sequence continues at coordinate 30,464 of CAZNDJ010000033.1, forward strand.
CCATTGCTATCATAATAGGAGCGGGGATATATCTGGTAGATGGTGGTGCTGTGATACCAGGGATGAGTGCCCTGACCCAGACAGGCACCAAAGGCAAACACCAGCGCCAGAAGGAGAGTAGAATGCAGTTTCAAAATGTGGGCTTTTCGCAAAGCTAAAAAACAAAACAGGCCCGCAAAGGGGCCTGTTCACTTGTGCCTCAGCGGGCAGTGTTACTCTACTACTTCTCCCTTGATAGTTAGTAC